>JBIPLV010000053.1:0-14577 GCA_044369475.1 Cyanobium sp. | reverse complement strand
CTATGAGATCGCCGAGCAACTTGCGCACAGGCTCGTCTCTATCTTCACACGCAATGCTGAAGGCCTAAGACCAGTCTTTGGCAGCCAGCAGACCTTCCAGAGCGATCCCCACTGGAAGGATTATCTTCTGTTTTATGAGTACTTCCATGGTGACAATGGGGCCGGCATTGGCGCCAGCCACCAGACCGGCTGGAGTGGTCAGGTCGTTAATTTGACCCACTATTTCGCCGTTAATACCCAGGAAAGCCTGTTGGCCCGTGGCGCTACGGGACCAGCGCCCCGTGTGCACCAGGGCGAGTGCTGAGTCAGAGGTGCTCAGCCACCTGAGCCTGCTTGTGCCGCCAACTCCAACCAATGGGCAGGCTCGGTCCGATCGGCATGCCATCTGCCCCTTCTTCATGCCAACCAAGAGGCGGCCTACTCACAAACACAATGCCCATAGTTACTATCATTCATCGATACCTCTAAAGCAAAGCAAGCCCAGGAGTGCTTGCGTAGCATCGGCAAACCGCAAATCAGCTCTTAGAAATATTGAAACGGAAGCCATGCGATGATTAGAGAGATTTTCAGCTCTCGTTATGAGCGCCTCACCCGTTGATGCTTTGGGCTACGTCGCTGCGGTGCTGACGACGTCAAGCTTCTTCCCTCAGGCCCTGAAGACCCTGCGCACCGGCGACACCTCTGGCATCTCGCTAGGGATGTATTTGATGTTCACTTCAGGCGTTGTTGTCTGGGCAATTTTTGGCTTGGTCACGGGCGATGGACCTGTTCTAATTTCCAACCTCATTACTGCCTTGCCTGCGGGGTTAATTCTGCAACGCAAAATTGTGAACATTCGGCGCTAAGGCACACCCATTGCTGATCACTCCATGAGCGCTCAACCCACCAGAGCCCTGGCGGTGCCCTTCCTCGGCGTTCTGGCCAGCCTGCAACTGATCGACCCGAGCGTCGCCAACACAGCCCTGGTGAAGGCCGGCCAAGCACTTGAGATGCAGGGCGCCACGTTGGCACTGGCTGCCAGCATCTCCACCCTGGCTCAGGCAGCCACCGTGCTGCTGATGGGATTCCTCGGGGATCGCCTGGAGCGCCGGCAGGTGTTGATGGCCGCCTTGCTGATGCTCATTGCCGGCGATGGGATCGCCATGACGGCGCCCCATGCGGGCCTGTTTCTGTTGGGCCGTGCCATGGCGGGCATCGCCGTTGGTGCTGTGCTCGTGCTGTCGTTTGCAACCGTGGGCGTCGTGAGCCGACGCGACCAGCTGGGCAAGGCTTTGGGCGTGTGGCACCTCTGCACCATCACTGGTTTTATCGCCGCCTCGCTCATGGGTGGCCTGTTGGCCAACAGCAGCTGGCGCCTGGCCCTGGGCCTGGTGCCCCTGCTGGCGCTGCTGTGTCTGCCGTGGCTGCCGCTGCTGTTGCCGCCGATGCCCGCCAACGCCAAGCTCAGGCCCGATTGGCCAGGGCTGATCAGCATCGCTGGGGCGATGGTGCTCTTTTTGAGCGGCGTGAGTCACGCCATCAAGGGATTCGGCTCGCCCCAGTTCCTGCTGCCCACCCTGTCTGGGATGGTGCTGTTCGGCGTGCATCTGCTGATCGAGCGCCACCGTCAGGAGACGATCTTCCCGGTTGCGCTGTACCGCCGTGGTTGCTTCGCGGCGGCGATCGTGAGCGGCATCGCCGGGAATTTCGCCTGGGCCGTGGTGCAGCTTCAGACGAGCAATTTCTGGCAGCTGGTGCAGCACTTCAGCACCGCTCAGGTGGCCCTGGCCCAGCTCCCCCTGCTCGTTTGTTGTGCCGTTGGCGCTGTGCCGGCCGGCCGGCTGATGCGGGCCGGTCGCCGCACCACCCAGTTGATGGCTGGTGGCACCGTGTCTCTCGTGCTCGGGCTGCTCTGGTTTGCCGCGATCCGCGCCGACAGCTCCTACAGCTCCCTGGTGATGCCGATGGTGCTGGTGGGCAGTGGTCTGGCCTTCATGGCCGTGCCCCAGGCGGCGTTGTTCGTGCAGGAGGCTCCGCCGGGCTCGCTCGGGCCCGTCACGGCCTTTCGCACCACGACTGGGCAATTTGGATTCGCCTTGGGTTTCGCCGCCAGCGGCGCGATGGTGAATGGCTTTGGTGCCGCCAACCTGCATGAACAGGTGCTGAAGCTGGGCTCCACCACCGCTTGGAGTTCCGAACTCGAAGCCAAGGTGCGGGCGGCCCTGGGCAGCGGCAGGCTGAGCCACGCCAAAGGATTGCCGGCGCAGGCGATCCAGCTGATGTCCGACACCTACGCCAGTGGCCTGGCGGGCACCATGCTCGTCACAGCTGTGCTGGTGGGATTGCTCGGTGCCATCAGCCTGCTGCTGCTGCTGATCGGCCACCAGCAACAGCGCGTTGAGCCGGGGGCTCGGGTCTAAGGCGTCTAGACGCCGGGATCTTGGCCTTGGGTGATGGCAAGGGCAAAGGAGGCATGGTCGGCCTCGGCCAGATCCGCATGGTGGATCGCCTGCTCCAGAACGTCCTGGGCAAAGCGTTTCGGATCGTCGATATGGGTGGCAATGGCCCGGCGGTCGCCGCCTCTGGCGTGGGCCTTGGCCAGCGTCCAGCCACAGAGCCGGCCGTAATCCTTGAGGCCGTCGGCATCCAGCTGGGACACATCCACCGCGGCCTTCCAATCGCGGAAATGGCGCATATAGATGTGATCACCTGCGGGGTTGGTGCCCCAACCCAGAAAGGCATCACTGGCGGTTTGCAGCAACCGCTGCCCCTCCACCACCCGCTGACCTTGATGCTCCGGTGTGGGCAGAGTCACGTAGGGAGCCAGCACGGAGGGTTCGGCCTGCTTGCCCTGCAGCACCAGGATGTCGTCTGGGTGCTGGCCCACGAACAAGCTGATGCCGCAGCGGGTGCCGATGGAACCCACGCCCACCGCCTTGAGGGCGGAATCGCTGAGCTGATACAGCGCCAGCAGGTGCTGCATGGTGGAGGAGATCGAGCCCATGTAGCTGCGCTGCATGTTCTGATTCCAGTCATGCCAGTCCATGCCCGCCAGCCAGGTTGGATCGAGGGCATCAAAGCGCCAGATCAGCGGCGGCTGATGGCGAAAACGCAGTTCACCCCTGCTGTCGGGCTCACACAGTTTGCGCACCGCCTGGCGACTGTCCCGTTGCAGGGCGGCCGTCGTCACCTTGCTCAGATGGGTGCGGAAGTTGGCACTGGAGCGTTCGTCGATCAGGCGCTCCAGCGGCAGCCGTGCCACCCACATCGGGATCTGAGGCATGGCAGCAAACTCCGCCATCGCCTCGCCATAGGCGCGCACCGTGCGGCGGCAGACCCGGCTCTGCTGCTTCTCGCTCAGCCCCAGGCTGCGGGCTGCCAACACGAAACTGGCAGCCAGCCGCTGCACATCCCACTCGAAGGGGCCGGGATGGGTTTCATCGAAGTCGTTGATGCCGAACAGCAATTGCCGTTCGGGGGAGCCGTAGAAGCCGAAGTTGAGCAGATGGGCATCCCCGCAGAGCTGCACCATCAGGCCCGAGTGGGGCTGGCGGCCGAGGTCGGCGGCCATCACGATGGCGGCGCCGCGGAAGAAGGCAAAGGGGCTCTCCGCCATGCGGCGCCTTCGTTCGGGCAGCAGCCAGGGCAGGCGGGTGGCCTCCTGTTGCCGGAGAAGCGCGAGCGGATCCAAGCGAACACTGGAGTTCATCGTTGGCCTCTCCCCGTCGGGGTGTGGGGTCAGCATGGCAAAGACAACCATCAGGCACCAAACGTGTCGCCAGCCTTTCCGCCCGCCTTCATGTGCCAGCTTCGGCGGCTCTCCCATTGATGCGTCGCACGGGCAAACAAGCCAAGGGGTCGTGATGCCGTGACGCCAATTCCAAATGTGAGGCAGTGGGTTGTCCCGAGGTCACCTAAGGAGGTGCAGATGGAGTGTTGACGGTTCAGAGAAGCAGTCGGCATCTGAACTGATGCCCCACCCACGCTTTGGTGAAGACTGTTGGCTGTATCAAGTCAGTTGATGCAGTGATATCTCCAACAGGTAGGCCGCAAGATTGCTGAGTGAGCGGCCCTCAACGTCGCTGCGTTGTTGCAGGGCCGAGAACGCGTGGTGCGGCACCGTGATACTGATCCGTCGTGGACTGCGGAAGACCGGCGACCTTGCTGCTGAGGAAGGAGTCATGGTGATGCTGCCGGGGGACAGATCTCAGTGTTGTGCAGCCTTCGTGCTGCTGAATAGATCCCATTGGCGGCTTGCCAATCCAAGGCTCCCAGTTGTGGGTATGCCTGGGGTGTGTCTCGACAAGGTTGCTGGTGCTGCCCCTTGATGCAGTTGCATCTGTCGATCCCCCCACCTGCTTGGTTGTGGCGGATCATCAGATCTGCGGACAAGCCATCGGTGGATTGCTCTGCGAGCAATTTGGTTTGGAGCTGGTGGCTATCTGCCCCTCAGTGGGCGAGGCCCTAGGCCTAATGGAGCACCTCACACCCCCTACCCTTCTGCTGCTGGATGTGTACCAGCCTGGGCAGCGTTGGGAGGATGCCGCGATGGCCCTGCGTGACTTGAACCCAGACGGTCGTTTGATCCTGCTCACGGCGCCGGGGGCCCCATTTGTGCCGCCCGCTCAAACCCTCCCGATCCTGCTGGGTGTCGTGGAGAAGTCACGCCCCTGGGATGACCTTCTGGAGTTGGTCAGCCGCTGGCAGCAACAGCACCCGTCTCCCGATCAGCGACGGCTGGCCAATGCGCTCGTGCAACTGGATCGCCTGTCACCGCGTGAACGGATGGTCTTCCACGCCGTTGGCAAGGGAAGACAGAACAAAGAGATCGCCAAACAGATGGCCCTGTGCGTGAACACCGTGGAGACGTATCGCAAAACCATCAGCGCCAAGCTC
This sequence comes from Cyanobium sp., assembly GCA_044369475.1. Classification (GTDB taxonomy): domain Bacteria; phylum Cyanobacteriota; class Cyanobacteriia; order PCC-6307; family Cyanobiaceae; genus Cyanobium_A. The sequence continues at coordinate 9,702 of JBIPLV010000053.1, read as the reverse complement.
GGGCTCAGTGGCGCCGAACTTGTAAGAGCAGCTGCGCTGCATCGCTGCACCAATCCGCCTCCCCTGATCAGCATTCAGCTGAGCAATGGGCAGTAAAGATCCAATGACCAGCTGTTGAAAGATGATGCCCCCTCATGCCCTGGGCGACTGCGTTAACCACGCGGCGGTGTTGCACCATCCCACCACCCCTCACTGGCCGCAGGATTGGCCATCACCCCGCCTTCTCACAGTGCTTCCACGTGGGAGCGGGGTCTCTGGTGTTGAGGCGATTGCAAGGCACCACGTTGTACGACTGCCTGCGCCAGGGCCAGGCGCTGATCGGCCACCTCGGACTGCGGGTGCCAGGGAGTGTCCTCGATGGGGTACGCCGCAGTGATCGCCCTAGGTGCCCCGGACCTTACGGAACGTCACCCTCGACACCTGGTCCCAATGGGCCCAAACCCCTGGGCTTTGTTGAGTTGGCTGGCGATCAGCCTGAGAGCTTCGCGACCCCCGCGAGCAGCACACCGATCACCGTCGCCGCGCCGATCACCTGCAGCACGCTCCAGCGCAGCCGCAGCTGGGCAAACAAAGCTGCCGCCACCACCAGCGCCGCCCAGGAATTGAAGGCGCCGGCAGGCCAGAGCACCGGGCCGGCAAAGAACAGCGCCAGGCTGGCGATCACCCCAACAACCACGGCCGTGATGGCGCTCAGTGGTGCGCCGAAGCGCAGGTCACCTCTGGAGGCTTCCACCAGGGGTGCCCCGGCCAGAATGAAACCGAAGGAGGGCAGGAAGGTGAACCACACCGTCACCAGCACTGCCGCCAGGGCCAGGGGCCAGGGGCTCAAGCCAGCCGCGAGCGACTGATTCCAGCCGCCCATGAAGCCCACAAAGGCCACCACCATGATCAGGGGCCCCGGCGTGGTCTCCCCCAGGGCCAGGCCATCGAGCATCTGCGGCGCCGACAGCCAACCGAAGTGCTCGACCGCGCCCTGGGCCACGTAGGGCAGCACGGCATAGGCCCCGCCAAAGCTGAGCAGCGCCACCCGCGTGAAGAAGCGCGCCATCAGCGCCAGGGTGCCATCCCAACCGCCGGCGATCGCTAGGGCGGCGAGGGGCAGCAGTAGGGCCAGGGCCCAGATCAACAGGGTGACGGCCAGACGGCGGCGGGAGAAGCGGGCGTGCTCAGGACTGTCGGTGTGGTCGTCGTGCAGGGCATCAGGGCGATTCGCGTCTGCGTTGGCCGCCGCGGATCCATGGGAGCCACCACTGAGCAAAAGGGCCGGTCGCCAGCGGGCGGCCAGCAGACCGATCACGCCCGCTGCGATCACCACAAGGGGATAGGGCAGATCCAGCAGGGCCATGGCCAGGAAACCGGCAACCGCCAAAGCCACCAGCAGGGGCGTGTGCAAGGTGCGGCGACCGATCCGCCAGGCGGCCATCAGCACGATGGCCAGCACCGCCGGTTTGAGCACGGCGAACACGGAGGCCAGCAGCGGCAGCTGCCCCCAGATCGCGTACACGCTGGCCAAGGCCGTGAGCACAAACACCGAGGGGATCACGAACAGCCCACCGGCGATCAGGCCGCCGGGTACGCCGTGCATCAGCCAGCCCAGGTAGGTGGCCAGCTGCATGGCCTCCGGCCCCGGCAGCAGCATGCAGTAGTTGAGGGCGTGCAGGTAGCGCCGTTCCGAGAGCCAGCGGCGCCGGTCCACCAGCTCGCGTTGCAGCAGGGCGATCTGCCCGGCCGGCCCGCCGAAGCTCACCCAGCCCAGCTGGAACCAGAAGCGAGAGGCCTCGGCGAGGCTCACAGCGCGGGGCGGTGCAGAGGAAACCGGTGGTGTCATGGGTTGTGTTGGCAGAGCAGCTCACCGCCGCTCCACAGCATCGAGGATCCGGGCTCGATGGCATGCCAATGCTCATCGGTGGTGAGCGGCTCGGTGCTCAGGATCGTCACCACATCCTTGGCAGTGGTAACCGTGGAGAAATCCACCTGGACCGGCGGATCCACGAGGGTGGCGGTGCGGAAGGGGGCCCGGCGCGTCAGCCAGTGCAGGCGGGTGGTGGCAGTAGCAAACAGCCAATGACCATTGCTGATCAGGGCGTTGAAGGTGCCCCGTTGGGCCAGATCTCTTGCACAGCGATGCAGCAGCCCGGCCAGAGCTTCCGGATCGCGGGAGTTCACGCCGGCGGCATCGAGCCGATCGAGAATCCAGCAGAAGGCCACTTCACTGTCGGTGTCGCCGAAGGGCCGGTAGGAATCGCCATGGGGAATGGCTCCGGCGAGGTTGCCATTGTGGGCAAACACCCAGGTCTGTCCCTGCCAGCGACGGACAAAGGGATGGCAGTTCTCGAGCGCCACCTGCCCCTGGGTGGCCTTGCGGATGTGGGCGATCGACACCAGCGCCCGGGGGGAGCGTTCGGCCAGTTGATCCGCCAGCAGTGAGAAGGCAGCAGGGGCATCCTCCCGGATCAGGTTGAGGCCGGAGCCATCAGGCGTGAAGCTGGCCAACCCCCAACCATCGGCATGCTCCCCACTGGCACCCCCGCGGCGACTCAGGCCGCGGAAGGAGAACGCCATGTCGGTAGGGGTGTTGGCGTTGAGGGCCAGCAGCTCACACATCGTCTTCAGCGCGACTTGGCAAACAGGCGATCCCAGAGACCGCCGTTATCGAAGAAAGTCTTGTTCACCGCATCCCAACCGCCGAACTCCTGCACGGAGAAGAACTGCTTCACCGGCGCGAAGCGGCTTTTCACCCGCTCCCAAACCGTGGGGTTCGTGGGCCGGAAGCCCTCCTCGGCGAAGACCTGCTGGGCCTCCTCAGAGAACAGATAGGAAGCCAGGGCCTCAGCGGCCTTGCGGGTGCCCTTGCGATCCACCACCTTGTCGACCACGGCGACGGGACCCTCGATGCGGATGTTAAGCTCCGGCACCACGAACGGCGCCTTGAGATCACCGGTGCGGGTGGCGAGGATCGCCTCGTTCTCGTAGTTCAGCAGCACGTCACCCTGGTCGCGCTTGAGGAACACATCCGAGGCTTCACGGGCGTCCTTAGGGAGATTCTCGACGTTCCGGTAGACGCTCGTCACATAAGCCTCTGCTTGCTGCTGGCTGCCGCCGGTCTGGCTGATCGATCCCCAGAGGCCGAGGAAGTTCCAGCGGGCACCTCCGGAGGTCTTGGGATTGGCCGTCACCACCTTGACCCCCGGCTTGACCAGATCGTTCCAGCTGCGGATTCCCTTGGGATTGCCAGGCCGGGTCAGGAATGCCACGGCGGAGTTGGTGATGATGCTGCCACTGGGCAGCTCCTGCTCCCAGCCGGGCTGGATCAAACCGGCCTGCTGCAGCTTCAGCACGTCAGCCGAAAGCGCCAGGGTGGCGACATCAGCCTCCAGCCCGTCGATGATCGCCCGCGTCTGCGTGCCGGATCCGCCATAGCTGGTGCGGATCTTGAGTTCCTGGCCCGTTTTGGCTTTCCAGTCGGCCGCAAACCGGGGAAGGATCCGGTCGTAGGCGCCCTTGGTCACGGCGTAGCTGACCACGAGCAATTCCTGCTGCTTGCTGGCCTCGCCAGTGGCAGATGGAGCCTGGGGCGCTTCGCAGGCCACCAGCAACAACGAGCCTCCAAGAGCGAGCAGCAAGGGGGCCGCCAGAGGACGGGGGAGGACGGGCCGAGAGATTGTCACGTAAGCCGATCGACAACAGTTAGTTCACGGTATCACGGTTGCCCGGTCGACTTAACGAGTAACTGGGGCAAGCAAAAGCCCCGGCTCGTCGCCAGGGCTTGATAGAGCACTGCGCGAGCTGGCTCAGCGGGTCTTGGCGAAGATCTGATCCCAGATGCCGCCCTTGCCGAAGAACTTGCGATCCACGCCGGGCCAGCCGCCGAAATCGCCCACCTTGAAGACGCTCACGTTCTGGAATTTGCCCTTTGCGTAGGCCTTGCCCTCCGGGGTGGTGGGGCGGAAGCCGTTGTCGGCAAACACCTTCTGAGCGGCCGGCGAATAGAGGAAGCGCACGAAGGCTTCGGCCACCTTGCGGGTGCCACGACGATCCACCACCTTGTCCACAACGGTGACGGGTTGCTCGGTCAGCACGTTGGGGCTGAACAGCTTGTAGGGCGTGGTCCACTCACCCTTGCGCCTGGCCAGGATCGCCTCGGTTTCCCAGTTCAACAGCACATCGCCCTGGCGACGCTTGACGAAGGCATCAGTGGCTTCACGCGCGTCCTTGGGCAGTACATCAGCGTTCTTGTAGACGCCCGTGATGAAGCTGCGCGCCTGCGCCTCGCTGCCACCCGTACGGGTGATGGCTCCCCAGAGGGCCAGGAAGTTCCAGCGGGCGCCACCGGAGGTCTTGGGATTGGCCAACACCACATCCACGTTTTTGTTGTCGAGATCCTTCCAGCTGTTGATCTTCTTGGGGTTACCAGGCCGCACAAACACCGCCACGGTCGAGTTGATCGGTGTGGAGTTGTAGGGGTTCTCCCGCTCCCAACCGGGCTGAATCAGGCCGGCCTGCTGAATCTTGTTGACGTCAGCGGCCATGGCCAGGCTGACCACATCCGCCTCAAGCCCGTCGATCACCGCGCGGGTCTGGGAGCCTGAGCCGCCATAGCTGCCTTGGAAGGTGACTGTTTGGCCGGTTCTCTTCTTCCAGTCGGCCGCGAAGAGCTTGAAGATCTGGTCATAGGCGGTTTTGGTGACCGCATACGAGACCACCGTCAGGCTCTGGGGCTTGGGCGGCTGCTGGGCCCGCACGATCGGCGCGTTGAGCGTTGCGGCGGCGGTTGCAGCCAGAGGCAGGGCCGCCAGCGCGGTGAGCGCAACGGATCGGCGGGGCCAAGAAGGGAACGGAGACGCAGTTACCACGGTTCTTCGATCGGGAACACCAGGAAACTATCCGCCACCTCTCCTCTGCGATGTGCCTCAAACCACAACCCTTGGAGGCCAATTTCCTACCCGCTAACCGTCCTTTGCCTGCCAGAATGCTCGCGGCCTTGCAGGAGCAGCGGTGGCATTCAGCGCCAAAACGGAATACGGCCTGGTTGCCCTCCTCGATCTCGCCACGGCTTATCCCAGCGGCGAATTGGTGCAAACCGGCGAAATCTGCCGGCGGCATGCGATTCCGGAGCGTTATCTCGAGCAGATGCTGACTGCCTTGCGCAAAGGAGGCTTCCTCAAGAGCATCCGCGGCCCCCGCGGCGGCTTTCAGCTGTTCCGCTCCCCTGAGCAGATCACCGTGGCGGACGTCGAAGCCTGCTTGGAGGGGGAGGCGAGCGAAGAGCGCAAGGGCGATCGACAGGACCCCGAGTTTCAGACCCTGGGCGCCCTCGGTCGCCGCCTCGAGGAGGCCCGCCGCACGATTCTCCGGCAAACAACCCTGGCCCAACTGCTCCAGGAGCGGGACCGCCTGCGGCAGCCTTCGCCCATGTTCTACATCTGAGACGCAGTCATCTCAGGTCGTGTGCCTTGAAATACCGGTACCTCTATCGGGAATAGCGCATACTGTCGTTCGGTTGCTTGCCCCTCATGGCCTCTTGTCAGCGAATGCCTCGTTGGATCCTCTTTACGCCGATCGACGACCCGCCACGCAACCAGCCAACGCCATGACCCTTTCTCTGTTGAAACGCCCCTTGCGCCTGACGCTGCACCCCCAAGACGTTCTCCCCGAGGGAATGAGCTGGAGGCTGCATGAGGGCTACGTGCGCACCACCACCTGGGATCCAGAAGGCGAGGCCATCACGCTCGGACTCTGGGGGCCTGGCGATGTCATCAGTTCAGAAGAGCCGATGCTTCAACCACTGGAGCTGCAATGCCTCACCACCGTTGTGGTGGAACACGTTGAGCTGAGCGCAGATGAGCAGGAATGGCATCTGCGCCGCGAGCGTCAGATGCTGGCCGAGCTGCATGCCATCCAGCGGATCCGTTCCGGCGAACGGAGGATGCTGGCTCTGCTTCATTGGATCGGCCGAACCTTCGGGCAGGTCAACAGCCATGGCTGCCGTCTGTCGCTCAGCGAACTCAACCTCACCCATCGCAATCTGGCTGATCTCTGCGGTCTGACCCGGGTCACGGTGACCAAGATCTTGAGTCGCTTTCGCCAGGAAGGACAACTCGTCGTCGTTGGCGAGAACGATCTCCTGCTGCCGAAGCTGCCATGACGATCCATACCCCTCCCTGGTGCCTGCACTGGAGCAGCAATGGAGAGCTCACGGGGCCCGATCGACAGGATCTACTGATGAGGATCGTGGTTCAGGAGAAGGGACTGGCCAACGCCCTTCTGACTCAGATCCTGCGAGCCCCGGAGACCGCGGATTCACAGAAACCGTGATGCCATCTCAGACAACAGCCCTGAGCTGACACTCTGCCCCCTCGGTGAATCACCGAGGGGGCTCAGATCACAAAGTCCGGCACAAACGTGCGTGATTCACGGCTGGTGACGTGCAGGGCATCGCCAGCCTGAAGGTCGTGGTAATCCATCCGTTCGCGGGGCAGCTGGGCCACCACCTCTTCTCCGGTTTCGAGGGTGAGTTCAGCTTGAATGTCGCGGCCCAGGTGCGTGAGGCGACGCAACACCGCTGGCACGCTGCCCTCTTGGGGCTCGCGGTGCAGCTCCAAGTCGTGAGGCCGAATGAACACATCCCCCTGCTGGTCCCGATTGGGAGCCAGGTGGATATGGGAAGGCAACACATTCACCGCCCCGACAAAACTCATCACAAAAGGACTGGCCGGCTGGTCGTAGATCTCGGCGGGAGTTCCGATCTGCTCGATCCGGCCTTGATTCATCACCACGATTTTGTCGGCCACCTCCATGGCCTCCTCCTGGTCGTGGGTGACGATCACGGTGGTGACATGCATTTCGTCGTGAAGATTGCGCAGCCAGGCCCGCAATTCCTTGCGCACCTTCGCGTCGAGAGCGCTGAAGGGTTCATCGAGCAGCAGCACCCGCGGCTGCACTGCCAGCGCCCGGGCCAGGGCCACACGCTGGCGTTGGCCGCCGGAGAGCTGGGAGGGGTAGCGGTTGCCGAAGCCTTGGAGCTGCACCAGCTCCAGCAACTCATCGACGCGCCGGCGGATCGCCTCGTGCTTCCAGCCGCGTAGCTCCAGGCCGAAGCCCACGTTCTGACGAACGGTACGGTGCTTGAACAAGGCGAAGTGCTGAAACACAAAGCCAACCTGGCGCTCCTGAACCGATCGGGAGGTGGCCTCTTCGCCGGTAATCCAGACCCGCCCCGCATCGGCTTCCTCCAGGCCGGCGATCAGCCGCAGCAGGGTGCTCTTCCCGGAACCGGAGGGCCCGAGCAGCGCCACCAAAGAGCCGGTGTCGACATCGAGGCTGACGTTGTCGACCGCCCGAAAGGAGCCGAACTCCTTACAGACGCCGGAAACCCGGATGCCCATAACGACCACACCAGCAGCAACTCCAAAACCCTAACCCATAACTCATTTTCCCTACCGGCGTACCGTTGAATTAATCGCCGGTTGGTGATACGGTCCGCTCACTTCGCGGCACGGCAGTCATGGCGCAAGCAGCCCCATCCCGGCAACAGGGCCTCTCCTGGTCGTGGCGAATCACCTGGCTCTACCTCGCCCTGGTGTTGTTCGTACCTCTGGGAGCCCTGGCGCTCAAAGCCGCTGCTGTGGGACCGGCCCAGTTCTGGCAGTTGGCCACCACCCCGGAGGCCTTAGCCACCTACCGCATCAGCTTCGGGCTCTCGATGCTGGCGGCCCTGGTGAATGGTCTGTTCGGCGTGGTCGTGGCGTGGGCGCTGGTGCGTTGCCAATTCCCTGGGCGCCGGCTGCTGGATTCGCTGATCGATCTGCCCTTTGCCCTGCCCACCGCCGTGGCGGGTTTGGCCCTGGCCGCGATCTACAGCACCAACGGCTGGATCGGGGGGCCAGTTCAGGCGTTGTTCGGCATCAAGGTGTCTTTCACCTGGCTGGGGGTGGCCATTGCCATGGTGTTCATCTCCCTGCCATTTGTGGTGCGCAGCGTCGAGCCTGTATTGGAGGCCCTAGAGCGCGACCAGGAGGAAGCCGCCTGGTGCCTAGGGGCTAGCCCGCGCCAGACCCTGCTCAAGGTGGTGTTGCCCCAACTGATGCCCGCGATCCTTTCAGGCATGGCTCAGGGCTACAGCCGCGCAGTGGGCGAATACGGCTCGGTGGTGATGATTTCCTCCAACGTGCCCTTCAAGGACCTCATCACCCCAACCCTGATCATCCAGAAGCTGGAGGAATACGACTTCGCCTCCGCCACGGTGATCGGCATGGTGATGCTGCTGTTCTCCCTGCTGAGCCTGCTGGTGATCAACGGCCTGCAGGTGTGGGGTCGCAACTGGGAAGCCAATCCGGCCCAAGGGGTCTGAGCGAAACGCGCTTGTCATTCCGAGTCCAATTCCCTGACCTGCCATGCCTCCACTCCTTCAATCGCTGCGTCAACGCTTTCCTCAGCCTTCGGCTGCACTGATCATCCCGGTGATCGCGTGCCTGTATGTGGGGGTGATCATTCTGCTGCCGGCCCTTGAGGTGGTGGCCGGCGCCTTCGCCAAGGGGATCGGCCCCTTGGTGGAGAACCTGGGCTCGGAAGAGCTGCGCTCGGCGGTATTGCTCACCCTGCGCTGCACCCTGATCGCCGTGCCGGCCAACACCATCTTTGGTCTGGCCGCGGCAACCGCCATCGCCCGACGCCAGTTTCCGGGTAAAGCCCTGTTGCTCAGTGTGATCGACCTGCCGTTCTCGATCTCGCCGGTGGTGGTGGGCCTGATGCTGGTGCTGCTCTACAGCCCCACCAACGGATTGCTGGGCGGCATCGTGACCAGCCTGGGCTGGAAGATCATCTTCTCCTGGCCCGGCATGGCCCTCGCCACGATCATCGTCACCTTCCCCTTCATGGCCCGGGAAGTGATTCCCCTTCTGGAGGAGGAGGGCTGGGATCAGGAGGAGGCCGCCCGCACGCTCGGTGCAAGCAATTGGCAGGTGTTCTGGAAGGTCACCCTGCCCTCGGTGCGCTGGGCCGTGGTCTATGGCCTGATCCTCACCACCGCCCGCGCCCTCGGGGAATTCGGGGCCGTCGCCGTGGTGAGTGGCAACATCGCCGGCCAAACGCAAACGCTGCCGTTGTTTGTGGAGGACGCTTACAAGCAGTACGACACCGAACTGGCCTACGGCGCGGCCCTCGTGCTCGCTGGCGTGGGGGTGGTGTCGCTGCTGCTCAAGCTGGTGGTGGAGCAACTGCTGGGCGGGGTGAAGGAAAGCAAACCGATCAACTGACCGTGGCGGGCAGATCTTCCAGCCGCCTTAGCGCTTCTGGGCCCAAAGCTTGACCGCCTGCTCCCATGTCATGTCGTCGGTCCAACCCTGGCAGCGGCTGACGAGCACCGGGATGCAGTTGCCCCCGGCGTGATGCCGAAACCAGTGGCAGGTCATCCAGACCTTGCAGCTACGGGTCTTGAGCAGCACCTCGCTGTCGAGATTGGGCCACTCTTCAACAGGAAGATCAAGCCGGGCAGCCAGGGCGGCTGTCCGGGAAAGAGAGATACCCATCAACCACCTTTGATGCGCACACCCGTGCTGGCACGAGCTCAGGGTGACCCCCTTCACTAGGAGGTCTTGAATCTCCCGCCAGGCTCCAGACGCACGACCCTCGACCACTTCATCGGGGCGGAGCAGCCGAGAGCAGCTTGCAACGTGGAATTATTCACTTCCCTGGCGATGGTGC
>JBIPLV010000150.1:0-4292 GCA_044369475.1 Cyanobium sp. | reverse complement strand
CTGATCGCCCAATGGCCCTCCGACAGCATCTGGGCGATTGGCATGTTGTTCGGCATCGGCCTTGGGTTCTCGGCCATCAACCTGATCACGGCGCCGAGTCAGCCGGCCAGTTGAGCGGCGGCTCGCCTACAGCCGCTGCATCGAGCCGCCGGGGGTCGGCGACCCCCAGGCTGCCCCCCTCGCGCAGCACCTCCACGCTGTTCGCCGAACCCATCGCCGCCGTTACCACAACCCGGTGGCCCATCCCTTCCAGCAAGCGGATGGTGTCGGGGCTGAGGCCCTGTTCCACACTGATCTGGTCGGGCCAGAGCTGAGAGTGGATGCGGGGGCTGGCCACGGCTGAGGCCAGGTTCAGCCCATGCACCATGCGGTTGAGCAGCACCTGCAGCACCGTGGTGATGATGCGGCTGCCGCCGGGGCTACCTGTGGCCAGCCAGGGCCTGCCATCGGCACGAAACACCAGGGTGGGGGTCATCGAGCTGAGGGGCCGCTTGCCGGGGGCAATGGCATTGGCAGCTCCCTGCACCAGGCCATAGGCATTGGCCACGCCAGGCTTGGCCGTGAAATCGTCCATCTCGTTGTTGAGCAGGAAGCCAGCGCCGGGCACGCTGATGCCACTGCCGTAGGCGAAGTTGAGCGTGGTGGTGAGGGCCACAATCCCCCCCTGGCGATCGGCCACCGACAGATGGGTGGTGTTGGTGCCGCCGGAGCTGGGGCCCTCAGCGGCCAGCTCGGGGGCCGGGCGATGGCGATCCATCTTGATCTGGGCGCGCTGGCGGTTCGCATGGGCCGCACTGAGCAACCGCTCCAAGGGCATCGCCACCTGATCGGGGTCACCAAGCCAGTGGTTGCGATCGCGGTAGGCGAGATTCATCGCCTCGACCATCCGGTGCAGGCTGGCAGCACTGTTGAGGCCCAGCTGAGCCAGGGGCATGGGCTCCAGCACCTGGAGCAGCTGTACCAGGGTGGCCCCACCACCACTGGGAAGCGGCATGGTGAGCACCGGATGGCCCTGGAACCGCACCTGCAAGGGGCGCACCAGCTGGGCGCGGTAGCCGTTCAGATCGGCATGGCGAATCAGCCCGCCCCGTTGGCGCATCAACGCCACCAGGGATTCGGCGATTGGGCCCTGATAGAAGCCGCGCTCACCCTGGGCCGCGAGGCGTTGCAGGCTGGTGGCCAGCAGGGGCTGGCGCCAGCGGGAGCCGGGGCGCAGCGGGAGCGCCAGGAACAGCGCATTGGAGGTGGGGTCGCTGCGCAGCAACGGCACGGCCTGCTGCAGGGAATCGGCCAGCTCTTTGCCCACCGGGAAACCACAACTGGCCAACCGGATGGCCGGCGCCAGCACCGCAGTCCTGGGCAGCCGGCCGTAGCAGCGGTGCGTGAGCAGCAGCCCGGCGGGGGTTCCCGGCACGGCCACACTCAAGGGGCTGCGGGTGGCCCGCAGCCGGTCGACCTGGCCATCAGCGCCGAGGAACATCCCAGGGGTGGCAGCCAGGGGAGCGGTTTCGCGGAAGTTCACCGCCACGGCCGTGCCGTGGCCCAGCCTCAGCTCCGGGCTGGGCCCAGCCTGCACTCCAGGTAGGGCCAGACAACCCCGCGCAGCCGCCGGCGATGGACCAGGCAGCCACAGCACCAGGAACCCGCCTCCGCCCAGATTGCCGGCCTGGGGCAGAGTGACGGCCAGGGCGAAGGCCGTGGCCACCGCCGCATCCACTGCGTTGCCACCGCGGGCCAGGATTTCAGCCCCGGCCTGGGAAGCCCACTGCTCTTGGCTGGCCACCATGCCAGCCGGTGACCACTGGGGATGGAAGCGCTGGCTGCGCTCCTGCAGGATCTCGGCCTGGGCCGGGGAGGCCAGCACCGCCGTGATCGCCAGCCCCAGGGAGCGAACGCTCATGGCTGCTCCGGCACGCCGTAACCGCCACCGCCCGGAGTCTCGATGCGCAACGCCTCCCCGGACTGCAGCGTCAACTCAAAACAGCCCTCCAGCTCCCGGCTGGAGCCATCGGCCCCGATCCAGGTGTTGCGGCCGCAGGCGCCCGCCTCGCCGCCGGCCAACCCCGCAGGTGGAACGCGGCGCGAGCAGGAAATCATGGCGACATCCATCGGCGCCAGGAAGCGCAGCTGCCGCACTACCCCATCGCCACCGCGGAACCGGCCAGCCCCGCCGGACCCGGCGCGGATTGCAAACCGCTCAACCCGCACCGGAAAGCGACTTTCCAGGATTTCCGGATCGGTGAGCCGGGAATTGGTCATGTGGCTCTGCACGGCCGAAGCACCCGCATAGCCAGCGCCTCCTGGATGCTGCCCGGCACCAGTGCCGCCGCAAATCGTTTCGTAGTACTGGAGCTGGGCATTGCCGAAGCTCAGGTTGTTCATCGTGCCCTGGGCGGCCGCCTGGATGCCCAGGGCGGCAAACAGGGCATTGGCCAGCGCCTGGGAGATCTCCACATTGCCGGCCACCACCGCCGCCGGGGGATGGGGACGCAACAGGGTTCCATCGGGCACGATCAGCTCGATGGGCTCGAAGCAGCCGGCATTGAGCGGGATCGATTCACCCACCAGACAACGGAACACGTACAGCACCACCGCCTTGGTGATAGCCAAGGGGGCATTGAGATTGCCGCTGTGCTGGGGTGAACTGCCGCTGAAGTCGACCCGAGCGCTCCCTGCCTGGGCATCGATGTTCACAGCCACCTGGATGTGGGCGCCATGGTCGAGCTCCACCCTGGCCAGACCGCTGCGGAGCCGCGCCATGGCCCGGCTCACCGCCGCGGCACCATGGGCCTGCACATGGGCCATGTAAGCCTGCACCTCCTGCAGGCCATGGCAATCAATCAGGCGACACAGCCCGTCAACCCCCAGGCGATTCGCGGCCACCTGGGCCTGGAGATCGGCGAGCAATTGGTCGGGGTTGCGCACCGGATGGCAACCGTCAGTGAGCCGTTGCCGCCACCACGCCTCATCGAAGCGGCCATTGGTGAAGAACGGCACGTTGTCGAGCAGCAGCCCCTCATCAGCGATCGTGCGGCTGAACGCCGGCATCGAACCAGGGGTGATGCCACCCACGTCGGCATGGTGCCCCCGAGAGGCTACAAAAAACGTGGGCACCTGGGGCCCCGGCCCCGATCCTGGCGCGAACACGGGTGTGATGGCCGTGATATCAGGCAGATGGGTGCCGCCGTTGTAGGGGTTGTTGGAGAGCACCACATCCCCTGGCGCCAAGGGAGGGAGCTCGCCCCGCGCGATCGCGCCGAGCAGGCTCTCCACGCTGTCTCCCATCGAGCCCAGATGCACCGGAATATGGGGTGCGTTGGCCACCAGCAACCCGGCGGCATCAAACAGGGCGCAGGAGAAATCGAGTCGCTCGCGGATGTTCACCGACCGGGCGCTCTGCTGCAGGCGGCCACCCATCTGCTCAGCGATGGCCGAAAAACGGTGGTTGTAGAGCTCCAGAACGGTGGGGTCAGGGGTTGGGCTGGGGTCAGGGGTTGCGGCGGAGCTCGCAACAAACCGTGAAACCGACTGTGCACAAGGTTGTGCAACAACACTGGCAACGGAACCGCCACCAGGACTCTCAGCGCAAACCGGGGGCGCCAGCGACTGCCGCTCCAGCAAGAGCGCCCCATCGGCCAGCACCAGCGCCTGCCAGCCGGGCTCAAGCACGGTGGTGGTGGTTTGCTCAACCACCAGCGCCGGGCCCTGGAGCTGCTGCTGGGGGCACAAGCGGTCGCGATGCCAGAGGGGCACCCTCTGCCAACCCACCTGCTCACCCAGCCAAAGGCGTGTGCTCGCGGGGGCAGGCGCGCCATCCCCAGGTGCAGTCCCACCCCCATCCTCCCCTGCGGACCAACCGGACTCCGTCCCACAAGCGGACAGCCCCTGATCGGGTGAGGTGATGTCGACCAGCAACCGCTCAACAATCCAATCATCGCCAACTGGGCAGTAGCCATAGTGCTGCTGATGTCTCGCGGCAAAGGCCTCCCGCAGCGCAACCAACACAGCCGCATCACCGACAGCGCCATCAGGGGCGAAATCCTGCGACGACCAGGGCACCTCCAGCCCCTGCTCACTGCCGGGCACCCGCAGCTCCAGCCGCACCAGGATCTGGGGGGAAGCATCACCCAGATCTCCCGCCTGCCGCAACCCATCCAGCCCCCGGCGCACCAGGGCCGCGCAGTGCTGGCGCAACACGGGCAGCGAGGCAAGCTCCAGCGGCAGCCGTGGCGAGCACTCCAGCAACAGTGACTGCTCGGCCATGCCGAGGCCATAGGCGGACAGCACCCCCG
>JBIPLV010000354.1:0-4305 GCA_044369475.1 Cyanobium sp. | reverse complement strand
CGAGAATCTGCGGGCCATCAACAACAACGGGACCGTGATCAACGTCTTCCCGAACGACCCGACCCCGAGTGTTCCGCCGCCGCCCAACTACGATCCGTCGCTCCGTGTCGTGTTGCCACCATTTTGACCGTGCAAGCCCACGAGCGGCCGTGCGTCGCAGCATGGCTCATGCGAGGTGGCTGTGGTGGACGCGTGACGACGAACGCCCCGTGGGTTGGGGGGCGTCAGTGGAAAAGTCGCCAGACACCGGGCCTGATGCGACGCAAGGGCGTTGCGTCATCTGCCGGGGTCACACCAAGTGCGAACGACCGAAGCGTGACCTTGCCCTCACCGGGCTTGATCTGCGCGTTGGTTGGAGAAACGAGTTCAACGGCCGTTGGCCTCGCGTTCTCATCAGCCTGAACGGGCACTTCGATTCGTTTGCTGGTCCTCATGACCAACTTCCCCGTATCCTCGTCAAGGAAATAGCCGAGTTCCACGACGCCCGACGAGAATCCGGCGTCTGAGTGGGCGGGGGGCTTCCGGAGGATGCGGCCGACCGACTGGTGTCCTATCAGGTAGTGCGTCGTGAATCGCGTGCGACGTGCAACCTCCTCGAGCACCTCGGCCGGCAGGCTGTCGAGCCCCGGAATGACCGGGACGGCGTCGCCAAACTGTCGTGGTCGGTCGACCTGGATCGTGAAACCGAAACGTCCGTTGTCGGCACGGGCATCGGGAATGAGCGAAAAGAGCCGACTGTTGGTATCGACGATCAGCCCCGGCACGACAAGCCGTTCGGGATCGCGGCTGCCATCAGTCGGGTTGTACAGCAACGCGTCAGGCCCGGAGTGAATCTGAAAGGCGAGGGCGAAGGTCTTGTCGCGCTCCTGGCGACGATTGCCGAGGATGCTCACCTCCAGTCGCTTCTCGGTCTGGCCTGGTCGCAGCTCGATGAATCCGTTGTGTGGCCGATAATCGCGACCAGCTTTGGCTGTTCCATCCACTGTCGTATAAGAAATCCTCAGAGGCTCCCGCACCGGCATGTATGGACGCAGGATGAAGTCGGCCACCGTCGGGCCAGTGCGCTTCATTGCCAGTGCCGGGAGGACGTCGATCCGCATCACCTCCGGGTCATCGTTGGCAATCGTGAACCGCCCGGGAACGGACTGCGCCGTCGCGCCAGAAACGGTCGATATCACGACTTCAAAATACTCATCTCTCTCGAACCACTCGTCGCCGTTCACCACCAACGAAATGGTGCCGCTGGTCTGACCGGCCCCGAATGTCAGGGAGCCTGTCGCCGGCACGTAATCCCCATCGGCTGCGAGTGCCGTCCCATCACGGGTTGTGTACGCGACCGTCACCGGTTGTGACAGGGCTCGCGAGAGCGAGACCGTCACTTGCACGGTCGCCTGCCCCACATCGCCCTCCGTCACCTCCGTGTCAGAAACCGACACAATCACAGGCAGTTGTTGCATCGCCCCGTACGCATTCAATCGCCGATTGCCAGCGACAACTCCCGACGTGGTCGTATTGGTGAGCCCCGACACCCCCGCCGTGGTTGGGATCA
Source organism: Cyanobium sp. (assembly GCA_044369475.1). Classification (GTDB taxonomy): domain Bacteria; phylum Cyanobacteriota; class Cyanobacteriia; order PCC-6307; family Cyanobiaceae; genus Cyanobium_A. Next base: position 2,756 of record JBIPLV010000354.1, on the reverse strand, counting down.
CATCAGCACCGTCGAGAATGGCTGACCTCATGATCTCAACCGTCGGCAACTCCCCGGTCTGCGCGTAGTAGGCCGATGCGATGAGGCCGGCGACGCCCGCGACGTGCGGGGCCGCCATCGACGTGCCCTGGTATTGGTCGTACGCGTCGCCCGGAACGGTGGACCATATCCCGGATCCGGGGGCCGCGATGTGAACCCCCTGGCCCCAGTTGGAGAACACGGTGAGTTCGTCGCGGCGATTGCTCGCCGCGACGGAAATGACGTTGGGAAGCGGCGTATTCGCCGGAAACACCGGGGTTACGTCGTTGTTGTCGCCGATACGATCACTGCCGCCATTGCCTGCCGCTGCGACGAACAAAATGCCGGCTGACCCCGCAGCCGCTATGGCACTGGTTTCGGCGAGGTTTTCCGGGCGAACCCCACCAAGGCTCGCGTTGATGGCGACGATGTTTTGGCCGTACGTCGCCCGGAGTTCGACGACGCGGTTGATGGCGTCGATGATGTCGGCCGAGTCTGCGCCCGGGGACCCGTCGCCAAACACCTTGGCGCCGTACAACTGGACCTCCTGCATGATTCCGGAAATGCCCTCGCCGTTGTCGCCGACCGCGCCGATCGTGCCGGCGACGTGCGTGCCATGGGCATCCGTGAGATTGGCCGAGCGAATATCGGCATCGTCGTCAGCTGAATCCCAGCCGTGCAGTCCATATCGAGATGCCGGCACGTTCGCCGGCCGCGACCACATGTTTGCCTGCAGGTCGGTGTGCGTGTAGTCGATGCCATCATCCATCACCGCAATGATGATGTCTCGCGAGCCAGTGACGCCCCCCGCCCAGACACTGGTGACGTCGATGTCAGAGCCCGGCGTCCCGGCGCCGGTCACGTTGGTCGTGGGCGAGCTGTCCAGCGCGCCGACCTGTCCCGTGTTTTGCAGTCCCCAGAGCGACCCAAAGCCGGGGTTCGTCGGTGGATTGACCGCCCCTTCGTTCGGGATTTCAGCCAGCTTGCGATGGACCAGATTCGGTTGCTGGAGTCCCGCCCCCACCTGCGACGCCCACGTGCCGACGGCGGCCGCCGATTGACCCGGTGCCGAAATGTTGAAAAAGCCCAGGCCAAGATCCCTGACGGTCCAGCCCGAGGGGACATGTGGCCGCGTGGATCGATAGTCGGCGACATTCCGGGCAGTGGCCGCGTTGATCTGCGGCATCCGCACCACCCAACTGTCACGGATCGCCTCGACCTGACGGCCCTGCCAGGTCAGCGAGACGACATCGGACTCGGAGAAGCCGCTGACGATGGGGCTCGCGGTGAGGTAGGTCCGTCGCTCGAGGGATTCGATGAGCGTCGAAAGGGTGGCCCGCCTTTCCTTCCGACCGCCCGCCGCCCGGGGCCTGCTACCCGATCCCGTCAGGGTGCGACCGGCGATCGGCCGGGCCGCACGAGCCCCAGTGAGATTGAAAACCATCGCGTGTACCCCCGGGAACCCATGCGCATCCTCACTCTTCGGGAGGATACCGACGATTTCGTGATGCGACAACGAATCGGTCACTCTGGTGGACATGTGCCGATTGCCGCGATGGTGCGGCCGGCCGACGGAACCGGTGGTTTTGGCGGGCAATCGGTCAGGTGACCGGGTCACCCGCCGCGATGCCCTCCGGTACGTCGCCCAACCCCACGGTGTTCACGGCGAGGCGGTAGAACGTGCCCCAGTGGGAGGCATCCACGTCCGGTCGCAGGCCCTGCCGCCGCCGGGCGACGAAAATGTCCTCGAACCACTCCGTGGCCGCGCCCGTGCGGCTGTCGCGCGAGGGCACGGGGCAACGCCGGCAGACGTTGGTCGCCCGGAATCCCGCCGTTCCCACGCGGACGGGCCTGGGCTCCGCCGGGGGCAGGTCGGCAGCCGCGTCGATCGAGGCATCGGACCGAGGAACCAGCCGAGACGTCTCGGCTGGGTTTCGGGGACAGGCCAGGGCGTCCTCCCAAAAAGTGTCGGCCCCGCCGACCTCCAGGTTGACCCGGAAGCGACGACGGCACTCGTCCAGGCCGATCTGGTACCACCCCGCGACCTCCGCGAGTGACTCGGTGGTCACGAGCGTCGGCCCACACGCATCCCGATCGTCAGGAAACCCCCCGCCAGCCCTTTCCTGGAGGAGCACTTCGAAGCCGAGCGCCGTGGAGACCCACTCGCACGGGCCGGCCGGACCCGGAACCAGCGGAAAGGTGTCGGCCGCGAGGCTGGCCAGCCGATCGACGCCCCGCACGGCCCGCGCCGCGACAGCCGCCGGATCGACGGCGAGTGTCACGCGTCGTTCCGCCAGGGCAAACTCCGCCCGCACCGCGTGCAGGATCGCCAGTCGCTTCGCGTTGACGATGCGGCCCTCCATGTCCACGAACCGCCAGCGCCGGTCGTGCTCGAGCGCTCCGCCGGGAAGCACGGTGGCCGTCCCGACGTCCACGCCGTCGAGGCTCTTCACGGGATAGATCGTGATGCGATCGAGTGTGGGCATGAGCAGCACGGTCGCCTGTTGTTCATATCACGAAGCTTCATGCGAAACCGCACGCCCGCGAGGGGCTGCCCGTGCCCCGGGAGCCGGCGTTGCTGACCAGCGAAGCCATGGATGGCGAAGCGCAGGCAGCATCGAGTGAGCGAATGCCACGAAGGCATTCGCGAACGCCCGGCGATGGGGCACGGGCAGCCCCGAACCCACGGCAGCATATCCGCATGCCGCGTGCCGCGATCACATCCGGAAGTTGAACGT
>JBIPLV010000336.1:0-4311 GCA_044369475.1 Cyanobium sp. | reverse complement strand
GGCTGCGCAAGTGATGGTGGTCATGGGGTCAATGCAGTGGTGGTCGGTGGTGGGCGCTGCCCATCGCTTCCGACTACCGAACACTAGCCCATAGGCTCCGCTATGTCGAGCTAGTAGAGCCGCACGCCGCGCACAGCACGCCCGGCCGTTGGCCGACCCACCTCAAACAGGCGGTGGCACATGTAGCCCAGTCCATCAACCATGTGGTCGTAGCCAGCCTGCTTGTCGGGCTCACCTTTGTCGGTGTAGCTCTGGAGTTCCAGGCACTCGATGAGCTTGCGGCAGCGCGGATCAATCCACAGGCGGGTTTCGCCGTTGCCGTTCTCCAGCAGCGCCTGCACCGAAGCCACCCGATCGCGGATGGGCGGGTTAGCTGCCGGGGCCATGTTGCTGATGTCGTAGCTCTGCAGAATGGCGATGTCGCTGCGGCTGCTGTTGGTGCTGCGATTGCGGCCTGAGGCATCCGGGTAGCCGAGCACCCGCGCCTGGGGGTGACGGCGGCGCAGCTCCTTGCCCAATGCGTCGGTGTCGTGAGCGGCGGCGATCTCGTCAACGATGAACAGCTCGCGGCCACGGCGCACACCCAGCACCGCATTGGTGTTACCGACGTTGAAGTCGCAGCCCATCAGGATCGTCTCGTCATCCTCGATGGCGATGGGCACCACATGGCGGTTGCGGTTGAAGCGGTCGTAGACCGTGCCGGTGGTCAGCGAGACAAACTCGCCGTTGAGGTAAGCCTGGATCAGGTTGGCCGGGTAGTTGGCAATCAGGCTGGGGATGAAGTCATCGGGCAGGTGCGGGTTGTCTGCGGTGCGGGCCTGAATCAGGCGGGTGTCGTCTTTGGCATCGCGCTTGAAGGTTTGGTAGGCCCAGCCGAAGCCCTCTGGTGTGGTGGCGGCATAGAACTGGCGGACGTGGCCAGCACGCAGACGGGCCAGGGCCATGCGGGCTGCGTTCTCGGCGACACGTTGCGGGGCGGTGTCGGCCTCGTCAAAGCCGATCGCGCAGAGGTTCTGGCCCCGAATGCGGTTCCAGGTTTCCATGGTGCGCAGCAGGATCGTGTGCTGCCCCTCGGCAAAGGTGAGGGTGTATTCAGGGAGCGGGCTAACGCGGAAGGTGAAAGGGATTTCCCACTCGGTCAGCAGGTCGTCAAAGGTGCGCTCCAGGATGTCGCGCAACATGGGCGCGACGGGTTCAAACAGGGCTGAGGCATAGCCGATGTTCTGCGCGGCCAGGGTGACGGCCTTGGCGACCAGGCCGTGGGTTTTGCCAGCACCGAAGCCGCAGACCAGGCCAATCTTGCGGTGGGTGATGTCATCGCAGAAGGCGAGTTGATGGGGGAGGAGGCTGGCGCGGACGCGGGCTAGGGCATCAGCCGCTGAGGGTGCCGTGGAAGCTGTGCCATCACCAAACAGCACATGCCCAGGTCGATCCTCAAGGATGTTCACGAGCAGAGCTTGGCCAGCTTGGCAGCCGTGTTGATGGCACCGAGCGCGATGTGGTACTGCCCAGCGCGGCGTGCTTCCAGCTGCAGCGTGGAGCACTGGGAGAGGAGGTCGGCAATCATCTGAGGCCGCTCGATGTCCCAGTCAGCCTTGAGCTGCTCGCGGGCGATTTGCAGGTAGGTGTCGCAGGTGCGTGAGCTAACCCCCCAGTTTTCCGCTGCAAACCGAATGCAGTCCGACCTACGGCCACCTGTTGCGATGATGCGAGCAAAGCGGTTAGCGCGGTCGATAGTTTCTTGCTTTGTGCTTCGAGGCGCTGCCATCAGGCGGCCTCCTGGGACTCCGTGAAGTGAGCGTCTGATGGGATACAGACAGCGGTGTTACCGGTGAAGTCTTCCCAGCGCTTGACGATGACGTCGCAGTAGGTGGGGTCAAGTTCCATGACACGTGCGCTACGGCCTGTCTGCTCGCAGACGATAAGAGTTGTGCCTGAGCCACCGAAGAGGTCGAGGACGACTTTGCCTGCTTCTATGTATTCAAGGGAAAAGGCGACGACTTCTGTGGGCTTTTGAGTGGGATGCACTGCTCCGTCTTTGTTCAGAGCGGCCCTGTTTACGGTTACGACCCTGATTGCCTTTTCAAGATTTGTCCAAGCAAGCTCGCCATCAGAGGCGTCAAGCATTCCATCTTGCCCTTTGCCCCAAAAAATCCACCCTTTGCTTGGCGGCAGCAAGTCCGTGAAGTAATTAGCCCCAAAGATAGCGGTAGGGACTTGATAGCCATGGATCAAGCCAAAGATCTCCGCTGCGGGTCGATCAGCGTCCCAACCCTTGAAGGCGTGAGCTTTGCGATTTTGCTTTGAGTTGGTTTTGCTTGTGAATTGAACATGCCCGTCGATGCCGATTCCATAGGGGGGGTCAGTAAAGATGGCGTCTGGACGCTTGCCTTCAAGAAGGCGATTAACGGCGAGGGTGTCGTTGCTGTCACCGCAGAGAAGGCGATGGTTGCCAAGGATCCAGAGGTCACCGGGCTTGGTGATGGGGTCAGCTGGGGGCTCGGGAACGTCGTCGGGGTCGGTCTTGCCCTCGCCGGGGTCGAGCTGCTCAGCGTCCTGCAGTAGGGCCTCTAAGTCTTCCTGGTCAAACCAGGGGGCAATGTCGTGTTCTTCGCTGAGCTGCTGCAGCATCTCGACATCCCAGTCCGAGAGTTCAGCGGCACGGTTGTCTGCGAGGGCTAGGCCTACCTTGTCGTCTTCGGAAAGACCTGAGCGGCGGACGGCAATGATCTCGTCGCCGGAGGCCTCAACGACCTTGAGCTTCGTTAGTCCTAGTGCCTTGGCCCCTTCGATGGTGCCGTTGCCGGCAAGGATGCGGTTGTCCTCGTCGATGACGATGGAGCGTGCTGCGCCGTAACGCTGCAGAGATTCTTGGATTAGACGCGACGAGCTATCAGTGCGCTTTCGCGCATTCTTATGGTCAAACTTGAGATCTGAGATATTTGCCATGGCCGGAGTTTAACCGGAAGCGGGCATCAGGAGGATACCGTCAGCCGCGAGGATGTTGAGACGCAGCTCGGCATCATCCAGGTTTTCAGCCCAGACGGTGGCCATGCGGTTGATGCGCTCTGGCGCAACGCGGTAGAGGAAGAGGTACTGCCCTTGCAGGGGATGAGTTAGGGAAGAGGGAACGTAGGCACCGGTCAGCTGAAAGGAGCCGAGGAGGTTGATGGCGACGTGCTCAGCATCGGCCATGGTCAGCTCGGGCAGATCAATGACCAGGCCGAAGGGATCCCCATCGAAGGGGTGATTAGCGACGATGCTCCATGGTTCCATGGTCGTGGCGTTGTGGTTAGGTTGCCGCGAGGGGGATGATGGTGATGAGGGCGCCGGGGTGCTCTGCGGCGACGGTGTAGCGCTTGGTGAAGGAGCTGATGGCGATGCGTGCGTCGTCTTGAAGGAGGCCAGCATCGACAAGAGCATCTTCAGTAGAGCGGAGGCATTTGCTGCCATCGGGTTTGACGCTGTGAAAGGTTGGCGCTGAGGGCTTGAGGGTGCCTTTGGCGGTGTAGTGCGACTTGGGACGGGGGAAGAGGAAAACGCAGGAGAGGGAGACGGGGCCGGTGATGGTGGGGTGATTGACGGCAATGGCGGCCTGCTGGACGAGGTAACGCCAGGGCTTGAGGTTCTTGCAGGATTCGACCATCACACCGTTGCCTACGTGGCGTTTGCTGCCCTGCGGTTGCGGTGCCATGCCGGCGACGGTGAAGGTAATCACAAGTTGCCCTTCTGGCTAAACGGCAACCTCAGCAGCAAGGGCAGCAGGCGCACGAAGGTCACCTTGATGCACAGCTCAACCGCTGCGCCTAGGGCGAGCAGGAGGGTGATGGTGAGCAGGGTGTCAGTCATCGCCACCCTCCAGCTCGGCGGCGATGGCGAGTAGTTGATCGCGCACTTTGCAACGATTGCGAATGGCGGCAAGTGATAGCGATCCCTTGTCGATGTCGTCTGGCTTCGGCACCACCTGATCAGCAGCAGCCAGCAGGGCGGCGGCGGCAAGGGCGGAGTTCTCACCGTTGAAATCCATGTTGATTCCATACATGGCATCCAGCACCGCCTGCGCGGCGGGGGAGAGAGGCTCAGTCATTCAGGTAGCGCCTCCAGTGCGCGGCGGATAGTGTCCCAATCAGAATCTTCTTGATATTTAGAAAGCCTTTGCAAGATTTCCAGCGCCTGCTCCTTCAAGCTCGGCGGCTTGGGGCGTCTGACGGCGCGGAGTGAGTCACCGCATTCCGCATACCCCTGGGTCCACTCACAACACGCCTCCAGTTCCTGGTCGGCGCCCCATTGGGCGGCGCGGGTGGCCACGTA
>JBIPLV010000378.1:0-4330 GCA_044369475.1 Cyanobium sp. | reverse complement strand
CCTCCCAGCGACGGGATGCCCGGGTTATAACCGAAACGCCGTGGCCGTCTGCCCGAGCGCGGGCGGCCGCGACGAAATCCGGTCCCGATCGCCTCGAGGAGTCATCACGTCATGGCGTCGAGCCCCACCAACCACCGCTGGACCGCCGGCCGGGACCTCTTCGCCCGCCGGATCACGATCGACGACGGCGACGTGCCACGTGGCTGGATCAACAACAGCATCGTCGTCGAGCCGGGCACGCGGGCCTTCGCCGTGGTGGACGGCCGGCAGATCGGCGAGGTGACCGACGGCGAGTTCACGTTCAAGACGTTCCGCGAACGGCTGCAGTTCTGGCGTCGCGGCCAGGCCACGATCCTGCTGACGCGCACCGACATCGTGCGCGTGCCGATCGACTGCAACGGCTTCGTGAGTTCCGACGGGGTGCCGGTGGACATCCGCGTGGAGGTCGGCGTGCAGGTGGCCGACCCCGGCCTGTTCCTCACGAACATGCTCGGGCCGCGCAACGACTACACGATCGAGGAGCTTGCGAAGCGTCTCGCCCCGCCGGTGCGGCAGGAGGCGTGGGTGGCCGTCTCGGGATACGCGGCGTCCGACATCCGCAGCCCGGCCACCACGCTCAAGATCTCGCAGCAGATCGTGACTGCGGCCGAGTCCGTCTTCAAGCGGTACGGCCTCTCGATCTCGGGCGTCGAGTCGATGGCGGTGCAGCCCAAGGGGATGGAGAAGCACTGGGATCGCGTCACCGAGAACATGGTCGAGGTGGCCGGCGAGCGGCTCGGCAACGAGCGGATGCGGGACGACGTCGCGATCCTCACGGAGCGGGTCGCGCTCCGTGAGCAGCTGCGGGACATCGCGGTCTCCGACACGATCGACAAGGTGAAGAGCGGCGAGGAACTCAAGGCGCTCGTCGCCGGCGTCGACAAGCAGCGTCTGCTCCGCAAGGAGGAGATGGATCAGCTCGTCGAGGGGTTCGAGGAGCGGAAGGACGACCGGCGGGCCCTCCGCGAGCATCTCGTCGCCACGCTCTCGATCAACCGCGAGCAGGAACTCGACCAGCTGCGGGCGGCCGTGGCCCACTCGCTCCAGCTCCAGAGCCTCAAGAACGACCTCGAACTCGCGGAGGCCTCCACCGCCGTCGAGAACCAGCAGTGGCGGGCGGAGATCTCGCGGGAGATCGAGCTGGCGGAGCGTCGGCGCGAGGAGCAGCGCAAGGATCTCGACGCCAAGTGGCAGCGGCTGCGGGAGCGGCAGAAGCAGCGGCAGGACAGCTCGTGGGAAAAACTGCTCCACGAGCAGCGCGAGGAGTCGATCCGTACGGAGCTCGCGCTCAAGGAGGCCGACCGCAGGAGCCGGCTGGCCCTCGTCGAGGTCGAACTCGCGGCCCGGGTCGAGGAGCAGAAGATCGTCGGGGAGCGGCTGCGTCGGGAGTTCGAGCTCGAGATGGGCGGCCGCGAGTCGGACGCGCAGTTCGACCGGCTCAAGCGGGTGCAGGACCTGAACTTCGACGGCCACGCCCGGCAGGTCCAGCTCGAGGCCGATCTCAAGGGCCAGGCCGAATCGCGGGCCAACTCCCACGAGCTCGAGCGGCTCCGCACCATGGGCACGCTGAGCGCCGAGGCGCTCATCGCGGGCAGCGGCGTCGACAACGCCCGCGCGCTGGCGGACCTCAAGATGCAGGAGGCGAAGTCGCAGGCGGAGATCCAGGCGGCGGGCCGTGGCGACCAGCAGGCGCTCAACGAGGAGCGGCTGCGGCTCTACGAGCGGCTCAGCGAGGCGGAGAAGTCGAAGGCGGACGCCATCGCCGACGTCTTCCAGCAGGCGCTCAAGGGACAGCAGGCCGCGGTGGAGCAGATGATCACCGGCCTCGCGGCGGCCAACACCCCGGCGAGAACGGCCGCACCGCGGGCCGCCGCGCCGCCGCCCGCGCCCGGCGCGGCCCCCGAGTGGCACGTCATCGGCGAGGGGAATGCCCAGAGTGGGCCGCACACGCTCCGGCAGGTGCAGATGATGGTGCAGCAGGGCCGCCTCGCGGCCGAGTCGCTCGTCTGGCGGGCCGGCATGGATGGCTGGGTGGCGATCGCCGACTGTGGTGAGTTCGCCGATGTGTTCGCGACGGTGCCGCCGCCTCCCCCTCCTCCTCCGCCCCGACCCTGATCCGCCGTGGACCCGGTTTTCGGACCCCCGGGTCACGCGCTCGAGAGAGTGGAGGAGGTTTCCGTGCCCTCGACCGACATGGCCGGCATGCTGCGGGCGCAGCTCACGGAGTTCATCGCGGCCCAGTTCGCTCCGGACGCGACGCCCGCCGAGATTCGCGACGCGATCCTCGCCGATCCGCGGCTCGCGAGTCTCGACCGCGCCGACCTGGCGGCGGCGCTCGAGGCCGTGCTCGGCGGCCGTGCCCCGGCGGCCGCGGCTTCGCCCTCCCGCCCGCGGCTGCTCGTCGACTGGGGCGAACTCCCGCAGATCGGCCGCTCCGCCCGGCCGCTCTTCAGTTTGATCGGGCCGGGCACCGCCGGCCGGCCGACGGTGAAGATCACGGTCGATCGCGGCCTAGACACCGATCCGGCCGATCCTCTCCGGCAGGTCCGCACCGAGGAGGCCGGGCTCTGGACCTTCTACGTGCCGTTCAGCCTCACGACCAACGGCTTCGACGCGCGTGCCGGCCTCTACGTCGTCGACGTGGACGTCACGTTCCCGCACGCCGACGACGGCCACCCGCGGTTTCTGCGCACGCAGATCCGCCTGAACGTCCCGGACGGATCGGGCGACCAGCGTGAGCTGGTCATCGACGGCGACGGCCAGTCGGTGGTCAACCTCGCGGGGCACGACCTGCGGTCGTTCAGCCGCGTCGTCCTCAAGGGGGACGACCGGAGCATCATCAACCTGCAGAACTTCTCGCAGCAGATGGCGATGCCCGAGGCGCCGAAGGCCCCGGTCGTCTTCGAGTACGAGCTCAAGGTCAATCGCGACATCGAGTCGCGGCTGCCGGTCGTCGTCGCGGTGCCGAGGCCGACGAAGGCCGATGCCGTCACGCTGGCGATCGACGGCCGACGGATCCACGTCATCGCCCGCAAGCGCGTCACGTTCGGCCGCAGCCGCGACAACGACGTCTGCCTCCGGTTCCTCCCGCGTTCGTCCGAGCACGACGAGGGCAGCCGCGCGATCTCGCGCACGCACATGGCGATCGATCTCACCGACGACGGCATCGTGCTCACGGACGAGTCGACCAAGGGGTTCGACGTCGATTGCGATCCGGTGAAGGGCGACAAGGCCTTCACGCATCGTGACGCCCACGGCAGCCGCCACATCGACCTGCCCTCGCCGCTCTCGGCCGAGCACGTGCTCGAGATGGATCTGACGATCTTCGGACACGACCCCGACGACGCCGACTTCCGTGCCGACCTCGGCTGGGACGACGTCTGCTTCGAGGTTGCGGGCGAGCCGGCCTCGCGGCTCTGGCAGGTGGCCCGCGGCAGCGGCATCGAGGCCGCGCGTGTGCGCCGGCTCAACAACCTGACGGACGAGGAATACGTCTTCCTCTACCGCCATGCGACGGTCGGCAAGTCGGCGAAGGATCACGCGGTCGCCATCCCGTCGCTCGGTCCGACGGCGGCCGACGTGCGGCTCATCCACGCCGGACGGATGTTCTGGCTGCATTCCGGGGGGCGGTTGCCGCTCGCGCTCGACGGCCGGCGCGTGGAGGGCGCCTGCCTCGTGCCGCTCGTGTGGGGGCAGTCGTTCGAGATCGGTGGCACGACGATCCGCGTCGGAAAATTCGCGCAACTGGAACTCGACGACGAGGGCGTGCCCGCCTCCCAGGCGGCCGACGTCGCGCCCGCCCGTCGACCAGAGCCGCCCCCGGCCGCGTCACTCGGCGAGGTGCCGACGGCCGGGCGGGTGATGATCGGTGCCCCGGCCGACCCGTCCCGCGCGGTGCCCCCTCCCCCACCGATCGCGCCGATGCGGGCCGCCGTCCCGCCACCGCCTCCACCTTCTCCAGCGCCGCCGCCTCCGCCTCCGGTCCGACCGGTCGCCGCCGGCGCCGACTCGATGCTGTCGTCCGCCGATCCGGTCCGTCGCGCGCTGGCGTCGGTGGCGGTGATCACGGGCGACGACGGGCACGGCTCGGGGTTTCTCGCGGCGCCGGGTGTGCTCGTCACGAACCACCACGTCGTGGCCGGTTCGGTCATCGAGCGGCTCACCGCGTCGTTTCCCGACAACCGCGCCGTGCGCGACCGGTCGTTTTCCGTGTCGCTCATCCACGAGGATCCGCTCAACGACCTCGCCTACCTGCGGATCGAGGCCGACGTGCCGTCACTCGCGCCGAAGG
>JBIPLV010000285.1:0-4342 GCA_044369475.1 Cyanobium sp. | reverse complement strand
ACCTCTAGAACTTTCCACTGCTGGTCGGGTGCGAACTTCGTCAGGAGTCTCCGCGTGGTAGCCACCGAATCAGGGTCGAGATCCACCCCGACCACTTCGGTGGCCCCGAGTCGCAGTGCTGCAAGGCTGTGCAGACCGGAACCGCAGCCAATGTCCAGGAAGCGCTTGCCTCGGATTGAATCCCCCAGAAGGCGGCTCAACCACGCCTCAGCCTCGGCGATTTGCGACTCGGAAACGAGTTCCGAATAACTCGCCCAGTTTTTTCCGAAGGCGAAGTGGGATTCCTGTTTCAGAAGATCGGTAGGTTCAGGCATGGATCCAGATGATTCCGCGATAGAGAAATTTTCCCAATCCTAACACGGGGTGGACGGGTTCTTGGGGTGCCGCGCGATCATGCCCGCGAAAACCTCGTCCCAGCGTGCCATCACGGAATTCAGCGAAAACTGCGCTGCCACGAATTCCGCGCCCGCATCACCCAACGCCTTCCGTCTGCCTGGGTCGTCAGCGAGGTCCCTTAAGGTCTGTGCCAAAGCAACCTCGTTGCCCGGGGGCACCAAGCGCCCGACTCGTCCACCATCGGTCAAATCGCGAGGTCCCGAGTTGCAATCGTACGCTACTGCGGGTAGTCCTAGCGCCATCGCCTCTAGCATGGCGTTCGGAAACCCCTCATAGGCGGAAGTCAAAGCAAACAGCTGAGCCCGAACCATTGCGCTCCAGGGATCGGTGGTGTGACCGCAGATCTTTATTCTACTCTCGAGGCGGAGCTCCTGAATTAGCGCCTCAAGAGAAGCTCTTTGAGGGCCTTCGCCCCATATCTCGAGTTTCCACTCGGGGGCGTCCCTGAAGCCGAGATGAAAAGCGCGCAGCAGGCCATCGAAGCCCTTTTCGGGAGACAATCGGCCGACGGCGATGATGATGCCGAATCGCGGATGCTGTCGGATTCGCAGAGACGGTGAAACAAGCGATTGCGGCAGCGGATTTGGGATGATTTCCGGCTTTCCGCAAAGGCGCGACAACCAACGCATCCGTTCCGCGGCTTGGCGCGTCTGTACGCAGAGGCGGTCGGCGAAGGGATACGCAATCAGTCGCGCGATGCGGAGAGCGGGGTGCAGGTCTGTATCCGCAGCAGGATCTGCACGTTCACAAACCACCAAAGGGATTCCGAGTCCGCGACTTGCTGCAACCGCCAAAACATTGGTGCTAGGGAGAAACGAAACAATTACATCGGGTTTCGCTTTTCGAAGGAGCTGCCGTAGTAAGAAAACTTTACGGAGTGGAGTGGGAACCTGGCTTGCAGTCGCTGCGAACGACTGCGCGAGGAAATGAACGTGTACGGCCTCGTCTAGTGGATAGGCTATCTCACGGGAGCCTAGAAAGGTCGGAATCAACCACGCCTCGCGCCCCTCTCGTGCCCATGCATTGCAGAGTGTCGCCGCGACACGTTCCGCACCGCCGCGTCCCATCGAGCTTACGAGCAGTGCAATCCGTTGAGCTTTCACGCCTTCGCGATGGTCAGGCACGCATCGATCCGTCCCGGGTGCTTGAGATGGCCGCCATCAGCGATATCGCGATCAGGATGTAGTACTCGCCAAGCACATTGTGGCTGACGAGACCCCACAACAAAAGAAAAACCGCAGCAACGCCGCCGGGCAGGGTGGTGATATCCCGGCGAACAGCCGCCAACAGCAGGACAGGCAGCACCAGCCAGCCGACCAGCCCGAAGTCGCTAGCCAGCATGATGTAGAGATTGTGCGTAGATGTTCGCAGTTCCCAAAGTTCGGTCGAGCCGAGGCCGTTGCCGAAGAGCGGCGACGCGACGAACTGCAACCATCCACGCTCAGCGAGCATGGCCCGCTCGGCTTGACTGAAGTCCACTCGCCCAGAAGAGTCTAGAATCCATAAGATTCGGTCCAGGACCAGCGCCGGATCGACGTTAAATCGGCTCTGCAGTTCAGCAGAGAACGCCAACCAGAACGCGTAGCCCGCCGCGGTACCGAGCGCCACTATTCGCGCAACCTGCCCACGCCGCAGCGTACGGCCTTCGACCAGCAGCGCCCCAAAGACCAAAAAAAGACCCGCCAGTGCGCCACGCGACAGTGTCAGCAGCACGCCGGCCGAGACCACAGTTGCGTACGCCACTCGCCAGCGCGGAGCCACCACTCCAAGTGTGATCGCGAGTCCGACCACCAGGGCCGCTCCGGACTGGTTGGGATTCATGAACAGCCCCGCCGCGCGCCCGAGTGTCGCAAACTCGCTCTCCGCGGGGATCAGTGTCAACGGGTGCGTGATGTCGTAAAAGTTTATTGCGACTGACAGTAGAACGACCCATACCATCGCGCGCCGCGCCGCCGCGACCGCGCGCGGACTTGCGACGAAGCAAAGGTAGGCGAGGATCGCGACCAGCACGCCGAGCAGCCTCTGCCTCAACACGCTGGAGTCGCCGCCGCCCTGCAAGACGTAGGCCGCCAGGCAGAGCGCGAGATATGCCGCCATCGCGGCAGGGTAGAGTGCCGGTACTTTTCTGAGCGTGACCGCCGGGCGTGCCAGCAGCAGCAGAGTCGTACCCGCCAGCAGCACGATCCAGTGCAGCGGCTGGATCATCGGCACCACGAAGGTGCCGACGTAGATCGGGAAATTGCTGAACAACACAATGACCCAGCACGGGGCCAGCCACTCACCGTCGCGGGGAATAGTGATCATGTAGCGGACGGGCCGCTGATTGCGGCCTCCCACTGATCTGTAATCGTTTCGACGCAGTATTTCTCCGCGACCGCGGAACCGGTTGCTGATAGGCGTGAAGCGAGCTCGGTATCGCTGAGCAACCTGACGATGGCGGCAGCCAGGCTTTCCGCGTCCTCCGTCGGGACGAGCAAGCCGTGGGCGTCGTCGCCAAGAAGTTCGCGTGGGCCGGTCGGGCAGTCGGCGGCGACGCTCGGAACGCCGCAGGCAAGCGCCTCGAGCAGAGCGTTCGGAAAGCCCTCGAACCGCGACGGCAAGGCGAATACGCGCGCGCCGCGTAGCAGCTCGGTGGTGTCCTCCACCTGTCCGAGGAATCGAACGCGAACTGCCACGCCGCGCTGCGCGGCAAGTTGCGCGAGCGCCTCGCGCTGCGAACCGCTGCCGGCGATGCGTATCTCAAGTGAGGGCCACTGGGGTGCAAGGCGCGCGAACGCCTCGATCAGGATATCGAAGCCCTTCTGGCGCTCGAGGCGGCCCACCCCCAGCACGTACGGTGGTTCGGTAGGCTTCCGATTGCCCGGAGCGATTTGGACGGGATTGGGAATCACCACGACCGGTGGCGAAACCGAAGCGCTACGGAACCAGCAGGCGATTGTCTCGGTCTGCACGGCCAGCAACGCTGCGCGACGATACGCCAGCTCCCGTAACGCATCCCAAGCGCGACCGACCGAGTACTGCGCCGGATCGACCCTTTCCGAGACGACGAGGCGGTGCCGCGCACCGAGGGACGCCGCGCAGCACAGCACGTTCATCGTGGTGAGGAACGACAGTACGACCTCCGGTCGGTAGCGCGCAAAGCTGCGCCGCAGGGCGAGGATGCGCCGCAGGTTCATCACGACCCCGCGCAGCGGTCCCCTCGATTCGCCCTCGAGACCGATGCTGAATCTTTCGATGCCTTGCGGCAAGCGAAAGAAGTCAGCGGAAGGCGGCGACAAGGTCACCAACGCGACTTCGTGCCCGCGCCGAAGAAACTCCGCAGCAAGCATGCTCATGACGCGTTCCGCACCACCTGCACGCAAAGATCCGATGGCAAGTGCAATCCTCACGCTGTGACCACTTCGTTCTTTGCCACATCCCCGGTTTCGACACGGACGACATCGGGATGCGTACATCCCGTGCGCTGTCCAGCCTGCAAAGTGTAGAGTATCTCGCCGACGACGACAGACGTTATCGCGGGCTTCGTTATGCTTTGCATCGGCGACCGCGAGCAAGCGCTACGCGCCGAGGTCGGCCTTGCGGTGTCGGTTCTCAATGGGTTTGCCTTGCATTGCGCATCGAACGCAGCACGAAAGCCCACAGGAAAATCGTCGATACCGTGTACATGCCCACATTTGCCCAAGCAATGCCTACGATGCCGACGTACGGTACCAAGGCGGCGTTCAGCAACACGCTGGCGAGGAGGTTCAGCGCTGCCCCTGCCGTCAGCGCCCGTGAGGCCGACATAGCATTGACCAGCCGAACCGCCACCATGCTGAGCGCAAACATCGGAATATAAAGACCGTGCACAGCCTGGATGCTGGAGACGAGCGCAGCATCCGCGGCGTCGAAGTTCCCGCGCTGGAAGACGAGAGCGGTAATTTGTCCCGATGCAAGCCAGAAAAGG
>JBIPLV010000149.1:0-4352 GCA_044369475.1 Cyanobium sp. | reverse complement strand
GACCCGGCCGTGTCGCATCTGTGATCATGCCCCGACCGCCCCTGGCCATCGCCCTGCTCTCCGGCGGGCTGGATTCCACCACCGCCGCGGCCCTGGCGCGTGAGGCCGGCCACCGCGTAATTGGCCTCTCTTTTGATTACGGCCAACGGCACCGCCGCGAACTGGCAGCCGCCACGGAGCTGGCCGCCGCCCTGGGCCTCGAGGAACACCACACCATCGCCGTCAACCTTGCCGCTTGGGGAGGGTCGTCTCTCACGGATGGCCAGCTGGCCATCCCCACCGATGGCATCGAAGCGGGCGTGATTCCAAGCACCTACGTGCCGGGGCGCAACACCGTGTTCATCGCCATTGGGCTGAGCCTGGCTGAAGCACGCGGAGCTGAGCGGCTGGTGCTGGGGGTGAACGCCGTCGACTACTCCGGCTATCCCGACTGCCGACCCGACTACCTGGCCGCCTTCCAGACCCTGGCCGACCTGGCGAGTAAAGCCGGACGCGAGGGGCAGGGCGCCCAACTGTGGGCGCCGCTGGTGAGCTGGAGCAAGACGCGCATCGTGCAAGAAGCCCTGCGACTGGGGGTGCCGATTGCAGCCACCTGGAGCTGCTACGCCGGCGGCGAACAGCCCTGCGGCGTCTGCGACAGCTGCCGCATCCGCGATGCCGCTCTGATCGAAGCCGGCCGGCCTGACCTGGCAAGCCACCCGACGGCCCCATGAACCAGCGCCACCCCCTGCCCTGGCGGGAGCCATGGCCCCTGGTGCAAGCCCTGGCGGCCGCGCTGGGCACCGAAGGGCTGGTGTGGCTCGATAGCGATGGCAGCCCCCAAGGCCGCTGCAGCCGCCTCGGCCTGGCACCGGTGGAGCAGCGGGTGTGCCGAGGGTTACCGGGCCAGCCCGGCGCTGAAGATCCCTTTGCCGCGTTGGCCGCACTGGCCGCAGGCGGCGGCCAGTGGATGGGCTGGCTGAGCTACGAGGCTGGGGCCTGGGTAGAACCTGCACCCCACTGGCACGACCCCGACATGGCCCTGCTCTGGGCCGCCCGCCACGACCCTGTGCTGGTGATCGACCACGAGGCCCGGGAGCAGTGGCTCGAAGGCGAAGACCCAGCCAGGCTGGCCGCCTTTGCAGCGCTGCTGGCAGGCCTGATTGAGGACGGGGCAGGCACCCACACCCCAATAGGCCCAGCACTGGCAGCGATCCCCCCCACCACCTGGCACTGGCACACCAGCCCGGAACGCTTCGCCGAGCAAGTGGCGCAGATCCGCCGCTGGATCGCCGCCGGCGATCTCTTTCAGGCCAACCTCACCGCCTGCTGCGAGAAGCAGTTGGAGGGCCCTGCCGACCCCCTGGCGCTCTACGGCCGCCTGCGTCGCTCCTGCGCCGCCCCCTTTGGCGGCCTGGCGATCGCTGGTGGCGCTGCGGCCGGAGAAGCGGTGCTGTCGGCCTCGCCGGAGCGCTTTCTACGGGTGGAGGGGGCCGGCCTGGTGGAAACCCGGCCGATCAAGGGGACTCGGCCGCGCCACCGCGACCCCATCGCCGACGCTGATGCTGCCGCCGACCTGGTCTGCAGCCCCAAGGACCGGGCCGAAAACGTGATGATCGTCGACCTGCTGCGCAACGACCTGGGCCGGGCTTGCCGGCCGGGCTCGATCCAGGTGCCACAGCTCGTGGGTCTGGAGAGCTACCGCCAGGTGCATCACCTCACCTCCGTGGTGCAGGGCCAGCTGCGCCCAGGCCTGACCGCCATCGACCTGCTGCGGGCCTGCTGGCCCGGAGGCTCGATCACCGGCGCCCCGAAAATCCGCGCCTGCATGCGCCTGCATGGCCTCGAACCCGTCCCCCGCGGGCCCTACTGCGGCTCCCTGTTCCGGTTGGGGAGCGATGGCAGCTTCGACAGCAGCATCCTGATCCGCTCGCTGCTGCTGCGCGGCCAGCGGCTGCGGGCCCATGCCGGCTGCGGCATCGTGGCCGACTCCGATCCCGCCGGGGAAGCTGAAGAGCTGGGATGGAAGCTGCAACCCCTGCTGGAGGCCCTGGCATGAGTAGTGCGCCAGCACCGATCGCCTGGCTGGCCGACGCCTCGGGGCCGGGATGCTGGGGCCCGCCCGAAGATCTGGCGCTACCGATCAGCGATCGGGGCCTGCTGCTGGCCGATGGCGTGTTTGAAACGCTGCTGGTGGAGGCTGGCCGGGCCTGGCTGCTGAAAGAACACCTCGATCGCTGGCAGCGCTCCACTGCCCTGCTGGCCCTCCCGCCCCCACCGGGCGTGGCGATCGTGCAGCCCCTGATCGCCGAGGCGATACGCCGCAGTGGTATCGGCAATGGCGCCCTGCGGCTCAACTGGAGTCGGGGAAGCGGGGGCGGCGGCGGGGAAGAGCGCCGCGGGATCGCCATTCCCACTGCGTACACCCCGGGCTTTTGGCTGCAGCTCAGTGCCATCGAGCCGTGTTTTGGGACGGTGCGGGTGATCGTCAGCCCCACCGAAGAGCGGAGCGCCACCAGCCTGCTGAGCCGTTGCAAGAGCTTCGCCTACGGGCCCTCGATCCAGGCCCGCCGTCAGGCCCTAGAAGCCGGTGCCGACGACGCCCTGCTGCGCAGCTCCGCCGGCGGCCTCTCCTGCGGCACCACCGCCAACCTGCTGGTGCGCCGCAACGGCACCTGGATCACACCACCGCTAAGCAGTGGCTGCCTGCCGGGCGTGATGCGGCAGCAGGGCCTCAAGCGGGGCCTGCTCGTGGAGCAGCCGATCCAGGAGCAGGATCTGGCCAACTGCGAGGCGGCCTGGTTGATCAACAGCCTGGGCTGCAGGCCGATCAGCCACCTGGATGCCACCCCCCTGGCAGGGGAAGGCACGGGCGGCAGCCTTGGCGCAGAAGCCGAGACGTTCTGGCGGCAACTGCTGCTGCAGGGTGAATGATGGGCCGCCGTCTGCCGCTATCCCTCACCTGGGGATAACCCGTTGATGACCAGCTCCGGAGTGTCCCGCCAGCTGGGCCTGGTGGTGTTTCCCGTGGCCACCGGCCCATGGCTGGCGCAGGCCGACCCGGATGCCCAGGTCGAGCCCGATCAGTTGCAACCCGATCAGTTGCAACCCATCGTCGAGATGCGATAAGTGAAGCCAGTAGCAGCTTGATCGGCACTCGCCCCGATCTTGAAGTTGAGCTGGCTGACCGTCTTGCCGGGGATCGCCGGGAAGGGGCCCCACATCCGACCCGTTCCCACCTGGGGTGCAAACGACTCGTTGATCACTTGCAAGCTGGAGCCGTCGGTGAACTTCAGGTATCCCTCAATCGGATAGGTGGCACTCACCGAGGAGTTGGCGGTGAAAAAGAACTTGTAGCTGCCGTAGGGCTGGGTGACGAAGAAATCGGTGTTCCAGTTCGGACGGCCAAAGGGATTGCCCGGACCGATCGTCTTGGTGATGATGTTGGTAACGCCATCGCCACCAACGGGGGCCAGAAACTGACAGGTCTGCGCCTGGGCCGGCAAGGACCCCGCCAGGAGACCGGCGCTGCAGAGACCGGCAGCAGAGGCAACAAAAGAAGAGCGCATCAACAATCCAAAGCCTGAACTTGAGCCCCAGTCCTAGCCAGGGAGCGTGCGGGCGACAACCAACCCGTCACCAGCCCCCTATCACCCGCTGCCAAAGCTTCAGACACTCAGGAAGCGCTGGATCATCTCCTTGCTGAGGTTGGCGGTGGAGCCACTGGCCACGATGCCCCCCTTCTGCATCGTGTAGTACCAATCGGCCTGGCGCACGAAGCTGGCGTGGTGCTCCACCAGCAACACGGAAATCCCCGTTTCGCGAATAATCCGGGCCACGGCGCGCTGAATGTCGAGCACCACGGAAGGCTGGATGCCTTCGGTGGGCTCATCGAGCAGCAAGAGGCGGGGCTTGCCCAACAGGGCGCGGGCAATCGCCAGCTGCTGCTGCTGGCCGCCGGAGAGGTCTCCGCCGCGGCGGAGCAAAAACGTTTCCAACACCGGAAACAGCTCGAACACCAGCGGATCGATGTGGCGATGGCGCGCCATGCCCCCCGGTAGAGCCTCGAGACCCAGCAACAGGTTTTCGCGCACGGTGAGCTGAGGGATGATCTCGCGCCCCTGGGGCACATAGCCGATGCCGGCCCGGGCCCGGCGATGGGGTGGCATGCCGCCACAGGCACTGCCGGCCAGGTCGATCCGCCCGCTGCGCTGGGGCACCAGACCGATGATCGACTTGAGCAGGGTGGTCTTGCCAACACCGTTGAGGCCGATCAAGCAGGCCATCTGACCCGGCGCGATCGAGAGGTCGACGTTGCGGAGAATATGGCTCTCCCCGTAGTAGACGTTGAGCCCGCGCACACTTAACAGGTG
>JBIPLV010000148.1:0-4354 GCA_044369475.1 Cyanobium sp. | reverse complement strand
GCGGTGGTGGATGCTGCGATAGCCACGGCTTTGGCCGGATTGGCTCGTCTAACTGTACCTGCAGGCTGGCTGCGATCTAGGAGCAGCAGCACGCGTAATTCGCTGCTTGTCCCGATCCTGCTGGCAGGAGCCTGGTTCAGGGCGTAAATCGCCTTGAGTGAATTAGTTTGACTGATTAATAGTGTGTGTAAATCCTGGAACTTCTCTAGATCGCTCCACACGGTCTTGGCTGTGCCATAAACGTTGAACACACTTGGCATGGCACCGGCCTGAATCGCGCAGAGGTCATCGCCGAGGTACGTCATCCCCGCCTGATAACAACGCAAGGAAGCTGAGGACTTGCCTGCACCTCCAGCTCCCAGCAGCAGTGCACCACCCCTCGTGTCTGAAACGGCCGCTGCATGCAGTAGATGGATGTCTTGCTGCCTCAAGATCCAGTTGATGGCGCTTCTCAGTGGTGCTGCCCGTTCCCAATGGGGCAAGTAATCGATCGAGCTCAGGCAGACATTAACCTGGGCGATGTCGGGATCGATCACGGTGATCATGCGGCCTCCCGGATCAAAATCGATGAGATGACGTTCGCCGGGAGCTAGATCTTTGCGACGCCGGATCACGCGCTGGCGGATGGCTTCTGGCATTCTTGGCCGCTCGATTGCTGCCTCTGCTGCAGACCAGAGCCGGATCAGGACTTTAGGATGACTACTTGCGGCGCGATGGTGCTCTATGGCTGAACTGAAGACTGCCAGCAGGTTTGGGTTTGTAGTCTTAAGCCGAATCGCAATCGAGGCAATATCTAGATCCAGAATGAGCGGTTTAGGATGTTGTTTAAAGACCTGCTCTGTGGCTGCGCAGATCTGGGCAGCGAAAGATATCCCCCCGGGCTGACTATTCAGCATCGGGCGCCGGGGAGGCCGCTACCGGCCATCCCGCATCATCAACATCATGGATGGGATCGAGCAAAAGAATATCTTGGAGATCTGTGAAAGTTTCCAGGATTGGTGGTTCAAAAGGTTTTTTGTGGGGGATCTGATCGGGACTGGGTGAGTCGAGAGCTGATTCCAAATCTTCCGCCACAATCAAATCTTCTTTGAAGAGCTTGCTCAAGAAGCTGCTAATTTCGCCAGCGATGTTGATGCCAGCGCAGTCGTAAGTTTGCTGCAGAATTGCTTCTGCGCCCTTGATCGTCATGGCGTTGCGCTCGAGTTGTAGCCAAAGGGTTGTTGCGCTGCCCAGCAGGCTGAAGTAGCAGCCGCTATCGAGGTTCACGATCACCACCTCGCTTTCAAAGCTCTCGCTCACGACATTGGGCCGGTTGACGCGGAACGCCTGGGGCAGATTTGAGGAAGCGTTCACGAGCAGAAAGCGTGATTAGTCAATGTTAACCTGAATGGTCATTGTTGGTGTTTGTGTTCACAAACCTACTTGTCGATGCTTGATCTGTCCTCAGAGCAGCTTCGCCTCTATCGTGTGATAGTGCGCCTGTGGCGAAGGATTCGTCTCCTTTCGCTGGATCCCCGAGCGCCGGATCGCTTAAGGCCTCTGTTCAAGCGGGCACCAAGCTTGCCCCAAGAGTTGCTTGGAGGATGCCAGCTTCTTGCTGATCGCCATACTTTGCTTGAGCGCTTGCCCAAGCAGGCTGTCTGCGCCGAGCTGGGAACTCAGGAAGGTCGGTTTGCGAGTGCGATTCTGCGTGCTACACAACCGCGTGAATTTCATGCCGTTGATCTGGATCTCTCGCAGCTTGAATGCCGAGATTTTCTGCTTGCTGACCCAGCAGTGACACTGCACGAGATGGATTCTACTGCTTGCCTCGAGCAATTTCCAGATCACTATTTCGACTGGATTTACATCGATGCTGATCATCGCTACCAGGCCGTTAGGCGCGATGCAGATGTGGCCCTCCGCAAAATCAAGCCGGATGGCATGCTCGTGTTTAACGACTATATCTTTTGGTCGCACGAGGAGATGGTGCCCTATGGCGTTGTTGCCGTTGTGAATGAAATCACTATTCAGCATGGCCTGGTCTGGGCTTATTTTGCGTTGAGCGATTCGATGTATTGCGATGTGGCGCTGCGTCGTCGCTCCTTCTAGGTGAGCGCATCGTTTGGCCTGCATTAACCGAGCTCATGAGCCGAGCTTTCTGGTTGCATTCCCAGTCCTCCAGCTAGCGGTGAAAGGGGTAGTTCGGTGAACGTAATATATCCCCCAAGACCGTAGAGATTGGCGCACACTAAGTCGAGTGGGTGGAACAGTGTCTCGGCAAGGTGCAACAGTCTGCCTAGGCTGTTTGTGCTGACACTAGATATGTCGTCGACTGTGCCATGAAAGTTCCAACGGCTCCTGATTTGGACTGTAGAGCGGACTGCGGGGACGGCAGTGGTCCGCCTGATTCGGCGTATCGGTAGAGGCGACAGCTTAATTGCTGACGGCAGTCAGTAGCTTGAGCTTGTGGCAACGGTACATGTGGTGGTGGGCGTCATCCCTGCCGTGACTTGTTCCACCTGGTCAGGGGTGAAGCAGAAGATTTTCGTCTGCGGGTTGCACCATTGATCGGGCCACTGGTGGAGCTGCGCCTCTAAAGCCAGGCTTTCCTTCTCGCTGGGTAGCTGGGCTTCAGCGATCAGCCAAATCAAACCGCATGATCAAACTAGTCGGAGCACGACCTCAGTAAAGCCTTATCCGACAACCACCAACCGGAACTCTCCATCCATGCTGCTTCTGATTGGCAGCGGTGAGGACATAGCGCACTGCATCCGCGCTGTGATCAGGTACAGTCTTTTCCATGTCCTCTGGGTTCTTTTCATCACTAACGCAGTAGGGCAATGTTTGCCAAAGCGATTCGCAGGATTCGGAGATGTAGAGCCCGGGTGAGCCGTCGCGGTCCGCTGCATAGAGCAGCTGTTTCATGAACTGCCAGCCAACGGCTCTCGAGCTCTTGGGGCTACCGGTGACCTGAAAGCCGTAGCGAGCAAAGTCATTAGCCAACGTCACAGGCGCATCCCAGCCTTCCTGCGTGTAACCCAGCTGTGCGGTGACGGCCGAATCCATGATCGTGCGGCGTTTGCCGATGTCGGCAAAGCTCATCCCGTAGTGCTTGAGCAGGCCGCCAACCCTCGACGCGAAGCGTTGCGTCGTCAGTGACCGATCGCCGCGATTCCATTCCTTGGAGCCATCCGGCTGGATCGAGCAGATGTAAGCCTCATCCAGACAGATCCACGAACCTCGGGGGATCACCTTCCCGCCGAGCTCGATCCAGTCATCCACCACCTGGACCATCAGCACTGCGCAGGCCGGTGATGCAGTGCCCCAGTCACAGCCAAGCCAGCACCACCGCGACTGGTGTTCGCGTCTGATCACAGGCCCATCAACGCCTTGATACGGGAGTGTCAACCCGCCGGGCAACATGCTGCGCTCGATCGACAGGCAGGCACCGAAGAAGCCGGCCGTGACCTGCCCCCAATCGCCAAAGACCTCAGCGGCGATCTTGCTCTCATCGCCAAAGCAGCTGGCCTTGAGCTCGGCTTCGTATTGGTCGGGGTTGCTCAGGTGCGGGTTATCCCTGAGCGTTGACTTGATCCAGCAGGTCTCGCTTCCACCGAAGAACTCGCAGCGCCAGATCCGACCGGGCAGCTGCTTGGAAACGATGTAGTCCCGCACCCACCAAGAGCCAGGGCCAAGCGGGTTGCAGGTGGCGATGAACTTGGGCACCACCGCCGGATCGGTGGTTCGCATCGAGCTCCGTGCCCGCAGCACCACCTGAGGGTCGGGCTCCTGGGTCAGCTCATCCCAGAAGATGTGGCTCAAGTCTTCACCTTGGATCTTGGCGAAGGCTTCGCCGCCATCCATATGGATCAGGCGCAGGATGCCGCCATTGCTCAGGCGCCATGTGCGCTTGGCCTTGAGGTAGGGCTACCGGGCAGCAGCATCGGCAGCTGGCCCTGCAGCAGATCCTCGAGCTTGGAGAGGCCCGCCAGATCGTGACGGATCAGCACGGCGTTGAACCCGTCGCCGCTGGTCAGAGCGAAGTACCCGATCAACCAGACCAGAAGGATCGACTTTCCGCCGCCGCGGCCGCCAGCCAAAACCAGGCTGTTGAGCGAATCAACCGATTGCACCAAGCCGGCGACCTTGCGCTGCCAGGGGGAGAGCTGCAGAGGCTTAACCGGCATGGGCTGGTCAATAAGCCCCCAGTCTGCCGAGATTCGCCGTTGTCATCCCGGCAAGTTGTCAATCGGGATGTCAATCAGTGATTGACGTGGCGCGATGGCCGCGACCGGAAAGCCAGTACCCAGCCACTTAAAAGGGGCCTTCCAGCCCCCATGGATCATTTGGGTGATAAGGCTGACCTCACCCC
>JBIPLV010000052.1:0-14791 GCA_044369475.1 Cyanobium sp. | reverse complement strand
CATGGGGGGTCTGCAGCGGAAGCAACGTAAGCCGGCCTCGTAGCCGGAAACGGCGCCCCGTCCTTGACCCCCCTTCTGGTTCCACCAGGTCGAACACTGGGGCAAAACGGCACGGCGGTCCACCCCATTTCCAACTTGATCACCCCTGCATCTTCAGCGCACTTCGATCAGCTCACTGGCCGGATATCGCACCTTGGCCAAGTTGGCGTGTTTGTCGTTGCCTGAGCGGTAGCCCACGGCGCACACCACGCAGCTGCGGTAGGGCCCATTGTCCAGCCCCAGGATGCGGTCATAGGCCGCTGGTTCGAAGCCCTCAATCGCGCAGGTGTCCACCTCCAGCAGGGCGGCGGCCGTCATCAAGGTGCCTAGGGCGATGTACACCTGGTTGCTCGCCCAGCGTGCGATCTGCTGGCTGCGGGGGCCGTTGATCAGGTCAACGTCGATCATCTGGCGGTAGGTGGCCAGGTTGGCGGGA
Source organism: Cyanobium sp. (assembly GCA_044369475.1). GTDB lineage: Bacteria > Cyanobacteriota > Cyanobacteriia > PCC-6307 > Cyanobiaceae > Cyanobium_A. Next base: position 14,316 of record JBIPLV010000052.1, on the reverse strand, counting down.
TCGATGCCGCGGGTCTGGGCCATGGTCGTGATCAGCCGGTCGGCTTCCGCCGGACCGATTTGGCGTTGCACCAGAAACACCACCAGATGGGACGCGTCGGTGATCTGGCTCTGGTTCCACGACTCGGGCCGTAGCTGCTCGCGCAGGCCGGGGTCGTTGATCACCAGAAATTTCCAGGGCTGCAAGCCGTAGCTCGACGGGCTCTGCACCAGGGCATTTTCCAGGGCGCTCCAGGTGATCGGGTCGATCCGGCGGCTCGGGTTGAACACCTTGGTGGCGTAGCGCCAGGCCATGGCCCCATCGAGCTGGGCTGGGGTGATCGGCATGAGCGGCGACAGGAGGCTGGATCAGAGGGCATTCTGGACTCCATGGTTGTTGAAAACGGGTTCGGCCCGCCTGCTTCGATGGAGTCCTTTCAGCAGGCCTTTGAATCGTTGCTCTGCCTCGCTCCGGGCCCGGTTTTCCCCCGGGCCCGCGAGCTCTATTTGCGCAAATACCCGCTGGAGGGCAGGCTGATCGAAGATGGTGCGCCGGCCTCCCCCGGCAGGTTGCGTGATCGCTTCCGCACCTTTCTGCTGGAGGAGGAGATCCAGGAGTCGAGTGGGGGAATCGTGCGGGTGCGGGCCTTGGCGTTTGCGGTGGTGCACTGGCAGGCCCCCCAGGTCAACGCGGACGACTACATCGCCTACCTGCAGCAGCGCTGGCAGCTTCAGCCCGATGGGCTGAGCTTGGAGCTCGGCAGTTGGTTTCGCGAGGGAGGAGCCTATGCGCGCTTCCGGGCGCCGGCTGTTTACGAGCGGTCGCCCTCCGGCGAATTGCTGTTGGGTGACGCCTGACCCAGCAACTGATCCAGCTGCTGCTGCAGTTGCTCGCGGCTCCAGCCAGTCACCACGAATACTTCCTGGACACTGTTGCCGCGCCGGGCTACCAGTTTGTGGCCACCGGTGATCGGGGCTGACACGCGCAGCCGCAGCTGGGCGCTGCGGCCCCGCACCCGGCTGATCACCGCCGGGGTCACCGTGTCGATGCCCGGATAGCGGGCCAGCCGCTTGAGCAGGGGCACCAGCCCCTCGACATAGGTGCTGTGGGTGATCACCACCCGGCCCATCAGGCGGGCTCCAGGGGTGCCATGGTCAGCCCTTCGGCTCCGAGTTGCTGGTGGTAGAGCTCGGCCTGCTCCTGGGGCCCACACCACACCACTGCCGAGCCCTCGCTGTCGATGCGGTGCGCCAGGGTCCAGGCCTGATCTGGCTGCATGGCCGGGATAAAGCGCACCAGACACTCCACGACGTGCTGGAAGGTGTTCACGTCGTCGTCGAGCACCACCACCTTGAAGTGGGGGTAGGGCTGGCGGAGCCGCTGCCGCTCCTGCACGGCGGCGGGGGAGGAACTCGCCATCAGCACAGGCTGAATCACATCCATCGCCCCAAGCTCCACACCTACCCCACCCTAGGTAAAGTGCCGCCAACGACTGATGGCTGCGCCATGTTGATCACCGTGGGTTGGGCGTCGCTGGCAGCCCTGTTCAGCTTTTCGATCGCGATGGTGGTCTGGGGTCGTCATGGCGACAACAGCATCAAGTTCTGACCGGGGCCCGGCGACTTTTGGTGCCTGAGCTGTCCCTTTCCCTCCCCCAGCTGCTGTCGGCCATCGCCGCTTTGCTGCTGGTATTTGTTAGTGGTGGGGTGATCTACCTCTCCACGGTGGAGTGGCGGGATCGCCGTCGCCGCAAGGCGCTTGAAGCCAAGCGGCGCTCATGATCCCTGCCGGGCTCGCCGACTGGGCCTGGTGTACGGCAGATCAACTGTTGGTGCCGCCACCCGAGCAGGCTATGGCTGGCGCCTTGCCTGACCTGCTGGCGGCCATCGCCGATCGCCACGCTGCTGCACGATCCGCGGAGGAGTCGGCCGATCTGACAGCTCTGCCTCGGGCTTTGGCACCGGTGGGCCTGGCCCTGCTCCGTCATCCCACAAGTGGTGCGGCCGACGAGCTCCTGCGCCGCGCCGCCGATGCCCTGCGGCAGGCCTTGGCGGGCAACACGGTCACCTACGTGGTGAACCGCAACCTCAACGTCTCCAACCACTGCATCAAGCACTGCAGCTTCTGCGCCTTTCGTCGCGATGCCGGTGAACCAGGCGCCTACTGGCTCGCTGAAGCGGAACTGGAGCGGCGGGCTGCCGAGGCCCTTGAGGCCGGGGCCACCGAGCTCTGCATCCAGGGCGGCCTCAACCCCGCCGCCACCGTGGAGGGCAGCCAGCTGGCCTACGCCGAACAGTTGCTGCAGCGGTTGCAGCAAGCGGCCCCGGGTGTGCATCTGCATGCCTTCTCCCCCCAGGAGCTCCTGTATTTCGCCCAGCACGACGGCCTCTCCCTGGATCATGTGTTGGAGCGGCTGCAGGCCGCTGGACTTGGCTCGGTGCCGGGTACGGCAGCCGAGGTGCTGAGTGAGCCGGTGCGGCGGGTGCTCTGCCCCGAGAAGCTCTCGGCGCGTGAATGGGTGGCAGTGATGCTGCAGGTGCACCAGCACGGGCTGCCGTCCACGAGCACCTTGATGGCCGGCCACATCGAGAGCCCGGCCGATCGGGTGGCCCATCTGCTCACCCTGGTGGCCATGCAGCGCTATGCCTGGCAGCATCAACGCCAGGGTTTCACGGAGTTTGTGCTGCTGCCGTTCGTGGGTGCTTCGGCGCCGGCCGCCCTGCGGGCCCGGGTGCGGCGCGACCAGCCCGATGCCGCGGCGATGCTGCGGCTCACCGCCCAGGCCCGGATCCTCCTGGGGCCCTGGTTTTGCTTCCACCAGCCGAGCTGGGTGAAGCTCACCCTCACCGGTGCAACCGAAGCGTTGCGCTGGGGTTGCAACGACCTGGGCGGCACCTTGATGGAGGAGCACATCACCACGATGGCGGGGGCCAGCGGCGGCACTTGCCAGTCTCCCGAGACTCTCGAGGCAGCAGCCCGTCAGCTGGGCCGTCCGGTGCGCCGCCGCACCACTCTCTACGGAGCTGTGGCATGACGCGGCCGCTCCAGATCGGCGCCTTGCCCCTGCGCTGCACCGCGGCCCTCACCGCCCTGCTGGTGCTGGTGCCTGCTGGCTTGTTGCTGCGCTGGCCTCGGCCGCGGGCCCAGGGCTTGGAGCGGCTGCTGGGTCAGGCGGCTCTGATGCAGAGCTTTCCCGCCTCTCCCCAGCGGCCCGTGCCGGCCCTGTGGAGCCAGCGGCTAGGGCCAGCCCTGGCCCGCAACGTTTGGCAGCAGCAGCGCCGGGTGTGGTGGCAGTTCTGGGGGCGCGATGGCGATGGCGGCGCCTACCTGGCGTTCCCCGCTCATACCCTGCCCCCGGCGCTCACGGCCCGCCCCGCGGGTGGCCTGCCGCCCAACAGCCTGCCGCCCCACAGCCTGAGGGTCGATGACCTGGTGGTCGTGGCGGCTGATCCCCTCTCCCAGCGGCTGCTGCAAGACCAGCTGCGGCTGGCCCAGCGCCAGCGCCGCGGCCTGGAGCAGCGCTGTCTGCTGCGGCTGCAGCAGGAGCAGGCAGTGTTCTGGGCGCCCCTCGGCCTCGGGGTGATGGCCGGACCGATGGCGCCCCTGCTCCAGCGTTTCCAGGAGGGCTGCTTGAGCCTGCGGTTGGAGGGGGCCAACCTGGGCCTGGCGGGCGAAGCAAGTGCCGCTAGTGGCCTCCTAAGTGCCCCTGGCCGGCCCCAACCGACTCCGGCGTTGCCCCCTTTGCCTCCTGATCTGCTGCTGGAGTGGCGTGGCCCAGTTCTGGATGCGCTGTTGCAGGGCCTGCTCAGCCGCCAGTTGATCCGCGAACCCCTGGCGGCCCGTTACGGCATCGGTGATGGCCAGCTGGCCTTGCTGCGCCGGGTTCCTTTTGTGCTGCGGTTGCGGCCTCTGGCGCAGGGGCCGTTTCAGGCTGGCCTGGAGGTGCAGCTGCGTATCAGCGGCGAACGCCGTCCCTGGACCCAGCTGCTGGATGCATTGGTGCCGCCGCTTGAGGCGCAAGGCCTGGCAGCGACCCGCACCGGTTCAGCGGCCCTGCCCGCCATCAGCTGGCGCCGCGAGGATGGCCTGGTGGTGGGTGGCTGGCGCTGGGTGCTGGCGGGCTCGGGCCAGCCCCAACTGCTTCTGTATCTGGGGCCTGAGCCTCCCTGGGCACACACCGCTGAGACCCTTGCCGCTGCCACCCCAACCCTCGGGCTGCCCAGCTCAGCTGGGGCAACCGTGCTGCGGGCTCGCCCCCAGGCCCTGGCTCGCTTGGGCTTGCTGCCTGCGGAGCTGCCGCAGCTGGTGCAGCAGGGTGCCCAGCTGGATCTGGTGGCCATCAATGCGGCCAGCGGCGCAGGAGTGCTGGGCTCGCCCCTCAGCCAGCTGACGGGGCAGCTTCAGTTGCAGCGTCGCCCCCAGCGCCCGCCGTTGGCTCGCTAGCACTGGGTTCAGCTGCGGCGGCTTGCTGCTGCCGTTCGCGTTTGCGACGCTCGGCGGCAACGGTTTCCTCCATCAGCTCCACCGCCTGAGCCATCTTCTCGAGATTGTTGGCGTAGAGGCTGATGTCCTTGTCGAGGCGATCGCGCAACAGGCCCATGGCGCTGCCGAGGTCGTGGGCGTAGCTGCGCAGGGCCGTGGGATCCATGGCATCAGCTCCCTGGGCCTGCTCCAGCAGGCTCAGCAGGCCGACTGCCATCAGCCGTGAGTAGTGAAAGTCGCTCCGGCGGATGCTTGCCAAAGCCGTTGCAACCGGCTCGGGGGCACCGGCCCCTTCCTGCTCGATCCACTCCTTCACCTGCTCGACGCTGTGGCTGCCCATGGCGGCCATGGCCTGATCACGCTGCTGACGCAGGCTGGCGGCATCAAAGCCTGAGGCGGAGCAGAGCGCTGCCAAGAGCGGCTCCAGTTGGGTGTCGGGGCGATAGCCCTTGGCCAAGCTGTCGAACACCTGGATCAGCCCACAGGCAAACAGGGGATCACTGCGAAAGCCGCCCTGGCGGCTGAGCAGGTGCAGCTCCACCAGCAGCTCATCCACCAGGCGCCGGTAGAGCGGCGCAATCACGTTGGGAAAGGCGCGATGGAAGGCACGCTTGCTGTCTGCAACGGTGAGGGCTGCACTCACGCTGAATCGGGCCAAGGTGCGCCGACCCTAGCCGCCCAGGCTCAGTAGGATCGGATCCAGTCGCTGCAGCAGCTCCATGATCCCGATCGTGATTGAAGAGTCGGGCCGGGGAGAACGCGCATTCGACATCTATTCGCGTCTGTTGCGCGAGCGAATCATCTTCTTGGGCGAGCCGGTCACGTCGGAGTCGGCCAACCGCGTTGTGGCCCAGCTCCTGTTTCTGGAGGCGGAAGATCCGGAAAAAGACATTTTTCTCTACATCAACTCCCCTGGCGGATCGGTGTACGACGGCCTTGGCATCTTCGACACGATGCAACACATCAAGCCCGATGTGCAGACGGTCTGTGTGGGGCTGGCCGCCTCAATGGGAGCTTTCCTGCTTTGCGCCGGCACCAAGGGCAAGCGCAGCAGCCTCACCCACTCGCGGATCATGATCCACCAGCCGCTGGGCGGTGCGCGCGGCCAAGCCAGCGACATCCGTATCCAGGCTGACGAGATCCTCTATCTCAAAAAGAAGCTCAACACCGAGCTCTCCGATCGCACCGGACAGCCCCTGCCGCGCATCGAAGAGGACACTGACCGCGATTTCTTCATGTCGCCGGCTGAGGCGGTGGAGTACGGCCTGATCGACAAGGTGATCGAAAAGCGGCCCGTTCGACCTGTTTGAAGTTCAGCGAAGGCCGGTCTAAGAACCAACCTTGATGATGATGACTTGCCCCCCCCGAGGTTGAGCTTCGGGAGGGGTTGGTGGTGGTGATTTAGGCAGCCGGGGCTGGCTCTGGCTGAACTGACTCAGTCTGGGAGGGTTCAGTCAAAAGGGGCGAGAAACGCTCCTTCTCGGGGATCGTGGTGAATTCGGCCACGATGGCGCGAAACTCATCACCATCGAGCGTTTCCTTCTCGATCAGCAGCTCCACCACCCGGTCCATGCAGGCGCGGTGCTCCGCCACCAGCTTCACCGTGTCGGCGTAGCAGCTCTGCACGATCTGACGCACGGCGTCATCGATCTTGCTGGCAAGGCGATCAGAGCCGTCGCTGCGGGTCATCAGGTCGCGGCCGAGGAACACCTCTTGGTTGCCGGCTTCAAACGACACCTGGCCGAGGTCACTCATGCCGAAGCGCGTCACCATCTGGCGGGCGATGGAGGCCACCTGCTGGATGTCGCCGCCAGCACCCGTGGTGACCTCCGCATAGCCGAACACCACATCCTCAGCGGCGCGGCCGCCCAGGGCGCCCATGATCCGAGCCCGTAGCTGAGCCCGGCTCACCAGCATCTGCTCCTCATCGGGGGAGAACCAGGTGAGTCCCTGGGCCTGACCACGGGGGATTAGCGTCACCTTCTGCACAGGGTCGTGGGCCTGGACCAGGGAGCCCACCAGGGCGTGGCCCACCTCGTGGTAAGCGATCAGTCGCTTGCTGCGACCGTCGGTGAGCGGCTTGCCCTCCATGCCGGCGATCACCCGGTCGACGGCGTCGTCGATCTCGGCCAAGGTGGTGGCTTCCTTGCGGCGGCGGGCGGTGAGGATCGCTGCTTCGTTGAGCAGGTTGGCCAGGTCGGCGCCCGAGAAGCCAGGGGTGCGGCGAGCGATGGCCTCGAGGCTTACATCCGGGGCCAGCTTTTTATTGCGGCTGTGCACATTGAGGATCGACAGGCGCCCCTTGATGTCGGGCACATCCACCTGCACCTGGCGGTCGAAGCGGCCGGGACGCAGCAGCGCCGAATCGAGAACGTCGGCCCGGTTGGTGGCGGCGATGATGATGATTCCGCTGTTGCCCTCAAAGCCGTCCATCTCCGTCAGGAGTTGGTTGAGGGTTTGTTCCCGTTCGTCGTTGCCACCGCCTACACCCGCGCCACGCTGGCGGCCTACCGCATCGATTTCGTCGATGAAGATCAGGCAAGGGCTGTTTTCCTTGGCCCGCTTGAACAGGTCGCGCACACGGCTGGCACCAACCCCCACAAACATCTCAACAAACTCCGAGCCGGAGAGGGAGAAGAAGGGCACACCGGCTTCGCCGGCAATGGCCTTGGCTAGAAGGGTTTTGCCGGTGCCTGGAGGACCCACCAGCAGCACCCCTTTGGGGATCTTGGCGCCCACGGAGGTGAATCGCTCTGGGGTTTTCAGGAAGGTCACCACCTCCTGGAGGTCTTGCTTGGCTTCTTCCACACCGGCCACGTCATCGAATTTGACGCCGGTTTCGGCTTCCATGGCGAAGCGGGCCTTGGTCTTGCCGAACTGCATCGCCTGGCCGGGGCCGCCAGGCATGCCGTTACCGCGTCGGGCCAGGAACACCAGCGAGCCGATCAGCAGCAGGGGGAACAGCAGATTGCCCAGCAGTCCCAGGGCCGGTGGAGCGGTCTTGGGCGGATGGATGTCGAAGCTGATGCCCTGATCCTTCAACTTGTTCACCAGCTCCGGTGCCACGCCGGGAAGATCCACCCGCAGCCGCTGCACCCGATTGTCGAGGTCTGGATCCACGGCCTCGATCACAGCGCTGCGACCGCCATCAAAGATGTCTACGGCCGTCACGCGTCCCGCGTCGACATAGTCAAGGAAGCGGCCATAGCTCATCCGGGCTACCGCAGCATTGCGGGGCGCCACGGTGGGGCCGTTGGGCTTGAAGCGGGCCGTGCCACCGCTGCTCAGCAACTGCCATCCGAGAAAGGCAACCACCGCCAGGGGCAGCAGCCAGAGGGCAATCAGACGCCAGCGCTGGTTCATAACTGAGACACATTCTTAACAAGTGTAACGGCGCTGCGGACCGCTGTAGCTCCGCTCGAGGTGCTTGTTTCAGGCCGCGTTCAACGGGGGCTGGCCTGGGGTTCCATGCACCATCGCCCCCTTGGTCAGCCTGCTTGCGCCCAGGTCAGGTCGTTGCTGCTGGCACCGGATAGGGCTTCGAGCTGGGCAGGACTGCTGGGTGGTTCGAGCAGCAAATCCTTGGCCTGGATTGTTTCGACCAAGTCAGGGCCGCCGAGGCCATGGGTCCAGACCTTGATCACGCTTTGCGGTGGGCATTCAAAGCTGAGGAGCTCAAACGGAAACACCACCCGTTCGAGGAAAAACTGCTCGGGACCGACGCAGCGCAGGATCACCATGCGATCACTGGTGTTGCGGTAGCCGCATGAGAGCAGAGTCAAAGCCAGTTCCGATCAGGAGACACCATGAAGCCATCGCCCTGCGTGCGGATTTGGTGACGAACGCCACGCTTTTGGGTTTTTAATAGTTTCTTTGGTTTTCCCCGTCCAGCTTGGCTGGCGCAAGGACGGTACGGCCCAGCCGGCTCAGAGGCTGCGCAGGGCCACGATTGGATCCAGCCGGGCGGCGCGGCGGGCCGGCACCACGCCGAAGAACAGGCCGATCGAGCCCGACAGCCCCACCGTGGCCAGCACCGTGGTCGCCCCAATCGTGGCGGGCAAGGGTGTGACAGCGGCCACCACGACCACCGTGCCGATGCCCACGGCGCTGCCGATCACGCCGCCGAGGCTGGCCAGCACCAGAGACTCCACCAGAAACTGCAGCAGCACGTCTCCACTGCGGGCGCCGAGGGCCTTGCGCAGGCCGATCTCTTCGGTGCGCTCGCTCACCGACACCAACATGATGTTCATGATGCCGATGCCGCCAACCAGTAGCGACACGGCGCCGATGGCCGCCAGCATCAGGGTGAGTCCGCCGGTGATCGTGCTCACGATCGTTAGGGCGTCCTTCTGGGAGCGCACGGCGAAGTCGTCCTCCCTCAGGATGCGGTGCCGCTGGCGCAGCAGGTTGGTGATCTGAAAGCTTGCGGCCCCTGTGCTCTGTTCGTCGCGGGCCTCGACGCTGATGAAGTTGAGGTTGACGCCGTAGGTGGGATCGCGGCCGGACAGTTTGCTCACCATCGTCGTGAGCGGCACGTAGGCGTTCTCGTCCTGGTTTTGGCCAAACACCGCCCCCTTGGGCTCCAGCACGCCAATCACCTCGAACAGCTGGTTGCGGATGCGCAGCTGGCGCCCCACCGGCGCCTTGCCGGGAAACATCTTGGCGCCCAGATCGGGCCCCACCACGGTGACGTTGCGGGCGCTGCTGAGGTCGCTTGCGGAGAAGAAACGGCCTTGGGCTACCTCAAACTGACGCACGGGAAGAAACTCAGGCGTCACCCCCGAGACCGAGGCGGTGCTGCTGATGCCGCCGGCCTGAATCACCTCGCTCAGGGTGATCTGGGGCGCCACCCGTTTGACGCTGGGCACTTGCTCGGCGATCGCCTCGGCGTCTTCGAGCACAAGGGTTTTGGGGAAGTCGATGCCCTGGCGGCGGGTGTCGTTGTTGCCCGGCACCACAAACAACACATTGGCGCCGAGGTTGCTGAGCTGGCCTTCGGCCAGGTTCTGGGCGCCCCGTCCCACGCCCACCAAGGTGATCACCGAGGCATTGCCGATCACGATGCCGAGCATCGTGAGCAGGCTGCGCAGCCGGTTGGCCCGCAGGGTTGTCAGAGCCATGCCCACGGTTTCACCGACGGGCAATTTCGAAGCCATGGGGATGTGCAGGGGCCGGTGCCCTAAACGATGGCTGTTCCGCCGTCCACGTTGTGGCTGCGGGCGCCGCGATGCACTTCGCCACGGAGCAGATCCAGGGTCACGATCTCGCCCTGAAGCAAGCTGGCAAAGGCGTTGTCGACGCCCACAATCGCAGGAATGCCAGTGCGCTGGGCGATCACGGCCGCGTGGCTCTCCATGCCGTCGGTTTCAGCGATCACGGCCTTGGCCTTGCGAATCGCCTCGACGTAGTCGGCTGAGGTTTCACGCACCACCAGGATCTCGCCCGACTGGATCGCCGCTGCGGCCTCGGGGCTATCCACGAGGCGAACCCGCCCGCTCACCGAGCCGCTGCCGATGCCGGTGCCCTTGGACAGCACGGCCGACACGATGCCGACCTTGATGAAGTCGGTGGAGCCGCTGACCCCAGACAGGGTGCCAGCGGTTTGGACCACCAGGTCGCCGTCCTGGAGGAATCCCAGCCCCCGGGCCATGCCCATGGCCAGGCTGAAGGTGCTGGTGGAGGAGCTTTGTTCCGCCACCAGCAGGGGATTCACCCCCCAGCAAAGCTGCAGCTGGCGGGCCACCTTCACCTCGCTGGTGATCGCCAGGATCGGCGTGCTGGGCCGAAATTTGCTGACATTGCGTGCGGTTGAGCCACCCTTGGTGAGGGGCAGGATCGCCGCGGCGTTGAGCTGGCGGGCAATGCTGCTCACCGCCTGGCAGATGGCGTTGGGAATGGTGGTAGCCATGTGGCTGTCGAGCACCCGCTGGGGGTAATCGCGCTCGATCCGTCGGGCGATCGTGGCCATGGTGGCCACCGCTTCCACAGGAAAATCACCCACCGCGCTCTCGTTGGAGAGCATCACGGCGTCGGTGCCGTCGAGGATGGCGTTGGCCACGTCGCTCACCTCGGCTCGGGTGGGGCGAGGGCAGCTCACCATCGAATCGAGCATCTGGGTGGCGGTGATCACGGGGATGCCCAGGCTGTTGGCCTTGCGGATCAACTCCTTCTGCAGCAGCGGCACCTCTTCGGCGGGCATCTCGACACCCAGGTCGCCACGGGCCACCATCACCCCGTCGCACAGGGGCAGGATGTCGTCGATCTGGTCGATCGCCTCAAATTTTTCGATCTTGGCCACCACCGGCGTGCTGTGGCCGTGGCTGCGGATCAGCTCGCGGATCTCGCGCATGTCCGAGGGGTTGCGCACGAAGCTGAGCGCCACCCAATCCACACCTTGTTGGAGGCCAAAGGCAAGGTCGACCCGGTCTTTCTCGGTGAGCGCTCGGATTGAGAGCTGCACGTCGGGAAAGTTGACGCCCTTGTTGTTGGAGAGCACGCCCCCGACGGTGACGCTGCAGAACAGCGTTTGCTCCGGCTTGTCGATGCGCTCGACCAGCATTTCGACCCGTCCGTCATCCAACAGGATGCGGCTGCCAGGCACGACTTCGTCGGCGAGCTTGTCGTAGGTGACCGTGGCAATTGATTGATTGCAAGCCACATCCCTCGATGTGAGGGTGAATGGATCACCTTTGGCAAGGGTGATGGGCCCGTCGGCGAAACGACCCAAGCGGATCTTGGGACCCTGCAGGTCCTGGAGGATGCCGATCTCGATGCCCAGCTCGGTGGCGACCTGGCGGATCGTGGCGATCCGAGCCGCGTGCTCGCTGTGGTCCCCGTGGGAGAAATTGAGGCGGAAGGTGGTTGCGCCGGCGGCAATCAACTCGCGCAAGCGTTCCGGAGATTCCGTGGCGGGCCCGATCGTGGCCACGATCTTGGTGCGACGCATGAGATCGGGCTGGGGCATCAACACGCCATCAGACAGCTGGAAACTACCATCCAGGCCTGCAACGGGCTGCCGCAGTTGGACTTTCAGGCTTACCAACAGCGCTCCCGCGCCACCGCCCGCTATCCCGAGGCGGGCGCCAACCCCATTTATCCCACCCTGGGACTGTGCGGTGAGGCCGGTGAGGTGGCCGACAAGGTGAAGAAGGTAATGCGCGACCAGAACGGCGTGTTCAGCCCCGAGGTGATCGCCGCCCTGCAGCTGGAGCTGGGGGATGTGCTCTGGTACGTGGCCCAACTCGCCACGGAACTGGGCCTGGAGCTCGACCAGGTCGCCCAGGCCAACCTTGACAAGCTGGCCAGCCGTGCTGCCCGTAACGTGATTGCAGGCAGTGGGGATACGCGGTGATCAGAGTCGTGTTCGCTCCTCTTCTGGTGGCCCTGTTGCTGCTTGTGCCCGGTCCTGCCTGGGCAGCCGAGCTGCAGGTCTCACAGGTGAATCTCGAGCCCTGTCCCGCTGAAGACGTTGGCGCCCAACCCGAGTTGCGACGCCCTTCAGGCGCCAGCTGCTACGCCCTGCGCGGCACCGTGGTGAATCCGGGCCGCAAACCGGTGGTGGACACCGACGTGTTTGCCCTGATTGTCGATTCCAGCGGCGAGCCGGTGCTGCAAAACCGCACCCGCGTGGGTTCGATTGGCGACGTGCCTCCCGGCAGTTCCAGCTTTGCCCTGCGTCTCTCGGTGCCCGCCGGCACGCCGGGACCCCTCAGCTTCCGCAATGTCAAGGCCCGCGGCTTCAGTGCTCCGGTGCGCACCCGTGCCGGCGTCGACGACGAATTGCTGCCGCTCGAGCAAGCCTTGGCCGACGGGTAACTCGGAACCTGCTCAGTTCAACCGCTCAGGTCTCCACTCAATAGCCGGCGCCCAGCAAAGACACGCTGGCGCCTTGCAGCAGGCTCTGCACCAGATTCAGGGCGATGAAGGCCACGATCGCCGACAGGTCGAGGCCGCCCAGGGGTGGGATCAAGCCGCGGAAGGCGTTCAAGTAGGGATCGGTGATCGAACTCACCGTCGAGAGCAGCGGATTGCTCCAGTCGAGGTTTGGGAACCAGCTCAACAGCACCCGCACCAGCAGCACCACGGTGTAGATGCTGAGGGTCTGGGCCAGCACCTGCAGCAGAAAACTCAGCGCGTCCATGGGGTGCTCGTGGGCAGATTCTGGATCAGCAAACTCTAGGCAGCCTCGTCCCAGGCTTCATCCTCAGCTGGAGCCTGCTCCGGAGCTGGTTCGGGATCCACCACCTTGGCCTTGGCTGCCCTCGGGCGGGGTTGCAGGTCGTCGGCCTTGACGGCGAAGGTGCGGTGAAATTTCTCGCTCAGGGTGAGCCAGTAGGAGCGACCTTCACTTTGACGCTTGCGCTCGACGAAGTTCTGGGCCAGGAGCTCTTTGATGTGGTCGTAGGCACCCGAACCCCGCAGCTCCACCAGATCCGATTGGAGGATCCGTTTCTTCAGCGCGATCGTGGCCAGGGTGCGCAGGGCAGCGGTGGAGAGGTCCACGGGCAGCAGGTTCTGCACCAGATCGCCCAGGCCGTCGCGCAGCTGCAGGCTGTAGCGGCTGCCCTCCTGACGCACTTCCAGGGCGGTGTCGCGGTGGGCGTAGTCGGTGATCAGGGTGATCAGCCCCAGCTCCGCCTCCTCGCGGCTGATGGCGGCGATCTCCGCCAGCTCGGCAAGGCTCAGGGGCCGGCCCTTGAGATAGAGGATCGCCTCCATCCGCGCCGGCAGGGAGAGCCCCTGGATCGCCTCAGCGGCTGCTGGTTGGGCGCCGGTCATGGGCCTTCACCACGCTGGATGGCCGCACGGTACCGCAGCGATTCGGGCTCAGGCCAGGGCCGGCAGGGGGGCGCTGCTGGGGCCGAGAAACAGCCGGTAGGCGGGGTTGTCGCTTTCATCCCAATGTTGGTAGCCGAGCCCGTTCAGAAACGCCTGCCACTGCGACCGTTCACCCCGGGGCACCTGCACCCCCACCACGATCCGGCCCACGTCGGCGCCGTGGTTGCGGTAGTGAAAGATGCTGATGTTCCAGTTGGCGTGCAGGGCATTGACGAACGCCATCAAGGCGCCGGGTTTTTCGGGAAACTCGAAGCGGTAGAGCAACTCCTCCCCCTGCTCCAGGGCGGGGCCGGCACTGGCGGGCAGGCGCCCGCCCACCATGTGGCGTAGGTGCAGCTTGGCCAATTCGTTGTTGGAGAGATCGAGGCAGGGGAAGCCGGCGCCCTGCACGTCGTGGATCAGTTGCTGCTCATCGGCAGTGCCGCTGGTCTGCACCCCCACGAAGATGTGGGCCACGCGGGGATCGGCCAGCCGGTAGCTGAATTCGGTGAGGCTGCGCTGGCCCAGCACCCCACAGAAGCGCCGCAGGCTGCCGGTTTGCTCGGGGATCTCCACCGCCAGCATGGCCTCGCGGTCTTCGCCGATTTCGGTGCGTTCGGCCACGAAGCGCAGCCGATCAAAGTTCATGTTGGCGCCGCAGGCCACCGCCACCAGCGTTTGGCCATGCAGACCCTGCTGCATCACATCCCGTTTCATGCCGGCTACGGCCAGGGCACCGGCGGGCTCCAGGATCGAGCGGGTGTCCTCAAACACATCCTTGATGGCGGCGCAGATGGCGTCGGTGTCCACCGTCACCATGCGATCCACCGTCTGGCGGGCCAGCTCGAAGGTGAGCTCCCCCACCCGCCGCACGGCCACCCCGTCGGCAAACAGGCCCACCTGGTCGAGCTGCACACGCTCGCCGGCGGCCAGCGAGCGGGTCATGGCATCGGCATCCACCGGCTCCACCCCCACGATCTGCACCTGGGGCCAGAGGGTTTTGACGTAGGCGCCGATGCCGGCGATCAGCCCACCGCC
>JBIPLV010000286.1:0-14864 GCA_044369475.1 Cyanobium sp. | reverse complement strand
CGGTCGGTGGTCTTGGTCTGGAGCGAAACCACCGAGCCAACCGGGGCCAGGGCCTGCAGCTTCTGCCGGGCAGCCATGCCGTAGGGCTTCTGCGCAGTCTCCGGTGCATCAATGCACGCCAGACGGATCGTGACCCGCTTGGCGCCATCGCTCACTCGGATGGTGTCACCATCACCCACGGAAAGGACCGTCGCAGCCCCGGCAGGGCCGGCCAGCAGCAGGACCAGGGCGAAGGCAACAGCGCGGATCACTAGGGCTTCACAGCCTTGGCGCCGTTGCAAGCCGCAGCCTTCTGGATCTTGGAGTCGGAGGTTTTCCGGCAGACGTACTGAACGGTGCCATTGCTTTTCTCGACCTTCTGCCAGTAGAAGCCGCCGGGGCTGGGCTTGCCTTCTGCCAGCACCTTGGCCATCGCCGGGGCAGTGGCTAGGGCAGCGGCGAGGAGTAGCAGGGGCAGGAGCGCACGGCGCATGGCGGTGATGGCTGTGTAGGTCCCAATCCTGGGATGGGAACGGTCAGCTGTCAGTAGTTGCCAGATCTGTCACAGCTGCCAGGGTGTCGCGCTGCAGCTCGGCCATCAGCCTGAGATCGGCTGCCATGCGCTGCTGGCCCTCAGGGGTGTCAGTGCGCCAGTCCAGAAGGGCGGTGCCGAGGTCGATCAGCTCATAAAGGTCGAGTGTCATGGTGGGGACCAGTTGGGGACTTCCTTAGAGTTCCCTGGTTTGGGCTGGTTGGTCACCACTGCGGCGGCACCCGCTGCCAGCCCTGCCGGATCAGGTTCTGCCAGAGCTGCTCGGCGTTGAACCGCAGCATCCGCCGGCTGTGGCGCACCTGGACCCGGCCATCGCTGGTGATGTCAGCGTCCGTCACCTCCACCCACTTGGCCCAGCGGGATTCACCCGCACCGGCAATGCGGACCACCTTCAGCCCCTCCGGCGACCGGAGCCAGCCCACGCCACCGCCACTGCTGCCGGTCTGCTGCTTCTGATCTGGCTTGTCAGCGCCCCAGAGGGCCATCGGTTGCTCGGTAGCCAGCTGACAGGAAAGCAGGCTCTTGCCACGGTGGTGGCAGCAAGGCTGATCCGATGGAGGAACTGACCGATCGCGAGCTTGCCCTGGCCTACTTCCGGCGATGGCAAGAGGTGATCCTGCAGCGGCTGAGCATTACCCAGGATCCGGCCACGCTCAGCGATGACGACAGGACCGACCTGGCCATGGCCTACCTGAGCATCGTCAGCGGGTAAGGGAGCGCCCGAATACACCCTCCAGCGGGTCTCCTGGCCATGCCGCCTGGACGGCCGGAAGCTGCAGGTGGTGCTGCGGGCTCCTGGAGCAGGTAGCCCTGGCCGCAAGATTCGCTGGGATCCCTTGCCTCAGCCAACAAGGCTGCTTCGACGCAACTGTGGGATGTGATCAAGCAGTCGCACACTCAGGCGATTGCCCTCAATACGGCCCTCTGTTTCGCAGTGGTGAACATGGCATAGCCACAGACCATTGCTGGGGTCATCGCTGCCTCCTTGTTGATACGGCTTGATGTGAGCAGCTTCAAGCTGGCCGGCGCAGACAAAGCGAGAGTTGAGGCCATCAATCTTGCGGTGCTCACATCTGCATTGCTCGACAGGGCCGGTGACGCGGGCCAGGTTGGGGCGCAGCTGGTCATTGCGGCCCTGGCGATTGGGGGCGAGTGGCTCGCCATCCAGGGGCACCATGCACTCCAGCAGGGGCAGGTAGGCGGCGGCGAGAAAAGCTGCTTGCTCAGCAATCTGCTGGGCAGAGTCCCACCAGATGCTGCCGATCGAAAGGTCAAAACCCATCAGCCGATCTTCGTCGTAGTGGCAGGGGTCGTTCAGCCACCTTTCCACCCAGGTGCCAGCGCAGCCGGTCTTCCACAGGTAGCCGTGGGATTTCTTGCCATTTGGCAGTGGCCGGGATCCGCAGGTGACGTTCCAGGCTCCTTGGTACTCCTTCAGCGGCCGAAGTAGCTCTTGGTGAAAGTTGGCCTTGAAGTTGCGAACGGCAGGAGGGCAGTCGTAAAGAGAAAAACAGGTGCGAATCTCTCCGTCCATCGCAGCCACCTCAATGCCAACCCGGTAGCCGGCTCGGCCTTGCTCGTCAGCCAGCTTCAGGTCGTCGATGCGGCCACGGAATACCTCGCTGAAGACTGTCCACCTGTTGCTGGCGCTGCCTGTTCCATGGCTGGCGGTCCAGTGGGCTGGCCTGATCGCTTCCAGTGCGTCGATCAACGCCTGGACGTGTGCCGGGGTGGGGAGGGTGTTCTTGCGCTTGGTGGCCACGGCCATCTCTGGTACGCAGAGATCCTCTCTCTGCAGAGGGCCGCCTTACATCCCCCGAATGGGTGGTTGCTTCTCGCTCGTTGTGCGTTTCTCACCACGGCTCGCCATGGCTGCGGTCTCCCTGAAGCCGCACTGCTCCGTACCTCCTGGCTACCAGTAGTGCCGCTTGCCGGTGTCTGTGCTCCAGTTCCGCAGGGTCGATCCCAGCCCATTGCGCCGGCAACCTGGCTGCCTGCCGACCGCATAGATCCGGCAGCTCCTGTTCCTCCGTCCCAGGATTCCGCTTAGCCATTGCGCCCCCTATCGGCCAGCGAGGCACGGCCCTGCTTGTAGGCCGCAAGGCCCTCGAGGTGAGCCTGGGCCTGGAGCATGAGCTTTGAGCCGTACTGCCTGCCTGCGAGCGTCTGCAGCAGCCGCACGCAATGGAGGTACGCCTTCTGGCCGGTTGGATCCAGCGCCATCAAGCTGCCCCCTCCAGCAGCTGCAGGGCCTCAGGGCCAGCCACTGCCCTCAAACGCTTGCGGGCCACGTCGAGCCGATGGCCCACGCCCTGATGTGTGATGCCTTCCTCGAGGGCGATCTCTCTTCGTGTCTGACCAGCAGCCCAACGGCTCATCAGTTCCACTTCCTCTGGGAGCGCGGCTCTGAGCCTGGACACCGCCAGCTCCAGATCGAGGCCCTGGATGCTCGGCTCGCTGTTGGGGTCGGCCAGGAAGTCAACCAACACCCCACCTTCGCCGTCGTGATGGCGCAGTGGTTCATCCAAGCTGCTCATCGTTCCAGCTATCGCCACCGCAGACATCGCCCGCTGACAGCGGCTCGCTGGCTGGCCGATCACTTCAGCGGCCTGTTCGATCGTCGCCCCAGGGCCAAGCTCTCGCAGTGCCGACACGACCTTCCCTGCCAGCGACCGTGCCCCTGTTGGCACCCTGATCGTTCCAGCAGTCTCTAAAACGCGACGGATGCCCTGGATACACCACCAGTAGGCGTAGGTGGAGAACTTGTAGCCGCGTGCCGGGTCGAACTTCTCGACACCTCGCACCAGACCGATCGTGCCCTCTTGGATGCAGTCATGCAGGGTGAGCCCTACCCGTGCAGCGCGTTGCATGTGCTTCTTGGCGATCACGACCACCAGCCGCAAGTTGGCCTGAACCATTCGGTCCCTGGCCTTCAGACCACGGCGGCGGATCCCTACAGGTGCGCCTTCAGGGCCGTCCGGGTGATCCAGCCATGCCCTCACCATCGTGCCCAGATGCAATTCTTCTGCGGGCGTGAGAAGGGGGATGCGTCCGATCTCGCGGAGGTATTGACCTAGCGAATCCTGCGCTGGTGTTGTGCTCACGGATGATGTGCTGATAGGAGCGGCCAGAGCAACGGCCCCCCGTCACTCCAGCCTTGCGGATCCGCTGCCAGCGCTGCTGTAGCTGGTGTGATTATCTCAGGATTCGAGCTGTAGATCAACCAATTTTCTGGAGGATGAGCAGGTTCGCCGGCGAACCTGCTGTTTCCTCCAGATTGCACGAGCCAACTTGCTGGAGAACTTGGTGGTGGAGCGCTCCACCACCTGCTTTATCCAGTTTTTCGCCGGCTGCCTCAATGGCTGCGATTCTCGCAGGGGTGCGCGGCTTCAGCGGCCTGAGAAAAACGAACCGGCCGAGAAGGGGGTTCTCGGCCGGTTCACCCAACACAGCACCCCCATTCATCGGCCCTGGGGGTTCATGCGGATGAGGTTCAGCGAGGCCACCCGTGCGTCCTGCTGTTGCGCTGCCAGCTGCTGGTTCATGGCGGCGCGATCTTCGGTGCGCAGCTCTCGGTTGGCCAGGAAGGTTTCGTGTGCGGCCTGCAGCTCGGCCGCTTTGATCTGGGCCAGCGTGGCGGGCCGTTTGGTGGCCAGTTCTTCACGCACCTGATTGGTGAGCGGGCCGACGCCTTCCAGGTAAGCGGCGGTGGCCAGGGTGAGCGGGGTTTCAGCTGTCTGCGCCAGGCGTTCTGCGGCGTCAGGGTCGAGCCTTGTGATGGCGGCTTGCAGGGCGGCGGCGGTGGGGCTGTGGTCGAGCCAGGGGTTCATCACCTTCAGGCCGGACGGGTTAATGCCAGCGAGCTGTGCGGCCCGGATGAGGATGTCGAGATCGTCCTTTGAGAGTTCTGCTGGCATGGTGTCCTGCACCGGATTGCAGGATGATTCTGACAGCGGCGGGCCGCATCTTCACCGCGGAAGGTATACCCCGACCGCAGCCTTCTCTGCTGCCAGTTGGAGCGGCAAGAAATAGCCAATAGGCGAAAGGGCAGAGCCGAAGCCCTGCCCCCTCTTTCAAGCTGCAATGCCTGGCCCGCACAGCAATTTTACCCCGGAACAGACTTCCGGTGCGGCAGGGCCGTATCAGCGGGGCCAGGGAATCAACGTTATCCGGATAACGGTGACCTCCGTGCTGGTTCTTGCCGTTGGGGTTGCTGGTGCCGCGCTGGCGGTCAGGCCGAGTCAAACAATCGTTATCCGGATAACGGTTGTTTTTGCTGGCGGTCAGAGCGTGCAAGGTCACCGTGACCCGGGTCACGGTGACCTCCGTGTTGGTTGTTGCCGCTGGGATTTAAGGTGACCCGGGTCACGGTTGTTTTTGCTGGCGTTGGTGTTTCCCTTGGGAGCGCCAGGGCTGGCCACGATCAACGCGGCCAGGGAATCTCCCCGCGGGCGATCTTCCCTAGATCCGTGATCGGGATGCCCCTGCCGTACAGATCAGCCAGGCGCCGTGCCTTCTGGGCGTAGGCCGGTCGTGAGCGCCATTCCAACCGGTCCCGGATGCCATAGGCCTCGGCCACGACATGGGTGCAGGCGCTGCCCCATACGTTCCGCGGGTCGAGCGGGTCGGGGTTCCAATCCACCAGTTCTGCGGGCTTCAACTTGCGTTCGCAACTGCGTTCAGTCTCGCAGCTCTCTGCAGCAACACCACGCCGACCACTGGTGGTCGGGTTGTTACTTCAGCACTTGCGCGATTTCGCACTGCAATCTGATGGCGCCAATCATGGCGCTGTGGTTCTCACGCTTCGCTGATTTCATCAGCACGGCCTCTAGCTGATACAGCTTGCGTGCCATGAACTCGTGGCGGTCTTCGTTCACCGCTTCCCTGATCGCATCCTTGGCCTTGCGAATGTAGACATCAACCATGCCCGGTCTGAGACCCCAAGCCTCTCGACCGTATTCGATCAGCTCTTGGCGTTGAGCGCCATCCGCAATCATGCGAAGGACTTGGCTAACGCGCAGCTCAAGTTCTGCCTTGGTAGCGCGTGGTCGTGCCATGGGTCAATTCTGCCTCGGCGGGCGCGGGGTGGTGGGGCGGGCGTAGCCCTCCTCTTCCCCGAGCTGGAACACCTCATCGGCGCTGTCGATGTAACGCACCATCAGCTCGCAGATGGCCAGAAAGGAATCGGGCGGGGCGTCATCGGGGTTGGGGTGCTGATCAGCAAACGCTGTGACGACTTCCAGGCGGCCCCAGGCCAGCTCTGACTGCGATCGGAAGGCAGCTTCAAGCTCGGGGTGGTGGTTGGCAGCGGCCAGCTCAGCGTGGCTTGCCCAGAACGCGTACTGCTCGCGGAGGTAGGAGCGGGCTTCGGTGAGCTGCTCATGGCGGGTGGTCATCAGAGTCAGGCGTTGAAGTCGGTGCGGGGCGCCTTGCCGAGCAGGACGGCTTCGTAGATGTCGCAGGCAGCGACAAGCGTGTGTGCAGCGAGGTCTCGTAGGGCGAGCTTGATGTCGGCCTTGCGCTCATCCAGCTGCGACAGGTCTGGGTTGGCAGCGGAGAGCTTGAGGGCGCTGACTTCGCCCGTGGACATCCGCATCGCTGCAGCGAGGCAAGCGGCGCGGGTCAGGCCATCGGTGAAGTCACTGATGGCCCGGTCGAGGCTCTGTTCGATGTTGTCGGTCATGGGTTTGGTGCGGGTGTTCAGAAGGGGCGGTTCGGGTCGTCGTCGGGTTGTGGCTCGAGGGGGCGTGGCGGCCAGTGCGGGTCATCGCCGTCGTCGAGATCCCAAGAGCTGCCCGTTTTTGGGGGTGCCATCCCCCCACTGGGGGGGGTTGCGAGCAGATCGCCTGTGGTGACTGGGGTTTGGCCACCCCCTTCCCAACCCCCGACGCTTTTGAGCGGGGGTTGCGCCAACCCCCGAACCCCCCGATCGGGGGTTGCTATAGGGGTTGGGCAGATCCCTTGCGGCGCAGGGGCTTTCCTATTAACCCCCCCCATTTCCCCCACCCCCCTATTGGGAGAGCCTGTGACGGCGGACCTGCGCTGGATCTCTCGCGGCGAGAGCGACAGGTGCCCTTTGCGCGGCCTGATCACCGGCGTCGGGGTCGGCCCCTTGCCTGTGCCAGCGATCCGCCCCAGCGTGTTCTCGACGGTCTTGCGCGATTTCTTGAACCGCGCCCAGCACTCATCCATGAGCGCTGCCGTTGTGATGGATTCGATGTCGCGCTGGTGGGCTTCCCACAGCACCGTGGCGATGGCTTCCTCGCAGTTGCCGACGATCTCGCTGCCGGGGACCAACTCAACCGCCTGGTCGATTAGGCGGTAGGAGAGCGTGCGCCGCGCATCGACAACGGCGGCGCGGTCTTTGCGGAACTCGACCTTCACGGCATCAGGCTCGCCGTTCTCGCCTTTGCTCAGCGACAACGAGCAGACCATCGACGGATCCTCCGCCCAGGCTTTGGCGCCGCTGCTAGCGCCTTTCTCGCTGCCGTCGTGGGAGAGGAAGTCGATGCAGCATCCAAAGGGCTGACAGATCCCTTCGCGGAGGAACTTCAGCAGCGCCTTGACCGACTCGTTGGCGGTGTACGACCACCCCGCCGCCGCCGACACCGACTTGGCCGAGTCGATTGGCACGTAGGTGATGCCCTTCTCCTGGATGAACTTCTCCAGGCGGATGACGCCGTGGATGTCGCAGATCCATGCGTCGTGGCCTTGGTCGGGTTCGTAGGCCCAGATCCAGATGGACTGAGTTGGGCTGCCTGGCTTCAGAAGCGGGTCGGTGTCGGGGTCAATGCCAAGGTCGCTGAACGCCTTTTTCAGTGCAGCGGCGCCGGAATCGGTGGCGATGAACAGCGACCTGCCTGGCGTGCAGGTCGTTGAGCGGTCCAGCAGGTTGATGCCCTTGGCGTAGCAGTACGCCTTGAGCACGGCCAGCGTCGTCTTGCCCGTGCCGAATGGCCCGTAGGTCAGCGACACATCGCCACGCGGGATCCAGCCGTCAAGCAGGTAGTCGAGTGCTTCAACACGGGAGAGATCCACAGAGTCGTGAACTCGATCGACTGCCTTGATTCGCCCTGCGCTGTAGCGCTTGAACAGGGCCGTGCCGATCTGTTCGTCGGAGATGCGGAACCTGTTCTTCAGTTCCGCCCGAGCCTGCATCTCGCTGTCCTCTGAGCCCTCTCTGATGGCGTTCAGGGTCTGGTCGAGCAGTTCTCCGTAGGTGGAGAGGCTCAGGTCTGCCGCAGCGCTCCCCTGATGGCCGCCGCCCCCGGTGCGGCCCTCTGCGGCGGCGGGATCGGTGATTCCGAACTCACCCTTGGCCACCTCGAAGAAGGTGCCATCGGTGATGCGGCCATCGGCTTCACCGGCCTTGGCGACGAGGTCTTCAACCACTGCCCATTCAGGGCTGTGGCTGGCCATTGCGGCACCGGCTTCATCCGAGCCGAGGATGTGCGCCAGGCCCCAGAGCAGGCGCAGGTACTGATCGCGGGTATTGGTGCCGGGGATGCGCGGTGGGATGAGCTTGAGCTGATCCAGTGCTCGCTCAGCTGTGCGCTCAGAGCCTGCTGCGGGGCGCTTGACGGGGTGCTTGGGGGATTGCGGCGATTTGGCTTTGCGGGGGGCCTGCTGCGGCGCTGGCAGGCAGCTGACGATCTGATCGCGGGTGTACCGGGCAGAGCTTTCGTGAATCAGCTCCACCAGGGCGACGGGTCGCTGGTTGCCATCCATGTACCAACAACCAGGCACCCGCATGACGCGGGATGGGTCGTTGACCGACTTGTCACTGCCGAGGCGGGCAGCAAGGCGCTTCATGTCCGCCTGCCACTGAGCTGTGTCCTTCATCGGCTCAGCAAGGAGCCAGTAGAAGTGCAGCGACCCGCCGCCCGTGCGGACGATCAGCGAGGGCTCCGGTAGCCCCGACTGCTGAACCTGGCGCAGCTGATCGGCTTCTTCCTGGCCGTCGAACTCTGCGAAGTAGGCAATGCAGTCAGTGATCGAACCCTTGCTGTCGCCGCCACGGTTGATGACGAGGTAGGCGCCGAGGCCAGCGTCCTGCGCCAGCTGCAGTTCCCGCAGGTTGAGCGGCTTGCGTGCCCCCAGGCGGGCCTTCCTCTCGTTCGGTGTGTGCTTGTGGGGGAAGGCGCGGAAGCGGGCGTCGCCGTTCTTGCCCAGCAGCTCCAGGAAGTGGGTTGCGGCGTCAACGTCGATCAAGGGCCAGGCCATCAGCTGATGACCTCCAGAAGCTCCAGGCGAGCGGCGAAGGCGTCTAGGGCCTCAGCGGTTGCCTGGTAGCGATCAACGGCTCTGTTGGCGGCCCTGGTGCAAGGCTGCTCGAGCAGGAGTTCGATCTGCTGGTGGTTCTGATCAGCGCGACCACGGATCTGCGCGGTGGTGGGCCGTGCAGCGTGGAACTGGCGGATGAGCTGTCGGTGTGCCTCGCCGCTGGCCAGGGCCTGCAGTGCAGCGATGCGTGCCTCGAGACGCTTGCGGCGTGCAGCAATTTGATCAGCGGTGAGCTGTTCGGGGCGAGCGTCACCCCCGGCGGAAACTTTGACTGACATAGAGTTGGCTCTGAATTGGCTCAACGAACCGCCTTTGCTCAGGCGGTTTTTTCTTGCTCGCTGGGAACGACGATTGGAGCGTTCAGGTCTTCCCCGAATTGAGCCTGCCAAGCGCTGGCAAGAAGCCACCTGATGACCTCGCTGACGCTGTAACGCTCGCGTTGAGAGAGGCTGGCAATCCTTGCGGCGGCCTCAGGCGTTGGGCGAAAGAAGAGCGGTGCCGCTTTACGGCCAGCAGGCTCAGGCGGGATGGTGATGGAGAACTGGGCCACCAAACTTTGACGTGTTTAACGAGTTAACACTGAAGGGCTTGCGCTGACGAGTCAACCCCAACCGCCACCTATGGCGGAAGGGGAAGAACCCATTGCTGGCCTGGCTTCTGGACTGAGTAGGGGTATACCCCGTAGGCCACCCATCAACAATCAGGCGGGTATACTCCACGGCGATCGGTGTAGCTCGCGCCGCCTCTGCCCCTACCCTGAAGATCCCCCTCCCCTCTCACATGCGCTCAGCCGTTGATCTTCAGGCTGCCAACAACGCCATAGGAGCAGTCTTTCGCCGGCAAGCGACCGTTGCAGCCATTCACCGTGAATCGGTGCAGCTGGCCCTAGAACTGCCCTATGGCGATGAAGACGCTCAGCTCAAAGCAGTCGCTGTTGCCGGTGCTGTTGCGCAGCTTGGGTGGCTGATCTGTGAGATTCGCCCAAGCCTCCTGGGGCTTGAAATGGCCACCGCTGCTGCTCTGGAGCGGGCCTGAGCAGCTACCCCGCCGATCTGATAGTGCGTCAGGTTCGGGTGCGCAAGCCACTGGTGGCCGGTGCCAGGTTGCGGAGGCACTTGTCTAACCCCTTGGACAAGTGATGATCGTTCAGCCACTCGGCAGCGGGTAGCGGTGACTGCCGGTGCTGGGGGGGCGCCCCCCCGAGCGTCAACCAAGGCGGCTCGCTGGCTGCGGCCACAGGCCAACTCCCCAACCCCTTAGGGGGTTCACCCCTGAGCCCAGCGTCTTGCGGTCGATGGCGAGCAGTGGAGCTTGGTGGCGATCGTGGCCCAGGTGAGGCCCTGTGAGCGCAGCCGGCGGATCTTGGTGGAGCGTGATTCAGTGGCCCAGAACAGAAGCAGAGCAGGCAGGGGCAGCAGGGCGAGGGCCATGGCGCCTACCCCTATCTGCCCCATGATTGGCGTGGATTGGAGCTACCCGGCCCTGGCCAAACTTGTTCCTGGCGTCAACGACCTTGCCACGCTCTACCCGGAGGTGGCGAAGGAGGCTGATGGTTGGGACCCGGCAACGGTGACGGCAGGAAGCAAGAAGAAACTCCAGTGGCGTTGCGACAAGGGACACACCTGGGAAGGTCAAGTGAACAACCGGACACCACCGCAAAGTAGTGGCTGCCCAGTGTGTAGCGGCAACCGTGTTGAAAGTGGCTTTAACGACCTTGCAACACACCACCCAGAGATAGCAAAAGAGGCAGACGGCTGGAACCCTTCAACAGTTACAGCTGGAAGCAACAAGAAACTAGGTTGGCGGTGCGCAAAGGGTCACACCTGGGAAGCAACTGTTGGCTCTAGGACACCACCCATAAGCAGCGGCTGCCCTGTCTGTGCGGGTAAGGCAGTTCTACCCGGTTTCAACGACCTTGCGACCCTTTGCCCCGAAGTAGCGGCCGAAGCCGACGGATGGGACCCAAGGACAGTTAGTACAGGCAGTGGAAAGAGACTAAGGTGGCGATGCAAAGAAGGACACACTTGGGAGGCAAAAGTAACAAGCAGAACACCTCCCCAAAGCAACAGTTGCCCTGTGTGTTCAGGCCGTCAGCTTTTCCCAGGGTTCAACGACCTTGCAACTCTGTGGCCACAAGTTGCTCAACAAGCAGACGGTTGGGACCCAAAGACAGTTACAGCTGGGAGCAGCAAGAAACTAACTTGGCGGTGTCGGGAAGGTCACACTTGGAACGCTCAAGTCAAGGACAGAACCCCCCCCGAAAGCAACGGTTGCCCTGTGTGCTCAGGTCGTCAGGTGTTTATAGGCTTCAACGACCTCGCAACGCTCGTACCACACCTGGCAGAGGAAGCAGACGGCTGGGAGCCGAGCCGAGTAACAATCAAGTCAGGCCAGAAAAAGTCCTGGCGCTGTGCGAAAGGGCACACTTGGGAAGCGACTGTGGCAAGCAGAACTCCGCCTGAAAGTAGCGGCTGCCCCTTTTGTGCTGGGAAGAAGGCAAGTTCCGGGTTTAACGACTTGGCAACATTGTTCCCTGGGTTGGCAGCAGAGGCTGACGGCTGGGACCCTACAGAAGTAACCACTGGGAGCAATAAGAAGTTACGTTGGAGGTGCAGTAAAGGCCACACTTACTTAAGCACTGTCGGCAGCAGAACTCCACCCAGGAACACAGGTTGTCCAGTTTGTGCAGGTCGACAAGTCTTGACGGGGTTCAACGACCTTCTTTCGTGCCTGCCCGAAGTCGCAGCCGAAGCCGAAGGCTGGGACCCAAGGACCGTAACGACTGGGAGCCAAAGAAAGTCACTTTGGAGGTGCAAAGAGGGCCACACCTGGACAGCAGCTGTTTGCACCAGAACTCCTCCTCAAAGTAGCGGCTGCCCGGTTTGTGCAGGGAGGCAAGTTCTTAAAGGTTTCAACGACCTCCTCTCTCTCTTCCCTGAGGTAGCCAAGGAGGCGTACGGATGGGACCCTACGACTGTGACTGCAAAGTCAAGCCAAAAGAAGGCTTGGCGCTGCGACAAAGGGCACACTTGGGAATGCCATGTAAGCCACAGGACCCCGCCTGTGAGTTCAGGCTGTCCAACCTGTGCGGACTACGGGTTTAAGCCAGGGGAACCAGCTTGGTTCTACCTCCTTCAACGACCTGGCGAACAACAACTGGGTGTGACTAACAACAAGACAACCCGCCTTCGCCAGCACGCCGTTAACGGATGGGTTGAAGTTGAGGTGGTAGGACCCTTCCCAGGCCACCGAGTGCTCGCCATGGAGAAGAAGCTGAAGAAGTGGCTCCGCAGAGAGGTGGGCTTGGTGCCAGGTACTCACGAGAACTGGTTCACCGCACGGCTGGAAGTCAACTCCCTGGCCGAACTGAAAGCAGTGAGCGGGGTGGAGACGGACCTTTTCTGAGGGCAGCCCCAGTGGCTAGGCGCTGGCCCACCGGCGGGCGGTGGAGGGTGAGCAGTGCAGGCGGGTGGCGATGGCCTTCCAGGAGGCGCCAGAACGGCGCCAGCGGTTGATTCTGGTGGAGCGTGACTCGGTGGCCCAGAGCAGGGCGGCGACGGCGACTGCCAGGGGCAGCAGCAGCCACCAGAAAGCGGTGGTGATCATTGGTTGGAAAGCTGTGGTGATCGCCAGGGGGCAGCGCCCATCGCCCGGTGACTGGATCAGTATAACACGCCACGCGTGGCGAGTGCTAGGGTGATTGCATGGCAAAGACCCTCAACCACTACAGCCAACAGATCAAAGCCCTGGCGCCTGATGCCCTTGTGCTTGATCGTGCCCGTGAACTGGGCGCCCTCTTACTTGAAGCCAAGGCTGCTGTTCAGGCAGCCGATCGCAAGTGGACCGACTGGCTGAAATCCGACTGCAGCCTCACTGCTCGCACGGCCCAACGCTTCATGACTGTGGCCCGGCGATGGGATGAGCCTGCCTTCACCGAGGCCAGGCAACAGCGCCCCGACCTGCCCTTGCGGGAAGCGGACAAAGTGCTGGCCGCCAACAGCGGGCGCAAGCGACCTGAACCCGAGACCCCCGACCCGTACAACCTGGCGATGGGGAAGCTGGCTGTTGCCCGTTGGGAGCTGCAGCTTGCCTCTGAGATCCGGCAGGTAGACGAATGGGCCGGAGCAGAACTGCACGCCGCACAGGAGGCCCTGGCAGCGGTCCAGCGTGCCCTGATGAACCGGGCGCATGGGCCGGGCGTCTCTGCCGCTTGGGATGGCCACTTCGAGCCAGCACCACGGCGAACAGAGCTGCGGGTGGGTGATCGGTGCTGCTGCCGTGTTGATGGTGGCCACGAACAGGCCGGGCAGATCGTGTCGGTGCTGCCTGCCCCCGATGGGGGCTGGAGCACCTACAGCTGGCGACAAGACGGCACAGATCAGGAGGCGGTGGTGGGTTGGGGGCTGCCCGGTGCGGCGAGCGGAATCAGCCACTCCATTGCCGCACTGTTACAACCCATTGCCAGTGATCGGCTGAAGTCCACCGACGCAGCCGGCAGCCCTGAACAGGCGTAGCGCTACAGCTCTCGCCACTGCACGCTCACCACGAAGCTCTGATCAAGCCCTGAGGCATCGAGCAGTGGATCGACAACCGCGTGATCAATCAGTAGCAGGTAGCGGCTCTGACGCTCTGCCTCGCTCTTCTCAATCCACCAGTTGACGCTGCCGACCCTGACCTGCTCCCAGAGCGTTGGCGCCGTGGGTTCTGCTGGGGCCAGGGCCGCCTCAAGCTCGTGCTGCCTGGCCAGGGCCTGCTGGTAGTCGGCCCTAACGCCAGGGCTCTCGCACAGATCCAGAGCGGCCTTGAGTGCCTTGACCCTCAGGCGCAGGTTGAGCAGCTCGCGGCTGGGCTTGCTGCACTGCTGCCTACGACGCTCTGCTGCGTCGATGATCTCGGCGCCGTGGCTGATCAACGCCAGCAGATCGTGCTCCACCACCGCTGCAGGGATGTTCATGGCATAGGCGTCGCACTGGTTGAAGGCGCATCGCAAATAGACATAGCCCTTGGGGGTGTTGTGGGTGAGATGCCGCCCGCAGTGGGCGCAACGGCAGATTGCCGACAGGGCTCGGATCTTGTGCGGTGCTCGCTTGCCCCTGTCCTTGCGGTTGGCCGCCATCCGCAGCTGCAGCTGGTGGTGCTCGTCTTCGCTGATCAACCGCGGGGCAAGGTTGGCGATCAGCACCTCGCCCGTGGATCGCTTGGCGTAATGCCCCAGCACCCACCCGCTCTTCAGCCACTTGTGCGCAGAGCTGGTCTGACCCAGAACACCGTGGCGCTCGTAGACGAACTTGCACAGCTGGGCCATTGACCATTCGCCGCTGATGTAGGCCCTGATGGCGGCCTGAGCGGTCTCCCAGCGATCGGGGATGGTGATGATCTTGGTGTGGTCCGCTGGATCCTTCTGCAAGTGCCACGGCAAATGGGCAGAGGTGAAGCCAAAGACGCCACGGTTGATGGCCGCAGCCTGCCCGCGTTTGATCTTGTCGCTCAGCTCTCTGGCGAAGTATTCGGCGAAGATCCCCTGCTGCTTGACCGACAACCATTGAGCAGCAGTCTTGGCCGTCAGCGTGCCGCCTGAGCTGGCCAGGAACTCGACGCTGTGGTGATCACACAGCTCGACAAGTTCGGTGATCAGTGCATCACGGCGGGCGATGCGGGAGACATCGCAGACGAGGAGTTTGGTGAGCCTGCCGCCGGTGATGTCAGCAGTGAGCTGCTGCCAGGAAGGGGACTGCCGCCGCTTCTGCCCACCCTTGGCGCTGCCCGAGACGGCTTCCTCGTAGAAGACGGTGGCACCGGCCCTGGCGAGGGTTTCACGCTGGTTCTCAGGGCTGTCAGTGCCCGCCTGAGCCTTGGTGGAGACCCGAATGATTCCGCCGATCACGCCCAGACGCGCCGCTGGGGCCATTGTGCCCTACACTTTCCACATCGCCCCCTCTGCTGGTGGAACGGCTAAACAACCGCCTGAGCAATGAATCGCTGCTGGAGCGGGTGCAGCGGCTGATCAGCGAGGCGCAGCGGGCGGAAGCTCTGGAATGAGCCGAAGGGA
>JBIPLV010000147.1:0-4393 GCA_044369475.1 Cyanobium sp. | reverse complement strand
ATCCACTGCACCTCGCCGCTCGTCTGCTCACGACCCAGCTGCAGCAGGTTGTGCGCCGCCCCCGAGCGTTCATAGGCACGATCGGCACCGGTGCCGTACACACTGGTACCGGCTTCGGCCAGCAACGGCTCACCCCGGCAGAACACGTCGAGGCTGAGCTGGTCCGAATGGGTGTGGGCCGGCAGATGCGGGGGGCAGGGCTGGCCGCACTTGAATGCGATCTCCCAACCGCCACCGGGGCGCAGCAGCGTCCAGCCGGTGTCGGGCAAGACGGCAAGCGGTGCCGGAGTCGCAATAACAATCGAGGCTTCAACCACCGCCGCGCCCTGCAGCTGGCTCAGCCGGGCCCGCAGGCTGTGGCCGGCCATGGCCCGCTGATCCAACCAGGCCTGGGCAAAGGCCAGCACAAGGTCCAGGGCCGGGGCCGCATCGGCGGCGCTGTCGTTGAACCGCGGAAACGTGCCATCGACGAGGCGAATGGTCTGGCCCCAATGCAGCATGGCGGCAATGGCTGTGCCCAACCAGGCCGGCCTGATCCCCCGCTCGGCCTGCAGCAGCCAAGCCAGCTCCACCAGCCGATCGAGCAGCAACAGGTGATAGGCCGCGCTGCGCTCTTCATGGCCGCCATCGGCCAGGGTCTGGCGCGGCAGTTCGCGCTCGAGCAGGGCCATAGCCCGCTGATGCATGGCGGCCGCGCACGATCCCTGGAACTGCAGGCCGCCGATCGCCAGGGCCGTCAGGTTTTCGAGCCAGTGGTTGCCGCCATGGCAATGCTCGGGGTGAGCCTGCAGCCAGCACAACTGCTGCCACAACGACTGCAACCGGGGTGGGGTGGCCAGCGCCGGGCAGCAGCGCAGCAACCAGATCCAGTTGCGACTGCGCAGGGCGGTCGTATAGCTGTGCCAGCCATCGCCTTCAGCCGGGCGATTGGCGGCCATCCAGTGGTCGAGCAATGGCTCCAGCGCGCTGGCCTGATCTGGCCAGACACCGATCTCGAGGGCCTGGTCCAACCAAACGCGCGCCCAGTCGCAGTAATGCAGATGAAACTGCCACAGCCGCGGCCAGTCAGCCTGATTCCAGGGGATCGGCCAGGCCAGGGTGCGGGTGTCCTGCAGAAAGGTGAAGCTGATCTGATCCGGTGTGGCGACAAGCGGCGGAGTCAGGCCTGGATGGGCCAACCCGGCCAGGGCCTCTGGCCGCCAGGGGGCGGCTTTGCCGCTGGCCCCAGCCAGGGCGAGCGCCAGGGAGGGCTGCAACATCCGGTCGAGCCGCTGGCGCCCTTCGTAGCGCAGGCGCCGCTGCAGACGCCTTGGACCCATGTCAAGCAGGGTGCGCAGAACAGGGGTCACAACGGTTCGCACACCCCACACAGATCAAACACGGCGCGACCGGCCAACGGCAGGCCACGAAACGGCGTGTGGGCCACCAGAAACACGAGCAGATCTGCCTCGGCCAGCACCTGCTCGAGGCCATGCAGACGAATCGTCGGATGATCCGCCAGGTTGGGCTCGCAGGCGAGCACGTCCAGGCCAGCCACCAGCAGCTGGGTGGTGATGTGAAGGGCCGGTGACTCGCGCAGATCATCCACATCAGGCTTGAACGCCAGCCCCAGGCAGCCGATGCGTGGCGGCCGCCCCAACTGGTCCTCGAGCGCAGCAGCCCGGGCCTGCACCTGCTCGATCACCCAAGCGCTCTTGGCGTCATTGACCCGGCGGGCGGTCTGGATCAGGGGGGTGATGGCCGGAGCGGCGGCGGCAATGAACCACGGATCCACGGCGATGCAATGGCCGCCCACACCGCAACCGGGCTGCAGCACCTGAACCCGCGGATGGTGATTGGCCAGGGCGATCAGTTCGCGCACGTTGATCGCTAGCTGATCGCAGACCAGCGACAGCTCATTGGCAAAGGCGATGTTGACATCGCGGTAGGCATTTTCGGTGAGCTTGACCAGCTCGGCGGTGCGGGCGGTGGTGGTCAACAACTGCCCGCGGCAAAAGGAGGCATAAAAAGCGCGCCCGGCTTCGGCGGCGGCCGGGGTGAGACCACCGATCACCCGGTCGTTGCTGATCAGTTCCTGCAGGATGCGGCCTGGCAGCACCCGTTCAGGGCAGTAGGCGATGTGCAGTTGGTCGATGTCCTGGCCCGTGACTTCGGTGATAGCTGCAGCCACCAGCTCGGTCGTCCCCACTGGTGAGGTGGATTCGATCAGCACCAGATTTCCCGCTCGCAGCACCGGTGCGATCGCCCGTGCAGCTGCCAGCACGTAGTCGATGTTGGGTCGGGGCAAACCGTCACTGCCGCTGCGGCAGGGGGTCGGCACCGCAATCAGAAACACCTCGGCGGTGGCAGGGGTGAGCTGGGCCCGCAGAGCACCGCTGGCCACAGCGGCCGCGACAGCCTCGGCCAGATCGGGCTCAACGATGTGAATTTCGCCGCGATTGACGGTGTCCACCACCTGGGCATTGACATCCACACCGATGACCTGATGACCCGCCTGGGCCAGCACCGCAGCCGTCGGCAGGCCGATGTAACCAAGGCCGACCAGACAGCACCTGCTCATCGGGCCTCAACGTTGAGCAGCCAGCGCTGCACCTCAAACAGCTGCTGCACCGGGATCGGTGCGGCCGCGCCCTCGGTGATGGCCTGCAGAAAGGCGGCCGCGCACCCTGTCTGCCCCTTGTCTTGCACCAAGGATCGGCGCGTTCTGAACCCGGGTATACCCCAGGCTTTCAGCTTGCGGTAGTTGTCGAGCACCAGCACCCGGCCTGCGGCAAACACCTCAAGCCGCTCCTTGGGAAACGCCTTGCTGCCATTGGCCAGGTAGTGCACCGTGCCGATCGAACCATCGCCAAAACGCAGCTGCAGCGAGAAGGTGTCGGGTACGGGCAGAGGGGATGCCGCCTGAACCAGCTGCAACTGTTCAATTGGAGAATCAGCCAGGTCGCGCAGCAGATCGACAAAGTGGCAGGCCTCACCCAACAGACGGCCACCTCCGGCCGCCGGGTCCTGGGTCCAGTGTTCAGCCGGAATGGCACCGGCGTTGCAGGTGTACACAAACGCCCGCGGACCGCTCAGCTGTTGCAACTGCTGCTTGAGAGCCAGCACCAATGGCGCGAATCGACGGTTGAAACCCACCATCAACAGCGGCGCCGGACGCAACGCCTGGGCGGCCGCATGGGCCGCCTCGATCTGCTCCAACTCGGCGGTACTCAGGCACAGGGGCTTTTCGACAAAACAATGTTTGCCGGCCGCCAGGGCCTCGCAGATCAAGCGGGCATGGCTGTCGTGGCGGGTTGCGATCACCACCGCATTGGCCGCTTCGCTGCCCAAAACCGCCTGCACATCAGTGCTGGCCTCAACAAACCCGAAGCGGCGCCCCACCTGCACGGGCGCTGCGCCACTGCCGGCCGCGATCGCCTGCCAGCGCGCCCCAGCCCGTGCAAAGGCGGGCACCAGGGTGCGGGCGGCATGGTTGCCGGCACCGATCACCGACAGCACCGGATTGGCCGGTGAGCTGGTCGCCGATGGGGTCGGCTGCAACGGCACCTGGCGCTGGTTGTGATCGGCGGTCTGGGGGTAGCTCAGGATGATGCCCAGACTGGGGGCGTCACTGCTGAGCAGGTCGTAGGCCGCAGGAGCCTCCGCAATGCCATAGCGGTGGCTGATCAGCGGCTCGGTCTGCAACTGCCCCTGGGCCATGGCCTGCAGCACAGCGGCAAAGTTGCGTTGCTCGGTCCAACGCACAAAGCCGATCGGGTAGTCGTGGCCGCCCTGCTCATAGGCGGGGTCATACCGGCCAGGCCCATAGGAGCAGCTGACCTGGAAGCTGAGCTCCTTTTTGTAGAACAGGTCGCGGCGCAGCTCCAGGCCCGTAACCCCAACCAGCACAATGCGGCCGCGCTGACGGCAGCTCTGGGCAGCCACATGGACCGGCTCACTGGAGCTGGTGGCAGCGGTGATCACCACCGCATCCACGCCCACCCGGGCACTGCGTTCCAGACACCAGGCCACAGGGTCCACACCACCCAACTGCAGCACCTCGAGGCCCAGGGAGCGGGCCAGCTCACACGACCGGGGGCTCGGATCGAGACCCAGGACCCGACACCCCTGAGCGCGCAGCAGCTGGGCCGTGAGCAGGCCAATCAACCCCAGGCCGCTTACCACCACGGTTTCACCCAGTGTGGGTTGCAGCAAACGGATGCCCTGCAGGCCGATCGCCGCCAGCACGGTGAAGGCTGCGGTTTCATCGTCGACCGCGTCAGGGATCGCCGCGCACAGGTTCTGGGGCACGGCCACCAGCTCGGCATGGGGTCCATTGCTGGCCACCCGCTGTCCCACGGTGAAGCCCTGCACCCCTGCGCCCACGGCCACCACGGTGCCGACGTTGCAATAG
>JBIPLV010000146.1:0-4411 GCA_044369475.1 Cyanobium sp. | reverse complement strand
CAGACACTGCCTTCACGGCTGGGGGTGAAGCTGATCTGGCCGCGGGCATTCACCACCCGCTGCCAGGGAATCGGCGACGGCAAGGGCAGCCGCCGCAGCGCCCAACCCACCTGGCGCGCCGCGCCGTAGGCCCCGATCAGCTCGGCGATCTGGCCATAGGTGGCCAGCTGACCGCGGGGAATGCGGGCAACGGCGGCATAAACCCGCTGGTCGAAGGGGCTTGGCGCCCGGTTGAGCGGGGATGGGCCATCGGCGATTTGCATGTGAGCAACAAGCTGTTCAACCAATCAGATCCGCCTGAAACACCAGGCGCCAGACCCTCCTGGCGTATGGCTGATTGGTGTTGATTGAGGATGGCGCAACGGCCCTTGACGCCAGAGCCCCAACGCCATGCCCCTGCTGCCCCGCCGCTTCGAGCGGCTCAAGGCCGTGCTCGATCGCCGCATGGGCGACCTCACCGTGGTGCTCGAGCACGTCGACAAGCCCCACAACCTCTCGGCGATCCTGCGCAGCTGCGATGCCGTGGGGGTGTTGGAGGCCCATGTGGTGAGCCTGGCAGGCCGCACCCCCACCTTCAACTGCACGGCCAAGGGCAGCGAGAAGTGGGTGCCGCTGCACCGCCACAGCACCAGCGTGACCCTGCTGCAGCGCCTCAAGGCCCAGGGCTTCCGGCTCTACGGCACCCACCTGTCGGTGGAGGCGGTGGACTACCGCGCCTGCGATTTCAGCGGCCCGAGTGCCCTGGTGCTAGGCGCCGAGAAGTGGGGCCTGAGCGCCGAGGCGGCGGCGCTGGTGGACCAGCCGATCGTGATCCCGATGCAGGGCATGGTGCAGTCGCTGAACGTGAGCGTGGCCTGCGCCACCTTGCTGTTTGAGGCGCTGCGCCAGCGGCAGGTGGCCGGGGTGCTGCCCAGCCACGGCGAAGGGGTGCCGGCGGAGCGCTATGGCCCGTTGCTGTTTGAGTGGGCTTACCCAGAGGTGGCGGCCTGGTGCCAGCGGGAGGGGCGGCCCTACCCGAGCCTCGATGCCGAGGGCGCCATCAGCGAGGCGCTGCCCCGCACAATCAAACTGCGCTACTAAAACCGGCGGGCGCTGGGGAGCCACAGGGCCACGCCGAGGGCCAGCAACTCCAGCGGGATCTGGCGGCCGCCGAGCAGCACCACCATCAGGGCCACCGCGGCAAGCAGCTTCTGGAACAGACCCCAGACGTCGTCGGGGTCGGCGCTGCCGCTGAACCAGAGGGCCACGGCGGCGCCCAGCAGGAGCAGATCCAACCACCAGGGCATGGGCTCGGCCTTCACATCCGCCGATTCTGGCGCGGCTTCAAGCAAAAACTCAGAGCTCGCTGAGGAGCTCGCAGAGGAGCCGGCTCAGGGCACAAGGAGAATCGTCGACTTGGATTTGTTCAACAGAACGTTCGACAAACCCAAAAGCGCTCCGCACGCCGTGCCCGGCCGCCGCTGTGAGTTTCAAAGTCGCCCGTCAACATGTCCCCTCAGAATTTCGATTCAGGATCCCGCCCGCTGCCCGTCGGCCCCACTGAGCCAGCTCTCCAGGCCCTCCCCTAAAAACGAGAGGCCGAGCACCAGCACAAACAGGGCCAGGCCGGGGTAGAGGGCCGTCCACCAAATACCGGTGGGCACGGCGGTGAGGGCCTGTTGCAGGTCGCCGCCCCACTCCGGGATGGTTTCGGGCAGGCCCAGGCCGAGGAAGCCGAGACCGCCGAGCACCAGCACCGCATCGGCGGCGTTGAGGGTGAGCAGCACCGGCACCGAGGTGATCACATTGCGCAGCAGGTAGCGGCGCAGGATCCAGATCGGGCCGGCCCCGAGCGACTGGGCCGCCTCCACAAACAACTCGGCCTTCACCTGGGCCGCCTGGTTGCGCACCACCCGGAAGTATTGGGGGATGTAGACCACGCACAAGGCCGCAGCGGCATTGGGCAGGCCCCGGCCCAGCAGGAAGGCCAGCACCACCGAGAGCAGCAGCACCGGCAAGGTGTACAGGGTGTCCATCAACAACACCAGCAGCCGGTCGACCCAGCCGCCCAGGTAGCCGCTGACCATGCCCAGCGGCACGCCGATCACCAGGGCGATCACCAGGGCCAGCAACACCACCTGCAGGGCCACGCCGCTGCCGGCGAGGGTGCGCACACACACATCGCGGCCGAGCCGGTCGGTGCCGCACCAGTGCTGCAGGGAAGGCGGCGCATAGATGGGGTTCTGTAGGCCGGCATTGGGATCGCTCAGCCAGCCGATGTGCACCAACAGCGGCGTCAGCAACGCCACCAAGGCATAGAGCACCACGATCACCAGCCCCCAGCGGGCCATGCGGCCCGAGAGGCTGGTGGCGCGGCGAAGGGCAAAGCCTGCAAACAAAAGAGACGGCAATGGCGGTGGGCACCAGTTGAGCAGAGATAGGGCTGCAGCGCCACGTGGTCAAATCAGGCGAAACTGCGACGCAACGCTCCGGCCTCTGCCGTGCTCCACGCTGAACGCCAGCAATCTTGAGACGCTTGGCACCGCGAAACTGGCGGCACTGCTGGTCGAAGTGAGCGAAGACAATGCGGCCTCCACGCGCCCTCTGCGGCTGGCGTTAGGGGAGGGCCAGAGTGCTGACGACGCGGCTCGAGAGGTGCGCAAACTGCTGAAAGCAATCAAGAGGTCTGACCTCTTCCTGCATTTGGCCAAGCCCAAAAAGCTGCTCACCGAGCTGAAAGGCCACCTGGCCACCATCTCCGGCTCAATCCGCGTAGAGCAGCCGAACCTGGCCCATGCGCTGCACTGGGAGTTGCTGGAGCTCTCGGAGGGGCTGTTCGATCCTTGCCACGACGGCAACTAGGGGGAGACATCGCGGTCCAGCAAGATCCCAGAATGTCTTTAGCTGAGAGCACATGACAAAAGCGCGCGAAGCGCCAAATTGACAAAGAGTCACAGATTCGCAACGTGCGATCCACCCCCGGCAACCGAGGCCTTAAAAGATTTCCAATGACAGCCCTAATTGAGAAGCACAAGAAGCAAGGAAAAGCCGATCAAGGCTTTACCCTTGCAGAACTAATGATCGTGATCGTGATCGTAGGGATCCTAAGCGCAGTGGCGCTACCACAGTTCATGAAGCAAACCAAAAAAGCCGTCGCCACAGAAGCAGTGTCTCAATCAAGCGCAATTACAAAGCTGGCTGCGGCATACAACCTTGAGACACCCATCAAAAACGCCGATTCAAGCTGCGCCACTTACACGGAAATCCCACAAACAAGCAACAAGTTCACCTATTCTTGCAGCGGTAGCGCATCAGAATTTGTCGTAACAGCATCTGGAGCAGTAGGGGAGAATAGCGAAGGAATTAAAGTCGTACAATCCAGCAACTTAGAGTCCGGAGTCGTCGGGAAGCCCGTCATTAGCGGCATCTAAATACAAGTGGCGTTTAAATACAACGCCGAGGCGCCAGACTCACAACGCCAATCCAGATTTTTTGCCCCCTACTCGATGGCATTAGCGATCGTTGGGAAGTCCTATGAGGTTGTCCTGATCTCAGGAGTTGCCGTAATCACCGCCAACACGCTGCGCAGCTTGCCCCCATCAGGCCAGCTCTGCTGCACCTCAAGCCGCAGCACCCCGTCTGCGCCGGGCTCGGCCCGAAAGCCGTCGCTGCTGGCCAGGGCATCGAGCACCACCCGGTTCTGGGCCGCGCCACTGCCCAGTTCGCCATGGAGGCCATAGGCCGGCCCGCAGCGCATCAGCACCCACCCGCGCCAGATCGGCTCGGCGGGCTTCCCCAGCGAGTAGGTGATCGGTCCGGCGGCGGTGGCCAGATGCAGAACCACCGTGCGGCCGGCCCGATTGCAGGCCGGCCGCACGGTGGTGGGATCGGCCTGGCCCTGGGCCTGCAGCAGATCCCCCCGCACCAACTCCAGCGTGCGCCGAGCCACCACCCGCTCCCGCAGCAACCGGCCGACCCGCTGGCCGTTGCTGCCTTCCGCCAGCATGGCCTGCAGCAGCCCCCCGGTGAGGCCGCAGCCGATCACCAGGGCCAGCAACAACTCCACCAGTGAGAACCCCTGGACCTGGTGCTTGTGGGTCATAACGCCCCATCGGCAAAGCAGGCTTTGCTGCTGGGCGTGCCATCCGCCGGGCCGCTGTAGCGCCCCAGCCGCACCACCCCCAGCGGCAACGACAGCACCAGGCAACGCCGCAGCGCCACGCCCTCAGCAGCGATCAGCACCGTGCCGCCATCCAGCACCAGCCCGTTGCTGCTAAATCGCAGGGCTGCCGGCAGGTTGTGCCGCAACTCCACGCCCGCCTCAAGCTCCGGCTCAGCGCCTTCGCTGATTCCGCAAACCGGCAGGCCGCCGCCACTGGGCTCGCGCCAGCCCGAGGGGCTGAGCGCCAGGGCGCAGGGCTGGCCGTGGCGT
>JBIPLV010000145.1:0-4424 GCA_044369475.1 Cyanobium sp. | reverse complement strand
GGCCACACAACACCTGACGCAGGGCAAGCGGCGGGCTGATCCGGGTCAATCCAGCCTCTCCCTGGGGATAAACCTCGGCCACGCTCGGCGCCCATAGCGCCGTGGCGCCGGCGGCAGCGGCCAAAGTGATATCGCTGCTGAGGCCGCGCGGATAGGCGTCGAGATCTTCACCAGGGCCGAACTGGAGCGGATTCACAAACACGCTCACCAGCACGGGGGGGATGGCACCACCCAAAGGCTCCGCCGCCCGCCGGATCAGCTGCTGGTGCCCCGCGTGCAGGGCTCCCATGGTGGGAACGAACTGCACCGAACCTGGCTGCTCACGCCGCCAGGCGCGCAAATCGTCTCGGGTGTGGAGCAACTGCACAGGAAGACAGCGGGCCGGCAACACAAAGCCCATCCGCCAGGTTGGCGGATGGGCTGGAGGAGAGCTGCCGAGCAGCTCAGATCACTGGAGCACGTCGAGGCGCACCTGGGCGATGCCACTGGCAGTAACACCCAGAGACTGGGCGGCGCCATGGGCCAAGTCGATCACCCGGTTGCCGTGGAAGGGACCGCGATCGTTGATGCGCACCACAGCGCTGCGACCATTCCAGAGGTTGGTGACCCGAACCTTGGTGCCAAAGGGAAGGGTGCGGTGGGCAGCCGTGAGGGTGCCAGGACGGAACACCTCGCCGTTGGCGGTGCGATTGCCATAGAAGCCTGGGCCGTACCAGCTGGCCTCACCTTTGGCCGAATGCACCACCCGCTGAGCCGGCTTCAGAGCCGGAGCAATGGGGGTGGGGGGAACCTGCTTGATCAGGTTCTCCGGAGGCGCGGATTCGGTGTCGGCCTCACGAATAGCAACGTCATTGCTGGGTCCTTGGACCTCTGAACTCGGCGTGGCCACTGCAACGGCATCGTTGGTGGTGGCTGCGCGGCTGGACTCGGCGATGGCAGGAACCAAAGCGCTACCAGAGAGAAGCAGGGCAAGGGCCCCAAGGGAGAAGGTGCGACGCATAACAAACGAAACCCGCTGCGGGAGCAGCAATCACCAGCCAAAAGCAAATGCTTCACAGCCAATCGGTGATTCGTCGGCGTTGGATTCGGTCTCAAACTGAATGAAGTTGAGATGCGAATTCGCGTTCGGAGTTCCTATCGGGAATTGACAACGACGCAAAGTTAACGGCCACCGCGGGCGGTTTCGGTCAAAAACGACACCCCAAGAACCGATCAGGATTTGTCATCAAATCCCCCAGCGCAGGCCCTAACAGGGCTGAGCCAGGGTCGGCAAGTCGCCCTGGCATCAGCGACCCAAATGACGGCCATCAGCGCAGCTAATCGCTGCATGTGCCAATCCAGCGATCGTCTATCAGCTGAGCCCGGCCGGTCGCGCCCTGAGGGGCGGACGGCTGGCGTTGGAGGATCAGGAGAGAGCACCTGATGGACTTCAACGGGATGGACTACCGCACTGCCGGCGTGGACGTGGTCGCAGGCCGGGCGTTTGTGGATCGGATCCGCGCCAGCGTGGAAGCCACCCACCGCCCAGAAGTCATGGGTGGGCTCGGCGGATTCGGCGGCTTCTGCCGTCTGCCGGCCGGCCTGCAGGAGCCGCTTCTGGTGGCGGGCACCGACGGGGTCGGCACCAAGCTCGAACTGGCCCAGGCCCATGGCCGCCACCACGACGTGGGCATCGACCTGGTGGCGATGTGCGTCAACGACGTCATCACCAGTGGGGCGGAGCCCCTGTTCTTCCTCGACTACATCGCCACCGGCAAGCTCAGCCCTGAGGCCATGGCCGAGGTGGTGCAAGGCATCGCCGAGGGATGCCGGCAGAGCGGCTGCGCCCTCCTGGGCGGGGAAACCGCTGAGATGCCGGGCTTCTATGGCCCAGGCCGCTACGACCTGGCGGGCTTCTGCGTCGCCGTGGTGGAGGCCAGCGCGGTGATCGATGGCCGCGCCGTGGTTGCCGGCGATCGCATCGTGGCGGTGGCCAGCAGTGGAGTGCACAGCAATGGATTCAGCCTGGTGCGCCGGATCCTCGACACCCAGGCGGTGGACGAACGCACCCGATTGCCAGGCAGCGATCAGCCCCTCATTCAAGCCCTGCTCACGCCCACCCGCCTCTACGGAGCCCTGGTGAAAGCCCTCCTGGCCAAGGGCCTGCCGATCCACGGCATGGCCCACATCACCGGCGGCGGCCTGCCAGAAAACCTGCCTCGCTGCCTCCCTGCTGGCGTGCATGGCGTGATCGACCCCAACAGCTGGCAGCGCCCCCCACTGTTCAGCTGGCTCCAGGAGGCCGGCGAGGTGCCGGAGGCGGATCTCTGGAACACCTTCAACCTGGGGGTGGGCTACTGCCTGGTGCTCCCTGCTACCGCCGTCTCCGAGGCCCTCGCCGTCTGCCAGCAGGCCGGCTACACCGCCTGGGACCTGGGTGAGGTCGCTAGCGGCCGTGCTGGCGATCAACCCGTCGCGGGGCTGCCCTACGAAGATTGAACGGCTCAGCAGCGGCTGCTGCCAAATTGCTTCACGTTGGAGGCCAACGGCCAGGCAGGCCAACCCTGCTGTCTAGGGTGCTGACCTCGAACCGTCGCCATCCCTGATCTGCAGGTTGGCGCCCGAGCAGAACGAAGACAAATCAGGAGAAGCGTCATGACGCAATCAATAGGCTCACCACTAGGTTCACCACAACGCCTAAACGGATCTGGCCCTACCAGCTCGGGCGCTGCAAGCGGGATAGGCCAGGGATCCCTGGGTTCAGGCCAACGCCTCACCCGCCGCCGCAGTTCCGCCGGCCCCGTTCCTCCCAGCCGCCCCCTGCGACCTCGTGATCCAGTGCCGGCCCCCCAGCGCGGAGGCATGCGGCCCACCTTCCTCACCCTGCGGGATCACGGCAAGGTGTATGTGGCAGACCTGCCCCGGCTCTCCGACGGCCAGCTGGCCCACGTGGCCAAAGAGGCGCGTGAGGTGCTCGAAAGCCTCGGCCGCCGGTTGGAGGAGCTCGATGCCCAGCCGTTCCTCTCCCAGGCCGAGCAGGACACCCGCGTCCGGGCCTCCACCAAACGGGACGTCACCGAGCGCTTCATCCGCTCGATCGAAGACGAACTGCAGCTCCGCCACAACAACCCGGCCCTGCGGGCCGCCGCCGGAGAGTCCCTGGCCCGCGCGTTCCTGGAGCTATCCCGCCACCGGCTGCCCGGTGCCACCTTCGACTCCCTGCTGCAGGAGGCGCTCGCCGCCTGTGGACCGGAAGCGGCTGCGGCCGAAGCCGAAACCCACGGCGACCCAGGCGCCAATCCTGTGGTGCCACTGGTGCGCCCCCAAGCGATGCCCGTGGTGCTCACCCTCGATCCAACCGCCCAAGCCGGCTAAGCGCTCTGGAAGGGGTTGGCTGGCATGCCGGCCTCAAGCCCCAGGGCCAAGTCGTCGAGGCGTTCCCGCTCCTCGGCAGACAGTGACCAAGTGAGCGCAGCTGCCGCATCGTCCACCTGTTCGGGCCGGCGCAGGCCTGGGATCGGCAGGGCGCCATGGGCCCGGCACCAGTTGAGGGCCACGGCAGACAAGCTGGCGGCGTGGCTGGCAGCGATTCGGGCCATCTCTGCCTGGAGCTCCACCAGGGCCGGGCCGAGACGGCGAAACAGGGCCCCTCGGGGGCCCGTCGGCCAGTTCTGGCCCTGCAGCGGCCGGGCCAACAACCCCAAAGCCAGGGGGCTGTAGGCGATCAGGCGGATGCCCAGCTCGCGGCACACCTCGGCCACGCCGCCGGGCCGGATCGGATCGGGGGCCAGCAACGACAGCTGCACCTGCAGGCTGCTCAGCGCCAGGCCCCGCTCGGCAAGCCGGCGGTGCACAGCCCGCAACCGCACCGGACCCATGTTGGACACCCCCAGGGCGCCCGCCTCACCCTGCTCCACTAGATCGGCCAAGCCCTCGAGCAGGGGGGCCTCCTGCCAGGGGGCATAGCGGGCGGTGCTCCAGTGGAGCTGCACCAGGTCGATGCGACCACCGAGGCGCTGCTTCGAAGCGGCAAAACCCCGCTGGTAGCCGCGACGCCCAAGCCGCCAGGGGAAGGGGGCCAACTTGGTGGCCAGGCACAGCCTGTGCCGCTGTTGGGGAGGCAGGGCGGCGCTGAAGCGGCCCAACAAGGTCTCGCTGCGACCGTTGAAACGGCCCGTGCCGTAGGAGTCGGCGGTGTCGAACAACTGCAGACCGCAGGCCACGGCCCGCTGGAATGTGGCCTCCAGAACGGGATCTTGGCTGGGGTCGTATCCCCAGAGCAACTGGTTGCCCCAGGCCCAGGTGCCCACACCAATCCCGGGCGCCGGGTCCTCCGCTCCGCCAACATCAGCCAACGGATGCGCCATGGTGGACTGCCGTGCCTGTGGTGCTGCCCCACGATGCCTGATGTCCCCAACCCTGGCACCACCACCCCAGGCGCCACC
>JBIPLV010000403.1:0-4429 GCA_044369475.1 Cyanobium sp. | reverse complement strand
CCACCGTCGCTGGTGGCACCGTCTCCACCTCCACCCGTCTGGGGCAGCGCTGGCTCAATGGTGACCGCTCTTGGATGTATGGGGTGAACTTCGGGTATGACAGCCGCCCGATGGCAACAGGTCCTGCGGATACGGGGGTAAATGTCAGCAACTCGCAGACGGTGTTTTTTCAGCAACTGGCACTGAATGCAGAAGCCGTCAGTGACAAGTGGAGTGCCAATGGCTATTGGTTGATGCCGATTGGGCAGTACGGCTGGGGGAGCAATACCGTGCCTGCTCTCAACAGCGTCTATGTGGGCGGTCCGCTCAATACCATCGGTGGCGACATTGCTTACAGCATCGCGCCCGATGTAAAGCTCTCACTGGGTTACTACTACCAAGACGGTGACCTGAACACGGCTGACAGCTCAGGTGTGAAGTCACGGCTCGCTTACGACATCGCTAATGGCGTCACGGTTGGCTTTACCTACTCGTATGACGCTGCGTTCCAATCGGTGGCAACGGGTGACGTTAAGTGGCGCTTTGGTTCAAAGGGTCATGGCTCGCCCAACAAGCAGAAGCCGCCTGTGATGCCTGTTATTCAGGCACTATCAACAACGCCCGCCAATAGGGATGTGCGGGTGCACGATTTAGCGTGTACAACATCAGCCGGCTGTGCGATTCAGAACATTGAATACTACGATGCAATGGCTCAAGCCTATTTTGCGGAACAGCAGAGTGCCGGAGCAGACATCCCCTGACGACATCTGGTGCCGCCTGACCTGGTTAATTGCAACCCTAAACCCGCCACGCCCCTGCCACCACAGGGGTTTTTATTTCTTCAATCACCCCAAAGCCACCCAAAATGCCATCCAATACCTGGCACCATTTGCACGCCATTAGCAATAGATAGTGACTCAATTATTAGCGGCAAACGGTGTTAGTTGGTGGCACTAACCCTCCTCCGCCATGCTCAGCAGCAGCGCCAGCGTGGCCACCTGGTCACCGCTCCACGGCACCGTCGGCCAGTTCGCACCCAGGTAGCTGTTCAGCCGCTCCGCCACCCCATCCCACGGTGAAGCCACCGGCTCATCACTGCGCCACAGCGGCGAGCTGTAGCGGACCTGCACCAGTCCCTGCACCGCCGAACGCAGGGTCGGCATCCCCGGTGGATCGGTCTCCAGCAGCACCTGACGCCCACCACCGGGCACCCGGTACTCACCTAGATGGCCATCGCGTAGAAGCCGCTGCAGGGTCGTTCTCGATCGAAATCCCAAATGAAGCGCAGCTTCGGTGCAGTTGAGAATCACTGAACTAGCCTCAAATCATGGGTGGGGGATAGCTCTACCTTGCGCAGCCTTAATCTCATTTATACGGGTCTACTTTTCGGGTCTGACGCTAGCTGAGGCGAACGGTGTCGGATTACCCGCCGGTATATAGGGGGACAGGACCCAAACAACCCCCAGGGGTGGGGCATCAATTCATCCATTGCTTCCACCGGGCAAGGACGCCGAGGGGTGCATCGCGCATGTCGATCCGCTGCTGCCATGCCTCGAAGCTCTCGAAGCCGTCGTCCACGGTGTAGACGCCCACCCAACTCCGGCGGCGGCTACCGCCATTGCACGGGAGCTGGCGTAACCACTCGATGTAGTCACGCCCCATGGCGCACCTCCTGCAGCAGGCGTTCGATCACGGCCACCGGCAGCCGGCCTTGAGGGTCAGCCAGCGATCGACGCCGGATCAGTTCAGCCAGCCGCAGGCGCTCGGCGGCGGTGATCTTCAAGGCATCAGGCGGGGCGATGGCATGGGGCACTGGGTCGCTCATGGTTTGGCGAATAAGAAAGCGGCGGAACACCACACCCCGCCGCAGGACTGGTGTGCTCGATCACGCGGACCCGAGCACGAGGTGAGCAGGCCGCAGCACGGCAACGTCGGCGAAGTTGAAGACGCAGACCTCAGCCGCACCGCTAATGGCCTTCGAGTTGCTGTATTCATCCAGCACCACCTGGGCGCCACCGAAGTAGACCAGCGCCACTGCTGACGGGTCGAGCAGCAAATGGCGGCCTTCGGTCAAGTGCCGGGTGGTCACCACCGGCAGGCCGAGGATTCGATGGGCGCCGTCGATGTACTCAACAATCAGCTCACCGCCGTTGGGGTCTACCTGCGCCTTCAGAAGGTCCGCCAAGTCGGACGGGTGCAGCAACCACCTTGCAGCCGCCAGATCACCATCGGCGTCGGCGTAGTCCTTCACCATTGCCACCAGCTCGGTCAGCGTGGGAACAGCACCGGCGAAGGTTTCCGTGCCGATGCCCGGCACATTGATCAGGCCGAGCGGTTCATCATTAGCGCCGCTGCCCACCAGGAAGCCGGCTTCAAGCACTGCCGCGACGCACTGCTGCAGCTCACGCAGCACCGCGCCTTCGATGTCCTCACGGGCGCCGTTGCGAACGCGCCGGCTCAACCCCAGTCGGGCGGCGGCGCAGTGCGGCGTGGCGGTCACGCTGTCGATCGTGGCGTTGTCGGACGGTGCAGCCTCTCCCTCAGCAAGCCAACCACCGCTGCCGCCGCTGAACCGCGGGAAGGCCGCATCGCCAAC
The DNA here is from genome assembly GCA_044369475.1 of Cyanobium sp. Lineage (GTDB taxonomy): Bacteria > Cyanobacteriota > Cyanobacteriia > PCC-6307 > Cyanobiaceae > Cyanobium_A. The sequence continues at coordinate 1,854 of JBIPLV010000403.1, read as the reverse complement.
ACCGCTGACCTCGATGCGCTGGGCACCCATCTGCTCCAGCACCACCGCAGGACGGACCGCAGCGGCCACACGCTCCAGCTCGGTGGCTGATGCCAGCGCACCACCAGCAGCACTGCTGGCCACGTTCAGATCGCGCAGCATTCGGCCGTGGGGCACGACAGCACCACGGACCTGCGGCGATCCATAACGATCAGCGGCCAACTTGCTAAGGCCAGCTTCGTAGCTAGCGCCGTTCAGCAGCTCCAGCAGTGAGAACTTGCCGGGTGGTTGAGGAGTAGATCGAGCGACCATGATCATGCGGCATTTGCTGCAGTCTGGGAGCTGCAATCACGCTCGCTAGACTGATCGTATCTACGCCGTTCCTACTGTGTCTCCCGCTGATTGGTGCGGCACCACCGAGGCGTGCCAACTGCTTGGGATCAGCCGCAGCAGTCTGTATCGCCTACGCATGCAGCGGGTGTTGCTGCCCGGTGCACATTTCCACCGATCAGGTGTGACCTGCAACGGCGGCATCCTGTGGAACGTGCCGGCTGTGCGCCTCGCTTTGATGGCCTGCTGCTGGGGATGACTGCAGCCAGTAACGCCGCGCCTGCGCACTAGCCAGCGGGTCGCAGTTGGGGACGTTCGGCAGATCGTCATCCACCACATGCCAGCCGCAGTTGATGCGATGCTGCGCTTCGGTTGTTGTCACTACTGAGTGCTATTAACTGCACTCATTATCACCATTATCTCGGAGGTCGAGGACAGCGCCGGATTGATCGCGGTGCCCCATCAACCTACCGATCAGCCGTCCTCATCTTTTTTGCTGGTAGTGATTCCAACAGAGGCAAGGGCGAAACAGCCAAGACCCAGGCCGACCTTCAGCTTGCCCTGCGAGCGGTACTGCAAAGCTATGAAGCTGGTTTCGTCGCCCCAGCTAGAAGATCCGCTGCTTTGCGCAGACCATTCTTGTAATCCTGTTACCAGAAAGAAGGCTCCGGCAAACAAAGACAGAAGGCGAGCGGTGGGTCCCACTTGCATTGCGAGAGTGCTGACACGCGCTTTTTAGCAGTCGTCTGCCACGACGGCACCATCTCGCGAGATCAGCGCCATCACGCCACCTCCTGGCGCTTCGGCCAGTGGGGGTCGTCGTCATCAGCGAATGCGTCGGCGCCGGAGCCGACTGTTGCCATACCAGTGGCGGGTGCGCCATACCGGCTGCCACCCCAGGCGAAGCCATCAGATCGACTGCGATGCAGTCGTTTTGGAAGGTTTGATGACGCTGCCACCCCGCTGTGCTCAAAAGTATCTGGGATGGTGCCCTGGTTTCCACTGCACAGCTCTAGCTCTCTATCCACCACATCTTCTTCAGTCGGTGTGCCCGGTATGGCAGGTCGCGCAGACCCCGCTTGCCCATTGCCCCCAGGTGGGGTGGCGATCATCTGGCCCCGGTGTGGCACTGGGGTGGCTGGTGTGGCTGGTGGCCACAACCCCTTCACCCGCTTCCCATTGATAGTTCTCCGATCTGTACGCCATCCCAGTGACACGGCAAGCCGCTGGATCCTGGTGGAAAGCTGATTACTGCGTCGCTCCTGCGGCACATCGAGTTGTTCCAGGATGGCCGGGATGTGCACTGGAAGATCCTGAGCCTTTCTCTTCTTGTCTAGGAATTCAGAAACTACTTGGAGCCAAGGATCTTCTTCGGAGTAGTTGTCATTCCGCTCGAAGATTGCGTCGCGGCTTTCTTGGTCACAATCCTTCCAGTTCTCCCCCGCTTCATATTGCAGAAGAGCGCGGCGCCAGATCGCATCCCGGTTCTCTGCCACACGGTCTAAGGGCAGCATCCTCTCGACCGCGATGCAGACATACCGAGAA
>JBIPLV010000144.1:0-4481 GCA_044369475.1 Cyanobium sp. | reverse complement strand
TCCAACGACTGGAAGACGATCTTGCCGGCCAGCTCAAGGAAGCGCGCCTGGAGGCCCAGGCGTTGATCGTCGAGGCGGAGCAGGAGTCCGACAAGCTTTATCGCGAGGCTCTGGCTGCTGCCCAGGCGGAGGCCAATGCCGTGCGTGAGAAGGCAAGGCGCGAGATCGAAGCCGAGAAAGACCAAGCTTTGGCCTCTCTTCAGGGTCAGGCCGATCGTCTTGGCTCCCTGATCGTTGACCGTCTGCTGGCAGTCCAATGAGTGTTTCCTTGTTCGCCCCCGCCCTGTTTGCCCATCACGGCGGTTTTGGCTTCAACCTCAACCCCCTCGACACCAACCTGATCAACCTGATCATTGTGATCGGGGTTCTGGTTTGGTTCCTCAGGGGGTTCCTGGGGGGCATGCTTGAGCGTCGTCGTCAGACGATCCTGGCCGACCTCAGCGATGCCGAAGATCGCCTCCAGACAGCCACGGCCGCAGTTGCCAAGGCCCAGCACGATTTGGCCGCAGCCCAGCAGAAAGCCCAGCAGATCCGCGCCGACGGCATGGCTCGGGCCCAAGCCGTACGCACCGATAGCGAGCAGCGCACCATTGAGGAGATGGCTCGCCTCAAGCAAGACGCCACCGCCGACCTCAATGCTGAGGCGGTCCGCGTCACCGACCTCCTGCGCCGCGAGGCCGCGCGCCAGGCGATCGAGAAGGCCCTGGCCACCCTGCCAGGCAAGCTCGATGAGGGCGCCCAGGCCCGTTTGATCGACCAGTCCATCAACACCCTGGGGAACGCCTGATGCCTCTCCTCAACTCCATTGCCACCCCCTACGCGGAAGCGTTGCTGCAGGTGGCCGAAGCCAGGAATGAAATCGATACGGTCGCCGAACAGGCCCGAGCCGTGTTGGTCCTCTGGAATCAGAGCGCTGAGTTGCGATCGGCCATGGCCTCCCCCGTGCTCGAGCCGCAGGCCAAGAAAGCGGCCCTGGCCAAGCTCTTCGACGGCCAAATCACCCCGTCCTTCCAAAACCTTCTGAAGTTGTTGGCGGATCGTCAACGCATTGCGGTGTTGGACGCGGTGCTGTTGCGCTTCCTGGAGCTTTACCGGGAGCTGCGCAACATCACCCTGGCCCAGGTCACCTCGGCCACGCCCCTGTCCGAGGAGCAGCAGCAGCAGCTCAATGACAAGGTGCGGGCCATTGCTGGCAGCAAGACCGTCGAATTCGATCTGGCCGTGGATCCTGCGCTGATCGGCGGTTTCGTCGTGAGCATGGGCTCCCGTGTGATCGACGCCAGCCTGTCCGGCCAGGTGCGTCGGCTCGGACTGGCGCTGGCCAAGGTGAGCTAGCTCCCTTCCTGTCTTCTTCTTCGCTTCACTGCCCTCCCTCCATCAGCCCCCCTGTGGGGACTTCCTCCCATGGTTTCCATCCGCCCCGACGAGATCAGCGCCATCCTCAAGCAGCAGATCGAGGACTACGACAAGTCTGTTTCGGTCAGCAACGTCGGAACCGTTCTCCAGATCGGTGACGGCATTGCCCGGGTTTATGGCCTGCAGCAGGTCATGGCCGGTGAGCTGGTGCAGTTTGAGGACGGCACGGAAGGTATCGCCCTCAACCTCGAAGACGACAACGTGGGTGTGGTGCTGATGGGCGAAGGCCGCGGCATCCAGGAAGGGAGCACCGTCAAGGCCACCGGCAAGATCGCCGCTGTGCCCGTGGGCGACGCCATGCTGGGCCGGGTGGTGAATTCCCTCGGGCAGCCGATCGACGGCAAGGGTGACATCGCCACCACCGAAACTCGCCTGATCGAATCGATGGCGCCTGGGATCATCCAGCGCAAGTCGGTGCACGAGCCCATGCAAACGGGCATCACCGCCATCGACGCGATGATCCCCATCGGCCGCGGCCAGCGCGAACTGATCATCGGTGACCGCCAGACCGGCAAGACCGCCATCGCGATCGACACGATCATCAACCAGAAGGGCGAAGACGTCGTCTGCGTCTACGTGGCTGTGGGCCAGAAGGCCGCTTCCGTGGCCAACGTGGTCGAAGTGCTGCGTGAAAAAGGCGCTCTCGACTACACCATTGTGGTAGCCGCCAGTGCTTCCGAGTCGGCCGCCCTCCAATACCTCGCTCCCTATACCGGCGCAGCCCTTGCTGAGTCGTTCATGTACAAGGGCAAGGCCACCCTGGTGATCTATGACGACCTCACCAAGCAGGCCCAGGCTTACCGCCAGATGTCGCTGCTGCTGCGTCGTCCCCCCGGCCGTGAGGCTTACCCCGGCGACGTGTTCTATTGCCACAGCCGCCTGCTCGAGCGCGCCGCCAAGCTGAGCGACGCCATGGGCAAGGGCTCGATGACCGCCCTGCCGATCATCGAAACCCAGGCTGGTGACGTGTCGGCCTACATCCCCACCAACGTGATTTCGATCACCGACGGCCAGGTGTTCCTCAGCTCCGACCTCTTCAACTCTGGCCTGCGTCCCGCCATCAACGTGGGCATCTCGGTGAGCCGGGTGGGTGGTGCCGCCCAAACCAAGGCCATCAAGAAGATCGCCGGCACCTTGAAGCTTGAGCTGGCCCAGTTCGACGAGCTGGCTGCGTTCTCCCAGTTCGCCTCCGACCTCGACGCCGCCACCCAGCAGCAGCTGGGCCGCGGCAAGCGGCTGCGCGAGATCCTCAAGCAGCCCCAGTTCAGCCCCCTGATTCTTGCCGAGCAGGTGGCTGTGGTGTACGCCGGCGTTAAGGGCCTGATCGACGATGTCCCCGTGGAGTCGGTGGTTCAGTTCTGCCGCGAGCTGCGCGACTACCTCAAGAGCAACAAGGCCGATTTCATCTCCAAGGTGCAGACCGAGAAGCAGCTCAGCGACGAAGCTGAGGCCATGCTCAAGGATGCAATCAACGAGGTGAAGTCGACCATGCTCGCCTCCGTTTGAGCAGGGGCAGTACCAATGGCAAACCTCAAGGACATCCGCGACCGGATCAGTTCGGTCAAGAACACCCGCAAGATCACCGAGGCCATGCGTCTGGTGGCGGCCGCCAAGGTGCGCCGCGCCCAGGAGCAGGTGCTGCGCAGCCGGCCCTTCGCCGACCGCCTCGCCCGCGTGCTGGAAAATCTTCAGTCGCGCATGCGCTTCGAAGACGCTGATGCTCCCCTGCTGGAACAGCGCGACGTGGCCACCATCACCCTGATGGCGGTGACCGGCGATCGCGGTTTGTGCGGTGGCTACAACGCCAACATCATCAAGCGCACCGAGCAGCGCGTTGCCGAGCTCAAGGGCCAGGGCTATGCGGTGGATCTGGTGCTGATCGGCCGCAAGGCGATCACCTATTTCCAGAACCGTGCCAGCCTGTACACCATTCGGGCCACCTTCACGGGCCTCGAGCAGGTGCCCAAGGCCAATGAGGCGATGGGCATCGCCAACGAGGTGCTGGCGGAGTTTCTCTCCGGCACAACCGACCGGGTGGAGATCATCTTCACCAAGTTCATCAACCTGGTGAGCTCCAAGCCGGTCATCCAGACCCTGCTGCCCCTGGATCCCCAGGGCATTGCCATTCCGGAAGACGAAATCTTCCGTCTCACCACCCGCGATGGCCAACTGGGTGTGGAAATGGGCACGGCCGCCAACGAGCAGCCCAAACTGCCGTCCGACATCGTGTTCGAGCAGAGCCCGGATCAGTTGCTGAATGCTCTGCTGCCGCTCTATCTGGAAAACCAGTTGCTGCGCTCCCTTCAGGAGGCTGCCGCTTCGGAGCTCGCCAGCAGGATGACGGCCATGAACAACGCCAGCGACAACGCCAAGGCGCTCGCCAAGACCCTCACCCTCGACTACAACAAGGCGCGTCAGGCGGCCATCACCCAGGAGATTCTCGAAGTGGTGGGCGGTGCCGCCGCCATGGCCTGAACCGCTCGGCACAACGGCCCTTCTGGTTCCACTGAATCCCCGGAATCCCCTCAGCGGTCCATGCACGCTCGGCGTGTAACACCGCTTCGGGACTTCCGGGGATTCTCCCTTTCAGGCTGCTGCCCCATTGGGCGACGCCCAGCAGCACCCGGCATCGGATGCTGATCTTCATTTCCGTGGAGGTTCGCGATGTTTCTGCCGTTGCCTGGGCTGGTGGAACTGGCGATCGAGCCTCTGTTCCCGGTGGCCCTTGGCCGGGTGCAGTTGGCTCCTGATCCGATCGACACGGCTTTGCAAATCCAGGCGATACATCGGCTTCGGGGCGAGGCCACCTCGAATCCTGATCACGGTTGTGCCTGGACAGGTGATCTCAATGGGGTCTGGCAACTGCAGCAGCACCCTGACTTCGGCCCGTTGATCGCGACGCTGGTGGCTCATGCCGAGGCCTACCTGCAGCAGCTGGGCTTTGATCGCTCCAGGTTGGCCCTGCACATCCAACGCTGCTGGCCCGTGCTCAGTGAGGCGGGGCAGGTGGTGGGCCGGCACCACCATCCCAATGCCCATCTGAGCGCCATCTATTACCTCAACGG
>JBIPLV010000051.1:0-15220 GCA_044369475.1 Cyanobium sp. | reverse complement strand
GCTGGCGATGGAGAAACGCTCAGGCGAATGGTGCTTGCAGGGAGATCAGGCGCTGATTGATCTGGAGCGCGCCGTGCATCAGCTGCTGCGCTGGCGGCAAGGCCATGGCCTGCGCCTCGACAGCCAGCACTGGTGCAGCCATTTGCTGGTCGCGCAGCTGCCCGACGCCTGGAGGTGCGGCAACACCAATTATTTCGAATGCCGGCGGCCCCGGGAGCTGTTGCTCCATGGCGTGATCGATGCCTGGTTGTGCTCCGCACCCGATCTCCCCGACCATCTCGACCTGCAAGCGATCCAGCTCACGGCCATGCCGCTGCACCTGATGGTGAAGCACGGTCACCCGCTCCTGGAGCGCGGTGATCAGCTCGCCTTCGCGGATCTAGACGACTACCCCGTGTTGCCGTTGCCCGATGGCGCCTTTCCCAAGGCCCAACGCATCCTCGAAGACCACAACCTCTGGTCGTGTTCGGAGCGGAATCGGCGTTTCCAGCAGGCCTCCTGGTTTGGCACGGTGCCGGTGGAGGAGTTGATGATCACCTTCGGCACGCCCCTGATGCAGGTGACTGGCTTCCTGGATGGTTCCGTGCGCCTGCCCCTCTCCCTGCCGATGTCCGTAGGGGAGGCCCTGGTGGTGAAACGGGAGTTTGTCGCCAGCCCCCATCTGCGCAGCCTGCTGGCCGCGCTGGTCGGCAGGGCCACCCAGTTGGCCTCCGGGCTGGAGGATGTGGAGCTGCTGCTGAGCGATCAGCCTGGCTTGAACGTGAGCGCCACTCCGTTGTTGCAGTAACGCTTGCCGGTGGGCTTGGGGCCGTCGTCGAAGACATGGCCCTGGTGGCCGCCGCAGCGCCGGCAGTGGTATTCGGTGCGCGGCACGATCAGCTTGAAATCCAGCTTGGTGGCGATGCCGTTGGGCAGGGGTTGCCAGAAGCTGGGCCAACCAGTGCCGCTTTCGTATTTGGCCTTGGAGCTAAACAGCGGTAGGGAGCAGCCGACGCAGACATAGGTGCCCGCGCGTTTTTCGCCGTTCAATGGGCTGGAGAAGGGGCGTTCGGTGCCTTCCTGGCGCAGCACCTTGTAGGCGGCTGGGCTGAGCCGTTGTTTCCAGACGGCTTCGCTGAGCTGCCAGGCCGGATCTTGGGCTTTGGAGGCGGCTTCGGCTTTGGAGGCGCCTGTGAAAAAGCCCCCTAGGCTGGATCCCAGGGCCACTAGTACGTTGCGGCGCGGCATCGTCATCTGGGCGGGCGTGCGGTGGGGATTCAGCTCAGCCAGCCGGCGCTGAGCACCACGGCCAGCCCCAGAAAAATGGCCAGCAGCGTCCAGCTGATGCGGTTGAGGGTCGCTTCCGCGCTGCGGGCGCTGGTGAACATGGACCCGCCGCTGGCGGCCAGACCGCCCATGCCGTCGCCTTTGGGGCTGTGCAGCAGCACACTGATGATCAGCAGGACGCCACTGCCGATCCAAACCCACGACAACACAGACGTGATCATGGCCTCTCCACTGATGGATGCAGGCTAAACGCCCAGGGTCTGGGGGATGCGGCTGGCGTCGGCAGTGGTGCCGGCGGGCAAAACCAGAGACGCGCCGCTCATCGTTGCCGGTTTCGGCAGGTTCAGGATCTCAAGGATGGTCGGGGCGATGTCGGCCAGCCCGCCTTGGTCGCGCAGCAGCACATTGGTGCCGTGGCCGGGAAGTTTGCGCTTTTCGCCCTCCACCAGGATCACGGGCACCGGGTTGGTGGTGTGGGCAGTCCAGGGGCGGCCATCGGGCCCTTCCATCGTCTCGGCGTTGCCGTGGTCGGCGGTGATCAACAGGGTGCCACCCATCCGATTGGTGGCCTCCATGAGCCGGCCCACGCAGGCATCCACGGTGCTGATCGCTTCTGTGGTGGCATCCATCTTGCCGGTGTGGCCCACCATGTCTGGGTTGGCGTAATTGATCACCACCAAGGAGTAGATGCCCTTCTGAATCGCAGCGATGCAGCTGTCGGTGAGTTGGCTCGCCGACATGGCGGGGGATTGGTCGTAGGTGGCGACGCGGGGTGAGGGCACCAGGTGGCGGTCTTCGCCTGGGAAGGCCTGCTCGATCCCCCCATTCATGAAATAGGTGACGTGGGGATATTTTTCCGTTTCGGCGGTGCGGAACTGACGCAGTCCCGACTCGGAGACCACCTGTCCCAGCAGGCCGTCCAGGGATTCCGGTGGGAAGGCCACCGCCACCGGCAGGCCCTTCTCGTATTGGGTGAAGGTCACCACGTCGAGTGGGGTGATCGCCTCCCGTTCGAAGCCGTCAAACTCGGGCACCACCAGGGCCCGAATCAGCTGGCGCACCCGGTCGGGGCGGAAGTTGAAGCACACCAGGGCATCGCCCGCCTCAATGAGCCCCTCGGCCAGGCGCAGGGGCTCCAGGAATTCATCGCCAATGTCCAGGGCATAGGAGGCATGGATGGCATTGACAGGGCTGAGCTCGGAGATCGGGGCTGGTTCGGTGTAGAGGCGGTAGGCCTTCTCGGTGCGATCCCAGCGGTTGTCGCGGTCCATCGCCCAGTAGCGCCCGCACAGCGTGGCGATCCGCCCGACGCCAGCCCGGCTGATCTGATCCTGCACCTGGGCGACGAATCGGGGGGCGCTGCTCGGGTCGGTGTCGCGGCCATCGGTGATGACATGCACGCACACATCAGACAGGCCCCGCGCTGCAGCCCAGCGCAGCAGCCCACTCAGGTGGGTGATGTGGCTATGGACGCCCCCGTCGGAGCAGAGGCCGATCAGGTGGAGGGTGCCTCCCCGTTGGATCAGGCCATCGGCCAGGGCGTTGAGGGCGGGGTTGGCGGCGAGGCTGCCGTCCTTGACGGCTTGGCTGATGCGCACCAGCTCCTGGCGGATGATGCGGCCGGAGCCGATGGTGAGGTGCCCAACTTCCGAGTTGCCCATTTGGTCGTCGGGTAAGCCAACGGCCGCCCCACTGGCTTCAATCAGGGTGTGGGGATAGGCGTGCCACAGGGCATCCATCACCGGGGTGCTGGCGGCGCGGATGGCGTTGTGTTCATCCTCGTGGCGATAGCCCCAGCCATCCAGGATGGCGAGAACGACAGGGGCGACAGACGCAGATTCTCGAAACGCCGGGGGAGAGCCAGCGTTCAGGGTGGATTGCTGCTGGGAGGGAATTGTTGTCACCCGTCTCACCTAGCGGCGTTGAGCCAACGCCTTCCAAATCCAACCTACAGTGCAGATGTGCTGCGATCCCCGCCGACCCCGGTACGGTCAGCCTTTGGCGACACGCACAGCCTTTGGCGATAAGCACAGCCTTTGGCAATAAGCACTGCCTTTGGCAATAAGCAAGAGGTGTTGATGGATCGGCTTGAACTGCTCTCGTCCCAGGATCTGGGACGCACCCTCGACCGGCTGGCCTCCCAGGTGTTGGAGCGTGTCACCGACAGTCGGTCCCTGGTGCTGCTGGGAATCCCCACCCGCGGTGTGGCGTTGGCCGCAGTGTTGGCCCAGCGCCTGGCTGCGATGACGGCTCACCCAATCGATCAGGGCACGGTGGATCCCACCTTCCATCGGGATGATCTGGAGCGGGTGGGAACCCGCCTGTCCCAGCCCACCGATCTGCCGGTGGCGCTGGATGGGCGTGAGGTGGTGCTGGTGGACGATGTGATCTTCACGGGACGCACAGTCCGGGCAGCCCTTGAAGCTCTGCAGGCCTGGGGACGGCCGAAGCGGGTGCGCTTGCTGGCCATGGTGGATCGTGGCCATCGGGAGCTCCCGATCCAACCCGACTTCTGCGGTCGGGTGGTGCCAACAAGCCGCCACGAATCAATCCAGCTCTGCCTGCAGGGGATCGATGGGGAGGAAGGGGTGTACCTGGTGCGCCCGGAGATCTAGGCGAGCTCGAGTTCGTCACCCCGGAAGTGGGCCCGGAATTTGCCGAAGGCCACCACCACCGGCAGGGTTGGGCTGATCACCCGTCCCTTCCACTCATTGAGAACGGTTACCACCTCGCCGTGCTGACCCTGCAGGTCAAAGGCCTCACCGCGGTGCTGGGGATGGTGGTAGACGACCACGCTGTGGGAGACCTTGACTTGATCACCTGGCTGCATGGCCTCGAAGCGTGGAGACGGCGCCAATCTTGTCATGCGCGACTCACCGCTGGCAGGCCGTTTCCGGTCCGGCTTCCACCACCTTGCCGCCCAGGGCCCGGCAGGCGGCCTGAAACGCCGACCATTCGTCCATGCCGCTGGCAATCCGCTGGCGCACCTGGGCGTCGAGCTGTGAGGCGGGCACCGTGTGCGGCAGTTGGCCGTGGGCGTCCCGTTCGCGCTCCTGGCCCTGGAGGCTCTCGATGCCTTGCTTCACCTTGGCCTGCATGTCGCGGCTGTGGGTTTTCCACCAGGGATGGTCAATGCGGGTCAGGGCATCGAGGGCTTCCCACCAGCGCTGTTGATCGCCAAGGCGTTTGGCTCGCTCAAACTGCAGTCGGTTGCGGGTCCAGTTTTCGTTCAACTTGTCGCCCAGGCTGTTGCCGTCGCTCCGCTGGTCGTCCCCCATCACGGCCAGGAGCTCCAGGGCGCCGGGCAGGTCTCCCTCCTGGAAGCGGCTGAGCGCCTTCTGTTGCAGAGACTGCTGCCACACCAATAACTGTTGGCGGTCGGCCGCTTGGCCGGCCTGGGAGTTCACCAGTTGCAGCTGCAGTTGCAGGGCAGGACCCCATTGCTGTTGCTGCCAGAGCCGGGCGGCCTTGCGGCGCCGGCAGCTGCCCTGTTCTGCCGGGGCCTGGCCACCGAGCCAGCGCAGGGCCTCGAGTTGTTCGCTGTAGCGCAGGCAGGCTTCGAGATCGCCGCCCAGGGCAGCCTGCTCCAGGCGTTGCGGCAGCTGTTGCTCCCACCAGTAGGCCGCCCCGACGCCGCTGGCCACCAGGCCCAGGGTGAGACCCAGCCAGAATCGGGGCAGCCTGTGGCGGCGCAGGGCCAAGGCGAGGCTCATGGACACAGCCTCCGTTTTATGGGCGCACGGGTCGAAATGCACCCTTGCGGGGGCAGCGCCTGTGGCGTCCACTAATTGGGCGCATGGAGGCTCAGCGCACGGCTCCCAGCACCCGCGCCGGGGCAGTTCGGCCGCTGCGCAGGTCGGTGACCTCCAGCACGAGCTGGCCCTGACCATTCACCTGGAAGGCCAGCCGCAGGCAGTCCTCGCCGGGCTGGCCCGGGGTGTTTAAGGCTAGGGGCGGCGGCTGGGTGCTCCAGGCCCGCACCCGGCCCTGGCCAGCCGGCCGCTGGCGCAGCACTGGCAGCCCGCTCTCGAACACCACTTCGCTGCGCTGCTCGTTGTCGGGTTCCCCCAACTCCAGCTCCAGCGCCCGTTGGTTGGGGCTGCTGCAGGCCAGCACCAGTTCCAGCGGTCGCTCACTGGGCCAGGGTTGCCCAGCCACGAACAGGGGTTGCCAGTGGTGGCGACCGGAGCGCTGGTCCCAGCAGCGCAAACTGACGCCATGGCGCAGCACGTCGCGCACCTGCACGCCAGGGGTGAGCGCCAGGGCGCCGAGGGCCACCGCTTCGACCGGACGCTCGTCGCGCAGGGGCACGCCGCCGCAGCGCTCGCTCAGCCACTGGCGGATCAGGGGGATGCGGCTGCTTCCCCCCACCGGCAGCACGGCCGTGATCTGCTGCAGGGCCAAGCCCTCGCGCCGGGCCGCGGCCAGCACCTCCTCCAAAAGGCCATCGAGCTGGGCAAGCAGACCCCGCTGCCGCAGCAGCTCCTCCAGGCCATTGCGGCTCAGTCGGAGGGGCTGGGGCGGTTGGCCTGGCCCGGGGGGGCTCCAGAGCGCCAGGGCCTCCTCCTGGCTGCTGAGCTGACACTTCAGGCTTTCCGCTGCCTGGAGCAGCGCACCATCCAGCGGTGCTCCAGGGCAGAGCTCGGCGGCGATCCAGCGGTCGAGATCCCGGCCGCCCAGGGCCAGGCCTGCCTTGCCGATCACCCGTGCACAGCGCAGAACCTGGCGGCTGGACCCCAACGTGCGGCCGGCAAAGCGCAGCAGCTGGGCCATTGGTGCCGGCCGGCCCTCGCCCCCCTCCAGGGCCACCAGGGAGAGGTCGATGGTGCCGCCACCCAGGTCCAGCACGAGCACCGTGCTGCCGGCTGGCAAGCCCGCCCCGATCGCGGCGGCGGTGGGTTCGTCCACCAGGGCCAGTTCGGGCACGGCCAATGCGCTGCACACCTCTTGCAGCCATTGGCGATAGCGCAGGTAGCTATCGATCGGGGCCGTGAGCACCAACCGCTGCGGCTCCAGGTCGGCGGGCAGTGCTGCCCAGAGCCGACGCAGCAGCAGGGCGCCGGCTTGCTCCGGCGAAAGGGGCAGGTCGGCGCCTGGGCAGGGGTCGAGGGCGGCAGATCCGACTCCTGGGGCGGCGCCGATGTGGCGTTTGAAGTCGCGGTGCAGCTCGGGACCGTCGCCATGGGCTAGGCCGGCCTCGAGCACCTGGCGTCCGATCAGGGGCTGGGATGGGGCGGGTTCGCTGAGCCAGACCAGGGTGGGCACCACCACCGGCTCGCTGGTGCTGTAGGGCGGCAAGGCCAGCAGCTGCGCCGCGGCGCCAGCTGCCTGGTAAGCCACCACCGTGGTGGTGCTGCCCAGATCGATCGCCAGGGTGCCGGCCATGGCTCCCTTCTAACCGCTGGATTGCCGCTGCTGACCTACGCTGCCCCTATTGAGGTGGTGTTTATGCAGAGCGGTCTTGATCTCAATCCCAAGGAACTGGCCCAGCGGGCTGAAAGCCTGATCCGCCATTCCAGCAACCGTTACCTCACCACAGTGCGCATTGCCTTCCGGGCCAAGCAGCGTCGCTTCGATGATTTCGACGGTCTGCTCGACGACTCGATGATCAAGCCCGTGCAGCGGGCCATCGTTGAGCTCAGCGACGAGCAGGATCAGCCCGACCTGCTGCCTGGCTAAGCCTGGCCCAGGCAGGTTCAGGATGGAGATTCAGGAGGGTGAGGGGTGGCGTTGGCAGGTGGACCCTGCCCGCCACCCCTTTGCGGTATTGGTCGGCGGCCAGGATTGGGCGGTGGAGCTCACCGCCGAAGAGGCACGGGGGCTGCAAGAGGGTTTGGTCCACTTGGTGCAGGAGCATCGTGGCCTGCTCGACCAGCTGATGGCCGAGGAGGCGATCAGCATGGAGCTTGAGCGAGGTCCGCTCTGGATGGCCCTGGAGGGCGACCGCGAGATGTGGCAGCTCCGGTTTGTGCTCACGCCGGCTTCCCAGAGCCGGGCCGTGGAGGGCGGCTGGCGGCCGGAGGCCAGCGTGGCCCTGGTGGCGGCTCTCGTGTCGGCCTTGGCCCAGGATGATCCCAGCTGAGACCCAGCCGATCTGGGTGTTGATCAGCACTGCTGATCATGGTCGCTTTCCCGCTTGCCCCCCAAGAACCGCTGGCGTTTTGCCCAGGTTTTCCCCAGTCCACGCTCCCGGATGGGGTTCTGGGGCTGGGTGCTGGGGAGAACGGTGCCGTTGTTTGCTTTCCCCTTGACAGCGCCCGAGGTCTCCTCCCGCAGCGGCCCCGGCGGGGTGGGCCCGGTGAAAGCCCCTTGAGGGGCAGGCGATCTCAGCCTGGGAGCCCTGGTGGTGGGGCGTGGAGCGGCGATTTGACGGTTGTGAGCGGATATGGAGAACTGGTGCCAAGTCTTTGTCGAGCCCCAATGGCGTTGCAGTCCAAAAGTGTTGCCCACGCAGCAGGTGTTGCCCAGGGGGCTGGCATCGCCCAGGCGGCTGAGGAGCCTGAATTAGCGGCTCCTGCGATGGTCAGTTTTCACACCGAGGTGCCGGAGGTGCTGCTGGCGTCGATGCGCGATTTCATTGCGCAGCACCCCAACTGGGATCAATACCGCCTGTTCCAGGCAGCACTCGCTGGCTTTCTGGTGCAGAACGGCCTCAACAGCCGCGGCGTTACTCGCTGCTACCTGGCCAATCTGTTCCCCGCCCAGGCCGGTTTCAGGAGCCCGTGAGCCGGCCCCGGTCTTCGGGGCCGAACAGCTGTTGGTAGGCCGCCGTGAGGGTGCAGGCTGCCAGCGGCAGGGTCACCACCAGCCCCACCAGCAGCACCAAGAAACCGGCCAGCACCATGCCGAGCAGCACCAGGGCCAGCCCCAGGGCCTGGAGCCAGTGAGGGTCTGTTGCAGCCCGGCTGCAACGGAAGGCCGCCAAGGGATTGAGCCCGCCGATCAGGGTGAGCGGCAGGCTCAGAATCTGGTCGGCGCTGAAGTAGATGGCAGCGGCAAGGCCCGCCAGCAGGGGCAGCGGGGCTAGCGCTGGTTGGATCAAGGTGAGCAACCACGAGCTGGCCTGGGCCAGGCGCACGATCAGCGCCAGCACCGCCAGGATCAGCACCAGCATCCCGAAACAGCGCAGCATGGCCCGCCCGTCCACCCACAGCAGGTCGCCCAGCCGGGGCCGCTGCTGGTTGAGGGCCAGCAGTGCTCCACGCATCAACCCCACCACGAGCCACAAACTTGTGACCACATAGAGGATCCAGGCGATGCCCGCCAGGGCAATCGGCAGGGGATCGGGTCGCCCCAGCAGCGAGATCACCAGGTTGCTCTCATGGCGGTAGAGCAGCTGGCTCAGCAGATTCACACTCCCGCTGATCAGGGTGAACCCCATCAGCCCCCAGGGGCAGCGGCCAAAGGCAGCCCAGCCCCGCTCGACCGCGCTGCGGATCGCCAGTGGCTGCTGGCTGCGTGGCGCCAGAGTGCTCATGCCGATTCGAGCAGGGCGAATAGCTGCTCGGCGCTGCTGGAACTAACTGGCAGGATCGAAAGCCGATTGCCTCGCTTCACAACCCCCAATTCCTCTGGGCTGAAGTTGTCCCGTAGGGCATCCAGGCTCAGCAGGCTGTCGAAGTGGCGCACGTACCGCAGCCGGACGCAGTCCCAGCGGGGACGTTCCGGAGTGGCGGCGGGGTCGAAGTATTTCGAGCTGGGGTCAAACTGGCTGGGATCAAGAAGCTGGGTTTCGATCACCTCCATCAGGCCCACAATGCCGGGTGGTTTGGTGTTGGAGTGGTAGAAGAAAGCCTGGTCACCGATCTCCATGGTCCGCATGAAGTTGCGGGCCTGGTAGTTGCGAATGCCATCCCAGAGCGTGGTGCCTTCCCGCTGCAGATGGTCGATCCCGTACACATCGGGCTCGCTCTTCATCAACCAATAGGTCATGGGCGTCGCAGCGGACGGCTCTAGGGCCGATGCTAGAGGTCGACCTCTGGGGCGCTACAGCGCGGTGACCAGTTGCCGGAAGTGATCGCCGCGGGCCTCGAAGTCGCTGTACTGATCAAAGCTGGCGCAGGCCGGTGACAGCAGCACAGCGATGCAGTGCTGGGTCGTTGCCAGTTGGGCGGCCAGGGGAACCCCCTCGGCCAGGCCCGGGCAGCACTGCACCACTCCCGGAAATGCAGCCTCCTCGAGCAGTCGCTTGAATTCCGTTTGAGCGGCGCCAAAGAGCACCACCGCAGCGGCTTTCTGCTGCAGCGCGGCGAGCCAGCCTGCGGGATTGCCGCGTTTCGATTCACCGCCGGCCAGCACCACCAGAGGACCCTCCAGGGCATGGATTGCCACTTCGGCAGCGTCGTAATTGGTGGCTTTGCTGTCGTTGAAGTAGTGGACGCCCTGTTGGTCGCGAATGCGCTCGAGCCGGTGGGGTACGCCTGGAAAAGCCCGGAAGGCCTCCTCCATCTGGGGGCCCGAGAGCCCAGCGGCCAGTCCGGCTGCGGCCGCCATCAGGAGGTTTTGGCGGTTGTGGGCTCCAGGCATGGCCAGGCAGTCGGCCGCCATCAAGGGTTCGGCGGCAGTGCCGGGGCCGGACTGGACGGCGCGCATCACCTGGCCGTCTTCGATCCAGAGGTTGGCTTGCAGCGTGCAGGGCAGGTCGTCCCGGCGGCCTGCGGTGATCCAGGTCGCCTGGTCCCAACTGGCGGCATGGGCCCGGAGATCGGCGTCGTCGGCGTTGAGGATGCGCAGCTTGGAGCGCTCCAGCAGGCTGCGTTTGATGGCGCGGTACGCCTCGAGGCTGCCGTGGCGCTCCAAATGGTCCGGTGTCAGCGTGGTCCAGATGCCCACGTCGGGGGCCACCTGCGGGGCGGCTTCGATCTGGTAGCTGCTGAGCTCCATCACCAACCAGTCCGGCGGCGCTGTGCTGCGTTGCCGCTGCTTCAGCACCAGCTCGGCGGCGGAAAAGCCCACGTTGCCGCCCATGGGGGCATCCAGGCCGGCGTGCTGCAGCAGGTGGCTCACCAGGTGGGTGACGGTGGTTTTGCCGTTGGTGCCGGTGATGCCGATCCAGGGCACGGCAGCAGCGTTGGCCTGCCAGGCCAGGTCGAGTTCACCCAGGGTGGGGACGCCCTGGCGGCGCAGCGCTTCCAAGGTGGGGTGATCCCAGCGGATCCCCGGACTCACCACCACCGCAGCCAGGGGCGCTTTCAGGGCAGCAAAGGTGTCGGGATGAAGGGGGGCATCCAGCTGGACAGGGATGCCGCTCTGCCGCAGCGCGGCGGCTTTGGCTTCGAGGGCAGGACCGCTCTGGCTGTCGATCACCAGCACGGCGCGCCCCAGATGGTGCAATAAGCGAGCAGCGCCGATCCCGGAGCGTGCCAGGCCTACAACCACGGTCAAATCGCTTGCCGTGACTGCCATCTCGGACACCGCAGCTGATCTTGAATCGAGAGAATGGGCGATACTGGAATCGAACCAGTGACTCCTACCGTGTCAAGGTAGTGCTCTACCTCTGAGCTAATCGCCCCAGAAGCGAGCTCACTTTACAGACCGGCACGCAGGGGATTTTCCCCATCCCTTCAGCAGCGCACCAGCTCGATGCGCCAGCGCTCCCGCTTGGTGGCGGTGATGGTCTCAAGCCGCAGCTCGCCTCGGCCCTCCAGCTGCACGCGATCGCCCACCGCCAGCAGGCGGCTGGGGTTGGAGATGGGCTGCCAGTTGAGTCGCACGCTGCTTTGGCGGATCAGCTCGGCCATGCGGCTGCGCGAGATCCCGAAGCCCGCTGAGGCCACCGCATCCAGGCGCAGGGAGGCTTCCACGGTGTGGAAGCGCCGCGGCTGACGCGGGGCGGGCAGCTGCAGCTGATCGAGGGGCCGGGCTTCGAGCTGCACGTCCACCGTGCGCACCGTGGTGCGTAGCCCATCGAGGGCCATGGCCTGCTGGGCGGTGAGCACCGCCTGGGCGCCCCGGTCGCCCCGCACCCACAGGTCGCCCAGCGTGCCGGACTGTGCACCCAGGGCGAGCAGACCTGCGCGGAAATCGGTGCGTTCGGCGGGATCGAACAGGAAGTTGCCGCTGATCTCCAGACCCATCAGCGCCTGGGGCACGGTGTTGGGCTCCAGGGCCGCTTCGCGGCGCTGCAGCAGCAGGCGTCGCCGCTCCGCTCCGGGGTAGCCACCGCAGCTGCTCAGGCTGAGTTCGCTCAGGTCGCCCAGCCGTTGCTCGGCCTCCTCGCACACCTCGGCCTCCACAAAGGTTGTCCACACCGGCTCCCAGGTGCGCAGGGCCTGGTCGGCCGCTTCGATCACGGCCTCCAGATCCTGCGGGTGCTGGCTTCCAGCCAGCAGGTCGCGGCGCGGCAGCATCAGATCCACGCCTGCTTAGCCATCACCCAGACGCACCACGGCCAGCGGTTTGGCCTGCTGCAGGCTGATCCACGGCATTTCAACGCCATTGGCGGTTTCTGCCAGCAGCAGCCAGTTGCCCTCCTCGACCCGGTTGCGCAGGCTGCGGATGCGGTCGTCTTCTTCCGAACGCACGCTTGCCGCGGCCGCGAAGCTGCCCATCCAGCCCGAGCCCATGCCCAGCAGGGCGCCGATCAGGTGCTGACTCCAGGCGCCAGCAAAGGCAAAGGTGTCGAGGTCGGTGATGTAGGTGAAGGTGAGGCCGGCCAGGAAGCCGAAGGGGATCAGCCAGCGGGCCATGGAGCGCTGGCGGTTGCGCCGGGCCACCGCTGGATTGAGCCGCTCCACCTCGGCCAGGGTCTGCTCGCCGGCGCCGATGGCCTCCAACCGCACCATCGGTGGCTGCACCTCCGCCAGTCGATCCTTCAGCTGATGCAGCCGTTTGCGGTCGTTCAACACCACCACCACACTCGTGCCCACGCTGCGCTCGACTCCTTGGGGATGGGGGGATTCTCGCCGCTCACTACACTGCACCGCCGGCTCACCCACCCCATCGCCGGGCATGACAAAGGTTCTCGTTTCGGATCCCATCGACCAGGCGGGGATCGACATCCTGTCCCAGGTGGCCACGGTGGATGTGCGCACCGGCCTGCCGCCCGAAGAGCTCAAGGCGGTCATTGGCGACTACGACGCCTTGATGATTCGCTCAGGCACCACGGTGACCGCCGACATTATTGAGGCCGCCGACAAGCTGCGGATCATCGGTCGTGCCGGTGTTGGTGTGGACAACGTGGATGTGCCAGCGGCCACCAAGCGGGGTGTGCTGGTGGTGAACTCCCCTGAGGGCAACACGATTGCCGCCGCTGAGCAGGCTCTGGCGCTGATGCTGGCCCTCTCGCGCCATGTGCCCCACGCCCACGCCAGCACCATGGCCGGCGGCTGGGATCGCAAGAAATACGTTGGCAACGAGCTTTATAAGAAGAAACTCGGTGTGGTGGGCCTGGGCAAGATCGGCTCCCACGTGGCCCGGGTCGCCAAGGCCATGGGTATGGACGTGATGGCCTACGACCCCTTCGTGTCTGCGGAACGGGCCCAGCAGATGCAGGTGCGCTTGCTGCCCCTGCCTGCCCTGTTCGCCGAAGCCGACTTCGTCAGCCTGCACCTGCCGCGCACGCCGGACACCGAGAACCTGGTGAACGCCGCGCTGCTCAAGACGATGAAGCCAACAGCCCGCATCGTCAATTGCGCCCGCGGCGGCATCATCGATGAGGCGGCCCTGGCCGAAGCGGTGGAGAACGGCACCATCGGCGGCGCCGCTCTTGATGTGTATGCCAATGAGCCCCTCGCTGCCGATTCGCCCCTGCGCCAGGTGCGGGAGCGGTTGATCCTCACCCCTCACCTGGGTGCCTCCACCGAAGAGGCCCAGGAGAATGTGGCGATCGATGTGGCCGAGCAGATTCGCGACGTGCTCCTGGGCCTGCCCGCCCGCAGTGCCGTCAACATCCCTGGTCTCAACGCCGAGGTGATGGAGCAGCTCAAGCCCCACCTCCAGCTGGCTGAAACCCTCGGGCAACTGTTGAGCCAGCTCGCCGGGGGCCCAATCAACGAGCTGGAGGTGCGGCTCCAGGGCGACTTCGCCGCCCATCCCGCCCAGCCCCTGGTGGTGGCGGCCCTCAAGGGCCTGCTGTCCACGGCCCTGGGCGACAGCATCAACTACGTAAACGCCAGCCTCGAGGCCAAGGAGCGCGGTATCCACGTGCTGGAGGTGAAGGACGATGCCAGTCGCGATTACGCCGGCGGCTCGCTGCAGCTCAGCTCCAAGGGGGCAAACGGCGACCACACCGTTACTGGAGCCGTGTTCGCCGACGGTGAACTGCGGATCACCACCATCGATGAGTTCCCGGTGAACGTGGCCCCCAGCCGCCACATGCTGTTCACCCGCCACCGCGACATGCCTGGCATCATTGGCCACCTGGGCTCGGTGCTGGGCGAGCACAACGTCAACATTGCCTCGATGCAGGTGGGTCGCCGCATCGTGCGCGGTGATGCCGTGATGGTGCTCAGCGTGGATGACCCGATCCCCGCCAGCCTGCTGGCCACGATTCACGCCATCAACGGCATCCAGGAAGCTCACCCGGTCACGCTCTGATGGTGGCCGCGTCTGGCGGTGCCCCATTCGGCGCCGGTCCCAGCTGGTGGCAATTGGAGCTGGCGGTGCTACCGGAGCTTGAGGAATCCCTGCTATGGAAGCTCGGGGCCCTGGGGATTTCCCGCGTGGCCGTGCAGCACCGGCCCGAAGATCCCGCTGAGCGGCAGCTGGTGGCCTGGCTGCCGGCCATCGATTGGCCCCAACCGGAGCGCTCCCAGCTGGAGCGCGCCCTGGCTCCCCTGGCACAGACCTTTGGCCTTGTGCTGCCGCCGATCCGCTGGAGTGAGCAGGCCGACGAAGACTGGAGCCTCAGCTGGAAGCAGCACTGGCAGGCCGACCCGGTGGGCCAGCGCCTGCTGATCCTGCCGGCCTGGTTGCCCTGTCCGCCCGAGCATGCCGATCGCCTGGTGATCGCCATGGATCCCGGCAGTGCCTTCGGCACCGGCAGCCATCCCACCACCCGTCTCTGCCTGGAGGCCCTTGAGCAGCTGGCGGCATCCCCTCCGGGCCTGGCGGGCCTGCGTGTAGCCGACCTCGGTTGCGGCAGCGGCGTGCTGGGTCTGGCAGCCCTGCGCTTGGGCGTGGCCTCGGTGGCGGCCGCCGATACCGACTCCCTGGCGGTGCGGGCCACCGCCGACAATGCAGCCCTCAACGGCCTCTCAGCCCAGGTGTCGGTGGGCCAGGGCTCGGTGGAGGCACTGGCTGCCCTGCTCGACAGCCAGCCGGCCGATCTGCTGCTCTGCAACATCCTGGCGCCGGTGATTCAGGCCCTCTGCGCGGCCTTTGAGACGGTGCTGGCCCCCCACGGCGTCGGCCTGCTCAGCGGCCTGCTGGTGGATCAGGCCCCGGCTCTGCAGCAGGCGCTGCTGGAGCAGGGCTGGCAGGCGGAGCTCACGGCCCAGCAGAGCCAGTGGGGGCTGATGACGATCCGGCGTGTTGCATAAGGCACGCTGATCTGTGCCTTGGCTTTGATTGGGCTTCCCGGATTCCGACGCGCAAATCAGCAGGAAAGGCGTGCGGCGGATGTATGAAGGGCGTGTCCTACAGGCCCGGCTTCCGGGTGCCTGTGAGCCCCAATCCTTTTCATGGCTTCCTACAAGGTCACCCTCATCAGCGAGAGCGAAGGCCTCAACAAGACCATCGAGGTTCCCGACGATCAGTACATCCTCGATGCTGCTGAAGAGCAGGGCATCGATCTTCCCTACTCCTGCCGTGCGGGCGCTTGCTCCACCTGCGCTGGCAAGCTCACCGCCGGCACCGTCGACCAAAGCGACCAGAGCTTCCTCGACGACGACCAGATTGAGGCTGGTTTCGTGCTCACCTGCGTGGCCTACCCCACCAGCGACTGCACCATCAAGACCCATGCTGAAGAAGAGCTCTACTGAGCTCGGGTTCCCTGTGCGGTGCCAGTCAGGTC
>JBIPLV010000143.1:0-4499 GCA_044369475.1 Cyanobium sp. | reverse complement strand
CGGCACCGGCTCAGCCGGCGATTCCCTGCTGCTGGCCCAGGTGAGCGGGACTGTGGAGAACGGCAGCAACGGCGGGAACCTGCTGCTGCGCTTTCGCTCAGAAGTGACCGGCAATGCCGTGACCCTGGCCCGAGGCAGCTGGTGGCAGGTGCTCTTGCACTGATCAGAGCTCGGCAATAGGAGATGTCCCGTTCCGGGCCACAGGCCCGTCTTGCCATGGCCTGGATTCCCTCCGGTTCACTCAAGGGCCCCCAGGGCGAAGCCGGCCCGCAAGGCCCCCAGGGGGTGCAGGGCTTGCCCGGCGCTGATGGCGGCATGGGCCCTCAGGGTCCGCAGGGCCCTGCTGGTGCACAAGGCCCTGCAGGTCCGGAGGGGCCCCAGGGGCAGCAGGGCATCCAAGGTGCACCGGGTCTGGGCATCACCTTCAAGGGACACGTGCCAACGGCTGCCGACCTGCCGACAGACGCCGCCCAGGGCGATGCCTACATCGTTCAGGCCGATGACTCGTTCCAGGTGTGGGACGCGAGCAGTGACAGCTGGGTGAATGGCGGCTCGATCCAGGGGCCTCAGGGCATCGAAGGTCCACAAGGACCCCAAGGTCTGCAGGGGGATCCTGGCCCGCAAGGCATCCAGGGCATCCAGGGCGCTGCGGGCCCCCAAGGCAACCGAGGCACTGGCTGGTTCACGGGCAGTGGCGCCCCAACCGATGTGCCTGGCTCAATGCCCGGAGACCTCTATCTGGATCAGGCGAGCGGGGATGTGTTCGTGCTGAGCTGACCGCCCTCACATAGAAGAAGGAAAGCCGCAAATACGCCCCGCGAAGGCTGCACAAGGCTTTAATGGGCCTGCGGCTGAGCCCTTGCCCTACCTGCCATGAGCGGCACCAAGACCCTGAGCCAGCGCGAGGCAGACCCAGGGCTTGATCTATGCAGCCAGCGCATAAATCACACCTATTCCAACAAATAAGGGGCGATTCTTTTTATGGCCCTCAAAGAACTCTGCACCCCCCGCCCCTCGGTCTTCGCGGCAGATCGGCGTGCCACGGTGCTCAGCCTCGACACCTTCCTCAAGGGCGAGGTCGATGGGCGGGCGTTCTTTGAGGAGAACTACTTCACCAACGGGATGCTGGCTCTGGTGGAGCGCGCATTCCGTCACCTGAGTGGATCGGGGGCTGGCTCCTCAGTGTTCCAGCTCTCCCAGGCGATGGGCGGGGGCAAGACCCACAGCATGATTGCCCTGGGCCTGCTGGCCCGGGAGCCCAATCTTCGACAGGAGGTTTGCTCGCAGATCGAAGGGGGCAACCCCGCGCCAAACCTTGGCGCCTGCCAGGTGGTGGGCTTCAACGGCCGCAGTACCGATGCCACCGGGGGGATTTGGGGCTCAATCGCTGAGCAGCTGGGCAGAGCCGAGCAATTCACCAAATACGTAGCGCCTCTGCTGAGTGCACCGGGCCCACAGGCGTGGAAGGAGCTGCTCGGCGAGCAGCCGCTGGTGATCTTCCTGGACGAGCTGCCGCCGTATTTGGAATACGCCGTGGCGGTGCCCGTCGGCAACGGCAACCTCGCCACGGTGACCACAGCCGCGCTGGCGAACTTGTTCGTGGCCGTCACAGAGATGCCGAACGTCTGCCTGGTGCTCTCCGACCTGGGCGGCACGAACTACGCCGCTGGCCAGGACAACATCAACCAGGCGGTGAGCAATGCGATCCAGCAGCTCACGGGTGAATCGCGGCGGATCGCAGTGCCGATCACCCCGGTGAATCCCAACGGCGATGAGCTCTATCACATCCTGCGCAAACGGTTGTTTGCTCAAGTGGCACCCCAGAACGCCATCGATGGCGTGGCTGGCTCCTACCGGGAGGCGCTTCGGGAAGCGGTGAATATGGGGCTCACCACCACCACACCGGAATCGCTCTACACCCGGATTCAAGACTCCTACCCATTCCATCCCGACCTGCGGGAACTGGTGGGCAAGTTCAAGGAGAACGAGGGCTTCCAGCAGACCCGCGGCGTGATCCGCCTGATGCAGATGGTGGTCTCCGACCTGTGGAAATCGGAGAAGGCGGGGGGCCTGGACCTGATCCACCCCTACGACCTCGACCTCAACCAGGACGAGATCGCCTCTGAGGTGCGGACGATCAACCCCAGCCTCAGCGAGGCGATTGCCCACGACATCGCCCACGGCGGCGACGCCGAGGTGGAGCTGATCGACGAGACCAACGGCAACACCGATGCCTCCGACGCGGCCCGGCTGATCCTGGTGGCCTCACTCTCCACCACCCCTGGAGCCATCCATGGGATGCGGGAGTACCAACTGGTGGACTGCCTGCAGCGACCCGGTCGGGACCTCTCCTCGTTCAAGACCAACGTTCTCGACAAGCTGGCGACGCGGGCCTGGTACCTGCACAACTCGCCAGACGGCCGGCTGTTCTTCAAGAACCAGCAGAACCTCGCAGCCAAGCTGCGCTCCACCGCCCAGTCGCTCCACAACGAGACCGTGGAGCGGATGCTGCGGGAGCACCTGGAGGACTACTTCGAGCCCAGCCTGCGCGACTGCTTCCAGGTGGTGAAGGTGCTGCCGCCCCCGGATGAGGTGCAGCTCGATCAAGAGAAAACCACCCTGGTGATCACCCGCCCAGGGGGCCAGGCCAACGGGCTGCCGGTGTCACAGGACTGGCAGGACTGGTGGCAGCAGCAGCCGTTCAAAAACCGGGTGCTGTTCCTGAGCGGCTCCAAGGACACCTACATGAAGATCCTCGATGCCGCCCGCCAATCCAGGGCGCTGGTGAGCATCGAAGACGACCTGAGATCCGAGAACACCCCGCCGGATGACCCGCAGTGGCGTGCGCTCGACAGCCTGCGCGACCGGATCGGCCTGCAGTTCACCGCAGCCCTAAAGGAGACGTTCGATCAGCTCGTCTATCCGTCGGTGAACTCCTCACTGCGGGCCGGCTCTATTGACCTGGCCTTTGCCGGCAACACCAACGGCGAAGCCACGATCAAGCAGACCCTGAAGACGGTGCGCAAGTTCACCACTGAGATCAGCGACGACGCCTTCCGCACCTACGCCGAGGCCAAGCTGTTCGGGGCCACCGATGGGGGCGTGGCGCTCTGGAGCGATGTGAAACGGGCGGCTGCGACCCGCACCGACTGGCCTCTGCACAAGCCCTCCGCCCTGGAAGACCTCAAAGCAGAGGCTCAGCGGCGTGACCTGTGGCGGCCGGAGGGCAACTACGTGCGCAAGGGTCCCTTCCCGCCGCCGACCCCCAGCATTGAGATCCGAGAAGGCGCCCGCGATGAAGACGGCGATGGCCGCACCTACTTGCAACTGATCCCGCTGCATTGCGACCGGATCGTGTTTGAAAGCGGAGACAGCGAACCCACCACAGCGTCGACGCCCGTACCCACGACCAGCAAATTCGAGGCCAAGGGGCTTCAGTACAAGTTCCTGGCGTTCGACAGCGAGAACCCCGAGCGCCAAAGCGAGGTGAAGACCTGGACCGCCACCCTGCGGCTCAAGAAGCAGCTGATTGACCGGGGCGATCACTACGAGGTGGAGCTACAAGCTTTCCCCAGGGCCAACGGCGTGAGCATCCACTACACAACCGACGGTTCCTCACCGATCGGCACCAATGCGGCGGTGTACAACGGGTCCCTGCGCGTGCCCGCTAACTGCCGCAAGGTCTGCGCGGTGGCTCAGGCCCCCGCGTACTCGCTCACCTCCCAACACATCGTCCAGGACATCCCCAAGCGTGGAGAGGAGGCCCGCACGATTGACGCCACCCGCCAGGCCCGCTGGCAGAAGGTGAGCAAGCTGGACGACTCAGGCGCGGTGTGGGACCTGATCACGCGGCTGGAGCAAACCTCTGGCGTGGTGGCCTACGACGTACAGCTCTCGGCCACCAGCAGCAACGGCGAGCAGATCGTGGACTACACGGGCTCGTTAGCCAGCGGCTACGGCGGCGCTGAGCTCAAAGCCGTGGCCACCAAGCTGCAGGACATCGTGCAAGACGGCTCACTGAGGATGGAGATCGGCGAGCTGGGCTTCCCGACAGGCCAGGCCCTGATCGACTGGCTGAACGCGGCCAAGGAGCCGTTCAACCTCAGCTATGTGAGCCAGGACTGATCCATGGCCAGAACCGCTACGGCCACGCGCAAGAGCATCGGGCTCGGCTTCCTGCCGGAGGAAAGCCGCCATGGCTTTCTGATCCACATCCCCAAGGGCAGCGCCAAGGGCGACCTGATCTCGATCAGTGAGTACCGCGGCGATCGCTTCAGCGGCGCTGAAGTGACCTCGCTGCCGGCCCCGCCACCAACGGATCCGTCGCTGCGGGTGACGCTGGACCGGAGCCGCTGGGTAGCCCTGGCACCTGCCTTCTGGGAAGAAGCCAACCGCCGGCTGCGTGCCAACGGCCTGGCCACCGCCAAGCTCACCAAGAGCCCCACCAAGCCGATCCCGGTGCATCCCTCGCTGGGGAAGGAACTGTGTGTGCTGTGCTG
>JBIPLV010000050.1:0-15273 GCA_044369475.1 Cyanobium sp. | reverse complement strand
AGGGTTTGATCTGATCTACGCCGATCCGCCCTATGCCGCGGGTCTCCACGCAGCGATCGCCGCTGGCGTGGCAGCCGGCCCATGGCTCAAGCCCGGCGGCACGGTGGTGTGGGAATGCGCCAGCTCGGCGATGCCACCAACGCCCGAGGGGTGGGAACGGCGCGACGAACGGCGCTATGGCAGCACCAGCCTGGTGCTGCTGCAGCGGGCCTGACGGCCGCTAACAGGCAGCCAGCCTCAATCGAGCAGGGTGCCGCGGCGATATTGGTTCCAGGCCGCCACAAACAAGCCCGCCAGGGTCACGGGGATCAGACCGAGCACGATGCCGCAGAGCAGGGGTTCGATCATGGAGCAGTTACGGCAGCAATCTGGGCACAATTGTTTCACGACCATGGCTCTCACCGCGAGCCAGCTGCACCAACTGTGACCGGCCAACCCCTGACCCCCGAGGTCTCCCCACCACCCGTCGCCCCGGCAGCTGTTGCCCCCAGCGGCCGCCGCGGCCTGATCGCCGCCTTGGTGGGGATGGCGGCTGCCGCCTGCATCGTGGCGGTGCTGCTGGTGCTGCCCGCAGCCCAAACCGACCCCTACACGCGCCAGACCCTCGAGCTCAGCGGCTCCAGCGAGATCGGCGGCCGGCTGTTCCGGCTCAACTGCGCCGGGTGCCACGGCATCGCCGGCCAGGGGCTGGTGGGGCCCAACCTGCATGGCGTGTCGGAACGCAAGAGCTCCCGCCAGCTGATCCAGCAGGTGGTGAGCGGCCGCACCCCACCGATGCCGCGCTTCCAGCCCGAGCCCCAGGCCATGGCCGACCTGCTGGCCTATCTCAACGGATTGGTGTGAGCACCTCTCCCCAGCTCGCCGTGGTGCTGGTGGAGCCTGCCGGTCCCCTGAACGTCGGCAGCATCGCCAGGCTCTGCGCCAATTTCGAGGTGGCGGAGCTGCGCCTGGTGGCTCCCCGCTGCGACCACCTGGGCGACGAGGCCCGGCGCATGGCCGTGCACGGCGCCTGGGTGCTGGAGCAGGCTCGCC
This sequence comes from Cyanobium sp., assembly GCA_044369475.1. GTDB lineage: Bacteria > Cyanobacteriota > Cyanobacteriia > PCC-6307 > Cyanobiaceae > Cyanobium_A. The sequence goes on along the minus strand of JBIPLV010000050.1, from coordinate 14,241 downwards.
TGTTCCCCAGCCTCAGCGCCGCCCTGGCCGACTGCCACCGGGTGGTCGCCACCAGCGGCCGGCGCGCCGGCGAACCCCTGCCCCTGCTGGCCCCGCAGCCGGCCCTGCACTGGTTGGCCCAAGGGCCGTCAAGCCCCCGGGCCCTGGTGTTCGGGCGGGAAGACCGCGGCCTCAGCAACGACGAGCTGCTCCAGGCTGGTCGGCTGCTGACCCTGGGCAGCGGCGAGGCCTACAGCTCCCTCAACCTCTCCCACGCCGCCGCCCTGGTGCTGCACACCTGGCACGGCCTGGGGGCAGATGGCACATCCGCACCGGCCCCTGCCCCCAGCCTGGCCCCCGACCCCGGCGCCCGGGAGGCCCTTGAGGCCATGCTCGGCGACGCCGAAGCCCTGCTGCTCGACGTGGGCTTCCTGTATCCGCACACCGCCCACGCCCGCATGGCCAAGCTGCGGGCCCTGCTGCAGCGGGCCCAGATCTCGGCCCAGGAAGTGGCCCTGGTGCGCGGCATGGTGCGCCAGCTGCGCTGGGCCAGCGAGCGGAGCCGGCCCAACCCAGCGAAGCCAGGGACCAACCCTGGCCAGACCCCTTAGCGTCGGGTCACTTCGACTGCATGGCCCTGTGACTGCCGGCCGTTCGCCCCGCAGCCCCAAAAGCCGCTGGGGCCAGCCCCTACGGCTGGTGCTGCGTTTGATGGTGATGGGCATCGGTCTGGGGGTGATCACCGGCACCAGCCTCAAGCTGCTGGCCCCCCGCCTGGCCCAGGGAGCCATTGAAGCCCCCAGCCTCGACCTCGGGGCCGCCAACAGCGGCAAGGGGCTCGACCCGGGGCAGTTCGAACCTCGCACCGAGCTCACGGCCCTCAGCCAGCGCTGGGCCCAACTCGCCGCTGCCCAGAAGGGCCTGCAAAGCTCGGCATTCCTGCTGGTGCTCGACGACGGGCGCTTCGCCCAACTGCAGCCCGACCTGCCCCTGCCGGCCGCCAGCTCAATCAAGACGCCGATCCTGCTGGCGGGCCTGGAGGACCTCGACAGCGGCAAGCTGCGCTGGAACGAGCCGCTGCCCCTCACCAAGGAGGTGGTGGGAGGGGGTGCCGGCTGGATGGCCAGCAGGCCGGTGGGCACCCGCTTCCCCTTCTTTGAAGCGGCCACCGAAATGATCCGGGTGAGCGACAACAGTGCCACCAACCTGCTGATCAAACGCCTGGGCGGCAAAACAGCCCTGAATGAGCGCTTCACGTCCATCGGCCTGCCCTCGACAGCGGTGAACAACTGGCTGCCCGACCTCGAGGGCACCAACACCACCAGCAGCCGCGACCTGGCGCGCTCGATCGCGCTGGTGGACACCGGCGAGAAGCTCAGCCCCCGGGCCCGCGACCTGTTCAGGGAAATCATGGGCACCTCCCGCACCAACACCCTGATTCCGCTGGGGCTGCTGCTCGGGCTCGGCAAGGATTCCCCCGACCCCGACAGCGAGCTGCTCAGCTTCGGGATCACCGCCTACAACAAAACCGGCGACATCGGTATCGCCTACGCCGATGCGGCCCTGATCCAGCTGCCCAACGGCCAGCGGGCTGTGGCGGCGTTCATGGTCAAGGGCCCGTTCAACGACCCCCGTTCCGCCGATCTGATCCGTGCCATGGCCAGCGAAGTGTCGAAAACCCTGGTGGGCCGCAAATGAATCCCTCCGCCTGGCAGCGCGCCCGCCTGCCCCTACTACTGCTGGCCGCCCTGGCCGCCCCCACCAGTGCGCTCGCCCAGCCCGCTCCCACAAAGCCCGCCGCCCCAGCCCCCGTGCTGCGCCTCCAGACCGTGGCGCCCCTGAGCGGCGGCCTCGACCGAGTGCTGCTGGTGAACGACAACAACCCCGAGCTGATCCGCGAGCCGGGGATCCTGCTCTCCACCTTCCCCGGCAGCGGCCGCGGCGTGCCGGCAGCCCACCTCGATGTGGAGCTGAACGGCCGCTTCGACCTGTTCAGCCACCACGTGTATGCCGGCAAGCCGGAGAGCCTCGATTCCACCCTTTGGCTAGCGGTGCTGGCGTCTCCCCGCGGCCCCCAACCCGTCACCTTGAAGCTGCTGAGCGGCTCCACGGCGCTGTCGCAGGCGGTGGAGCCCGGCCAGGCAAGCGCGCCCTTCCTGCCGCTGCCGGCCCTGATGGCCCAGGGCAGCACACTGGTGTGGGCCGGGCCCGGCAGCCGGGTGGCCACCGAACTGCTGGCACGCCAACGCAGCCCCGAACTTCCGGCCAACTGGACGCTGCCGCCCGGTGCGCCCACCACTCTGGTGGTGCTGCCCCTGCCGGTGCGGGGCCTCGATCCCCTGCTCAACGGCCGCAACCTGCAGCTGCGCCTCGAGAGTTCCGGCCCGGTGAGCCTGGCCACCCTGGCCGCCTTCGGCCGCGGCAATGAGCCACCGAGCGCCTCCAGCTGGGCCGCCCTGCTGGAGGGGGGCCTGAGCCCCCGGGAGCACGCCCCCACCCCCCGGGGCAGCAAGGCAGGAATCATCTATTCCCGCGTCAGCGGCGTGCAGGTGGGCAGCACCTGGCGCACCCGGCTCACCGATCCGGGTCAGCGCTGGCTGAGCGTGCGCCGGGCGCCGATCTCCTGGCCGATCGCCTCCCTGGAGCGGGGCACCCTGGGCAGCGGACAGGTGCAAACCGCCGAGCTGCAGGCCTTCTACCCGGGCACTGCCTGGGCCGCCCACGGCAACTACGGCGTCGAATACGACCTGAGCATCCCCCTGCGCAACGACACGGCCGAGCCGGTGGCGCTGCAGCTGGCGCTGGAATCACCGATCAAAGGCGACAGCGCTGCTGGCGGTTTGCGCTTCCACAGCACCCCGGCCAGCCGGCCGGTGATGTTCCGCGGCACGGTGGAGGTGACGGGTCTGGATGGCACTTCCTCCCCCTCGGGTGCACCAGGCCGCCCCGCCGGCCGCCGCAGCTTCCACCTGGTGCAGCGGGCCGGTGAACCCGGGCCTGCCCTGGGCACGGTGAGCCTGGCGCCGGGGGCCAGCCGCCAACTGCAGGTGCGGTTGATCTATCCGGCCGATGCCACCCCTCCCCAGGTGCTCAGTCTCCTGCCGTTGTCTGAAGGGCTGGTGCAACAAGCTGTGAAACAATCCAAAACCACTCCAGCCAGCCGTCCGTGACGCCAGCCCCCCGCAAGCGCAGGGTCTTCCCCTTCACCGCGATCGTCGGGCAGGAGGAGATGAAGCTGGCCCTCCTGCTGAACGTGGTCGATCCGCGCATCGGCGGCGTGATGATCATGGGCGACCGCGGCACCGGCAAATCCACCACGATCCGCGCCCTGGCCGACCTCCTGCCCGAGATCGATGTGGTGGCGGGCGACCCCTACAACAGCTCTCCCACCGACCCGGACCTGCAAAGCGCTGAGGTGCGCGCCCGGGCCGAGCTGGGCGAGTCGCTGCCGATGGAGCCCCGCCAGGTGCCGATGGTCGACCTGCCCCTGGGCGCCACCGAAGACCGCCTCTGCGGCACCATTGATATCGAGAAGGCTCTCAGCGAGGGCGTGCGCGCCTTTGAGCCCGGCCTGCTGGCCAAGGCCAACCGCGGCCTGCTCTATGTCGATGAGGTGAACCTGCTCGACGACCACCTGGTGGACGTGCTGCTCGACTCGGCAGCGTCGGGTTGGAACACGGTGGAGCGCGAGGGTGTGAGCGTTCGCCACCCGGCCCGCTTCGTGCTGATCGGCTCCGGCAACCCCGAAGAAGGCGAGCTTCGGCCCCAGCTGCTCGATCGCTTCGGCATGAGCGTGGAGGTGCGCACCGTGCGCGATCCCGAGCTGCGGGTGCAGGTGGTGGACCAGCGCACCAACTTCGACAGCGATCCCGACGGCTTCAACAACGCTGTGCAAACCACCCAGGACGCCATGCAAGCGCGGGTGGTGGACGCTCAGCAGCGGCTGCCGCAGGTGGCCATCGACGACGACCTGCGCATTCGCATCTCAGCAGTGTGTGGCGAACTGGACGTCGATGGCCTCCGCGGCGACATCGTCACCAACCGAGCGGCCCGAGCCCTAGCGGCCTTCGAGGGCCGCACCGAGGTGAGCGAAGACGACATCGCCCGGGTAGTTGCCTGCTGCCTGCGCCACCGACTGCGCAAGGACCCCCTCGAGCAGATCGACTCGGGCGACAGGGTGGTGAAGGTGTTCTGCAAGGTGTTCGAGCGCCCCGACAGCAGCGACCGCAGCGCCTTCGAGCTGGCCCTGGCGGCCTGATTTCATGCCGAGGGCGCCATGGTGATCCTCGGCATCGATCCCGGCCTGGCCCGCGTGGGCTATGGAGTGATCGAGGTGGAGAGCGAGCGGGGCCGCAGCGGCCGCCAAAAGCTGCTCGACTGCGGCATCCTGCGCACCGAGCCCGGCCGCAGCGAGGGGGAGCGGATGGTGGAGATCGCCCGCGACCTGCGGGTGCTGATCCGCACCTGGCGCCCCGAGCTGGCGGTGGTGGAGAAGTTTTTCTTCTACCGCTCCAGCACCACCATCGCCGTGGTGCAGGCCCGCGGCGTGCTGATGATGACCCTGGCGCGCTTCCAGGTGCCGGTGGTGGAGTTTCCGCCGATGCAGATCAAGCAGGCCCTCACCGGCCACGGCCACGCCCAGAAAGACGAGGTGCTGGAGGCGGTGATGCGCGAGCTCGACCTCGACACCCCACCCCGCCCCGATGACGCCGCCGACGCCCTGGCCGCCGCCCTCACGGGCTGGTTCCAGCGATGAGCACCGCGGACGACACCACCGCCAGCACCAAAGCCTTGCTGCGCCAGCAGTTTCGGGCCCAACGCCAGGCTCTGCTGCCGGTGGCCCAGCCCGCGATTGAGACCCAGGCGCTGCAGCATGTGCCCGGGCTGCTGAGCCCGGGTCAGCTTCTAGGGCTCTACTGGCCCCTGCCCGGCGAGGTGGATCTGCGGACCCTGCGGACCCTGCTGCCCGGCCGGGTGGCCCTGCCGGCCATCACCCACACCGCAGAGGATGGTGGCGCCCAACTGGTGTATCGGCCCTGGGACGACGCAGAGGCCTTGGCGCCCGATGGCTGTGGCATCCCCGCCCCACCGGCCAGCAACGGAGAACGGAGGACTGGTGAGCTGGGAGGGAGCGCGCTGGAGCCGGAGAGGCTGGGCTTGCTGCTGGTTCCGACCCTGGCCTGCGACGCTGCTGGAATTCGGCTCGGTTATGGCGGCGGCTGGTACGACCGGCTGCGGGCGGATCCGGCCTGGGCTCGGGTGCCGGCGCTAGCGGTGCTGCCCCAGGGCTGCCGGGTGGAGCACCTGCCCCGCGACCCCTGGGACGTGCCACTGCAGGGCTGGCTGGATGAAAACGGGCCGTGCTGGCTGAAGGCCGCGCCTCGGTGTTGAACTGGTGGGACAGGTTGTTCAACAACTTGTTCAACAAAGGCTTCACAAGCGGCGCAGTGGCTGACCCCGTTTGCCAAGATCAACGTCATTCCACCGGCATCGCCTTGGACCTGTCTGCGTCGCGTATCCCCAGCAGCCACGCCTCAGCCCCTGAGCAAGTGCTGGCCGCAGAACTCCAGGAGCGCGGCCAGAGCCACGACGCCCTTTCGATGATGGTGAGCTCAATGGTGCGGATGGTGCAGGCCGGCAAAAGCAGCGATAGTCGCTGGAAAGCGTCCTGATCCAGCCATGACCCTGTGCCTTCCAGTGGTCCGCTTCAGCGCCGCCACCAGTCTCGCAGCGGTTGCAGCACTCCTGCTTGGTCCAGCGCCTGCCCGCAGCCATGCCCTGGAAAGCAGCCTCGAGCGACTGAGCAGCCTCACGGACCAATTGGTGCTCGACAGCCGCTTCGGCAACGGCGAACCCGCCGATGATGCGGTGGTCCGGCTGATGCCACCGGGTGGCACCCCGATCGACGTGGGCCGCACCGACGCCAACGGCCAGCTGCGTTTCCGCCTTCCCCAAGAGGCGACTGCCGCCTGGGAGGTGCAGGTTGACAAAGGTCCTGGGCACCGCGACTACCTGGAGCTGCCCGACGCCAGTCCCACCACCACCAGCTCACGCGCCGCTGGCTGGCAGCCACTGGGCCTCAGCGCGATCGGTGGTGTGCTGGCCGTTGGGACCCTGGGCGTTGGAGCCATGGGTGTAACCCTGGCCTGGCGCCGCGGCCGGCGCACGGGACGCCGCTGATGGCAGCCGCCCCCACCGGCAGCCCTGTCCTCGATCAAATCGTGGCGCGTCTGGCCGGCACCGCCGACCCCAAACGGCGCTACGAATACGTTCTTTGGCTGGCCAAGAAACTCGAGCCCCTTCCTGAAGACTTTCGCCACGACGCCTTCAAGGTGAAGGGCTGCGTCTCCCAGGTGTTTGTGGTGGGGGAACTGGTCGACGGCAAGCTCCACTGGCGGGGAGATTCCGATGCAGCGATCACCAAGGGGCTGCTGGCCCTGCTGATTCAAGGACTGGAGGGGCTAACTCCCGAGCAGGCCGTTGCGATCGATCCGGCGTTCATCGCGGCCACCGGTCTGCAGGCCAGCCTGACGCCGTCGCGGGCCAACGGCTTTCTCAACATCCTGCGGCTGATGCAGGCCCAGGCCCAGGCGCTGGTGGGCTGATGTCGGCACAAGCAGGCTGATTTCTAGGATCGCCGCACTGCAATCCCCCAGCGCATGACCATCGGCATCGGCTTGCTTGGCCTCGGCACGGTGGGGGCAGGCGTGGCCGGCATCCTGGCGACCCCCTCCGGGCGCCATCCGCTGGTGGCTGAGCTGGAACTGCGTCGGGTGGCGGTGCGCGACCTAAAAAGGCCGCGGCCGGTGGAACTGGCCGCCGCGCTGCTCACCACCGATCCCGAAGCGGTGGTGGATGACCCAGCCGTGGACATCGTGGTGGAGGTGATGGGCGGCCTGGAGCCGGCCCGCTCCCTGATCCTGCGGGCGATCGCCGCCGGCAAGCCGGTGGTGACGGCCAACAAAGCTGTCATCGCCCGCTACGGCGAGGAAATCGCCGCGGCCGCCGCCGAGCAGGGCGTGTATGTGCTGATCGAAGCGGCCGTGGGCGGCGGCATTCCGATCATCGAGCCGCTCAAGCAATCCCTGGGTGCCAACCGCATCCAGCGGGTGAGCGGCATCATCAACGGCACCACCAATTACATCCTCAGCCGCATGGCCGCCGAGGGGGCGGCCTACGCCGAGGTGCTGGCGGATGCCCAGCGCCTGGGCTATGCCGAAGCCGATCCCGCCGCTGATGTGCAAGGCGGCGACGCCGCCGACAAGATCGCCATCCTGGCGGGCCTGGCCTACGGCGGCAGCGTGCCCCGGGCCGCCATCCCCACCGAGGGCATCGACCGGCTGGAGGCCCGTGATGTCGCCTATGCCGCCCAGCTGGGCTACGTGGTGAAACTGCTGGCGGTCGCTGAGGCGATGCCCAGCGGCCAAGCCATGGCCAGCGCCCAGGCCGAGCAGCTGCTGGATGTGCGGGTCCATCCCACCCTGCTGCCCAAGGCCCATCCGCTGGCCGGGGTGAACGGGGTGAACAACGCGATCCTGGTGGAGGGGGATCCGGTGGGCCAGGTGATGTTCTACGGACCGGGAGCCGGCGCTGGCCCCACCGCCTCCGCCGTGGTGGCCGACATCCTCAACATCGCCGGCATCCGCCAGGTCAGCGGCAACGGTGCCAAGGTTCCCCTTGATCCCCTGCTAGCAGCGGGCAGCTGGCGGGCTTGTCGCCTGGTGGACAGCGCTGTCACCACCCACCGCAACTACGTGCGGCTGCGCACGAGCGACGAGGCCGGCGTGATCGGCAAGATCGGCACTTGCTTTGGGGAAGCGGGGGTGTCGATCCAGTCGATCGTCCAGTTCGAAACCCAGAGCGCCGGCGACGCCGAGATCGTCGTGATTACCCACGACGTGTGCGAAGCCAACTTCCGCCAGGCCCTCGCCGCCATCGAAAGCCTGGCTGACGTGCAGACCGTGGCCGCCTGCCTGCGCACGCTTTAGGGAGCAGCCTCACGACCGCGAAAACACCGACGCGGGACTGACGTGGCTCACCTCCTGGTGCGCAATCTGGATGAATCAGTCAAGGAGGCGCTGGATGGATGACGAGGTGCGCTGTGGCCTTGCCACGCTGCCTCTGGGTGCTCACCGCAGCCAGCTTGCTCAGGGGCTGGATCAGCTCCTGAGCAAGCTGATTCAGGACAGGATTGCCCCCACTGGATGGGATAGACGCCCAGGGGGCGGCTGAGCTGACTGGCCAACGCTAAGGGACTGCCCAACACAAAGGGACTGGCACACCCGGGGCGCCCCGCTGGTGACACGGAACAAGCGTCATTTTCAGGATCTCGACTTTGCCGTGATCAATCCATTTCGCGACTGATCAACGCCACCCCTGATCAACGCCATCAGGTCTGCAAATCGCCACCACTTAGCCCAAGGGGCCCACAACAAGCCACAGTGGGTGCATCAATCCGAAGCAATCCTTAAGACCTCGGCCACCGATCTCAAGGCAACACCCAGCCTCCGGCGGCTGTGACCATCCCCACACCAGGCTCTCTTTAGTAACAAGGCAAACACTTTCGGCCTTCAAAGGACCCCAGGATTGCGTCACCCCAGGCTTGGAAAACAACCAGTGGGGTCTTCGCAGCCACTCCAGCCACATCTCCGTCACCCACCGGCCCCCTCATCCACCCGACCAGCATCCTTCGACCTTTTTTTATGACCGGTCCCACCTGCTCCACGGCCACCGCGAATGCCCCAACCGCCCTTCACCAGGGCGCTTGCGTGCACCTCGGCAGCGACGAGCAGCTCTACCAGGTGATCGGCATCGACGACCACCACGACCGCTGCTGGCTGCGCCGCTGGCCGCTGTCGCGCCAGGGCTCGGAGGTGTTTGAAATTTCCCTGCAGCAGGTGCGTCCAGCCCGGCCGCATCGGTCTTGAATGGCATCGCTTTGACGGCCGCCCCTTGCCCCGCGCTCCGCGGCTGAACCGCACCCAGGCTGCAACCCTGGGGATCGTTGGCCTGGGAATGGCCAGCATGGGGATGGGTCTCCTCCTCGGGGGCTGCCAACCCCACCGCGACACGCCCGCCACCCCCCAGGCCAGCAACCGCCTGGTGGTGGCCAGCAAAAACCGCATCGACACAGTCGATCCTGCGGGCGCCTACACCTTCGGCGCCATGCAGCTGCTCAGCGCCATCGGTGATCCGCTGTACGCGATCAACGCCCGCGGCCAGCTGGAGCCGCGGCTGGCAGTGGGACCACCCCAGCTCAGCGCCGATGGCCTCTCCGCCAGGGTGGAGCTGCGCCAGGGGGTGCGCTTCCACGACGGCACGCCGTTCGACGCGGCGGCGATGGTGTTCACGCTGGAGCGCTTCCTAGCGATCGGCAAGCTCAGCTACCTGCTCGGCGATCGGGTGAGCCGCGCGCGGGCCGTAGGGCCCCACACCATCGAGCTGACCCTCAAACGCCCCTACAGCGCCCTGGCCGAGCTGCTCAGCGCCGTGAATCTCACGCCGCTCTCACCCAGCGCCTACCGCAAGCACCGCCGCAGCTTCCTCAACGACCGCTTCGTGGGCACGGGGCCCTACCGGCTCAGCTTCTTCACCGACCAGCAGCAGCGGCTGGAGCCCTACGCAGGCTATTGGGGACCCAAGCCCGCCAACGACGGTCTCGATCTGGTGGCCCTAAGCAACTCCACCGCCCTGTTCGGCGCCCTGCAGAGCGGCGAGGTGGATGTGCTGCTCTCCACCAGCCTGGAGATTGACCAGCAGGCCACCCTGCGGCGGCGGGCGGCGGCGGGGGCTCTTCGGGAGGGCAGCGGCCCGGCCCTGGAGATCGGCTACCTCACCCTGCTCACCGATCAGCCACCCCTCAACGATCCGCGCCTGCGTCAGGCGGTGGCCTACAGCCTTGATCGCAGCACGATCAGCCGCCGGGTGACCCTGGGCCTGCGGCCGCCGCTGCGCGACCTGGTGCCGCCCAGCCTGAAGGGCGCCGATCCCACCGCCTGGCCCAACTACGACCCTGCCCGGGCGCGCCAGCTCTACCGCCAGGCCGGCTACTGCCAGGGCAAACGGCTGAGCCTGCCGCTCACCTTCCGCTCCAACGTGCCCGCCGACAAGCTCTTCGCCCTCACCTGGCAGGCCCAGCTGCGGCAAGATCTGGGCGAATGCGTGCAGCTGGAGGTGACCGGCATGGAGGCCACCACCGCCTACCGCCAGCTGGGCGATGGAGCCTTCCCGCTGATCCTGCTGGAGTGGATGGGCGACTTCCCCGACGCCGACAACTACCTGGTGCCGCTGTTGGGTTGCGACCAGGTCGAAGGTGACCGCTGCCGCAAGGGAGCCAGCGCCGCCAGCGGCAGCTTCTGGAGCCGGCCAGGCCTGCAGCAGGAGCTGGAGCGCAGCGCCGCCCTGGCGGGTCCGGCGCGCACGGCCCTGCTGCACCGCATCCAGCGCCAAACCGCCAACGCCAACCCCTACCTGCCCGTGTGGCTGGTGGCGCCGCGGGCCTGGGCCCAGCGCAGCGTCAGCCAACCCCGCTTCGATGGCTCCGGCCGGCTGCTGCTGCAGGAGCTGCGGCGCAACGGTCCCACGCGCACCCAGGGCACAGGCCGATGAGCCGCCGCCGCGCCCTACTGCGCTATCTGGCGGCCCGGCTGGCCCTGGCGCCGGTGATGCTGTGGCTGATCGCCAGCCTGGTGTTCCTGCTGCTGCGGGTGGCGCCGGGCGATCCGGTCGATGCCCTGCTCGGCACCCGCGCCCCGGAGAGTGCCCGCGCCGCCCTGCGGGCCCAGCTAGGGCTCGACCAACCGCTGCTGCTGCAATACGGCGCCTTCCTGAGCAAGCTGCTGCACGGCGATCTGGGCGCCTCACTCACCAACCAGGAGCCGGTCACGGCGGTGATCCGCCAGAGCCTGCCGGCCTCTCTGGAGCTGGGGGTGGTGGCTCTGCTGCTGGCGGCCGTGGTGGGGCTGGCGGTGGGCTTCTCCGGCATCGCCAGGCCGGAGGGCCGCCTTGATCTGGCTGGGCGCCTCTACGGCATCGGCACCTATGCCCTGCCGCCCTTCTGGGCGGCGATGGTGGTGCAGCTGGTGTTTGCGGTGTGGCTGGGCTGGCTGCCTGTGGGGGGCCGCTTCCCCCCCACGTTGCTGCCGCCCGAGGGCAGCGGCTTCTACCTGTTCGACAGCCTGCGCAGCGGCCTGGCCACAGGCCAGTGGCAGCAGCTGGCGGGCAGCGTGCGCCACCTGGTGCTGCCGGCGGCCACCCTTGGCTTCCTGCTGAGCGGCATCTTCGCCAATGCGCTGCGGCTCAACCTGCGCCGCGCCCTCGGCTCCGACTACGTGGAAGCGGCCCGCAGCCGCGGTCTGGGCGAGGCCCGGGTGGTGCTGCGCCACGCCCTGCCCAACGCCCTGCTGCCGGTGCTGACGATCACGGGCATCACCGTGGCGTCGCTGATCGGCGGCGCCCTGCTGATCGAGGTCACCTACTCCTGGCCCGGCATCGCCTTCCGGCTGCAGGAGGCGATCGCCCAGCGCGACTACCCGCTGGTGCAGGGGATCGTGGTGGTGGTGGCGGGCCTGGTGGTGCTGGTGACGGTGGTGGTGGATGCGCTGGTGGCCTTGCTCGACCCACGCATCAGCTTCTGAGCCTCAAGGCCCTGGAGGAATCTGCTGGCGCCAGCGGCGGGCCTGGTGGCGATCCAGCACATAAGCCCGTACCCCGTCCTGGTCGCGGTGCTGGGGGGAGAGCAGCAAGGGGTGCTCGAGGCCCTGGAGGAATTCGGTGGTGAGGTTGAGAAGCAGGGCCTGCACCTTGAGGGGCTCGATGCCCACCAGCTCATCACCGAGGCGAAACAACACCTCGCCGCGGTTGTCGATGCGCACCGGGGAAAAGTGGCTGGCCCCCTCCACCAGCACAAGGCGGCTGCGGGGGTGGCGAGCGCCGGCGAACACCGCCAGCTGCTCCTGCACCGGCGGCGTCACCAGATCCAGGCCACCCCCCACCAGCAGCACCGGCACGTTGAGATCCTCCAGGCCCCGGAAGGGCCACAGCAGGCTGCCGAAGCCGTTGAAGGCCACCACCCCCAGCAGCGGCGATGTCGGGGAGACGGCCGTGGGCAAGGGGCCGGGGCTCGCGGCGCCATCACCGGTGACCTGCGGCAACTGGCACTGCAGCAGCCGCGACAGGTTGGTGAGCGGCAGCGACGCCAGGGCGAGTTCGCAGCGGCGGCCCAGGCCCCGCTCCGGCACCAGGCCGGCACCCATCAGCGCCGTCAGGCCACCGAGGGAATGGCCCATCAGCACCACTCCCTGCTCCCCGGCCGGCGCCGGGCCAAACGGCGGCAGCTGGCCGTCCCGCTGGGCTTCAAACACCGCCTGAAGATCGGCCAGGCGCTGGGGCAGGGTTTCGGCGCCGGGGGGCGGCGCATCGCCGAGCAGGGAGGCCTGAAGGGCTTGCTGATCGCTGCCGGGATGCTCGACCACCAGCACCGGCCAGCCGCGATCAGCCAGAGCTGCGGCCAGCCAACTGAGCTGGTCGGGGCTGCCGCCCAGGCCCGGCATCAGCAGCAGCCAGGGGCCCTGGCGCGCCTGCTGGGCCGGCCAGAGCTCCAGCGGCAGGGGCGTCACCCGGTGGGGCACCGCCAACTGCAGCCGCTGGGGCTGGCGCCGCACGGCACCGGTGAAGGCCAGAGCCCGGGAGCTGCGCCGCGGCAGGGGCAGCTGGCGCAATTGGGCCAGGGCGCCGTTCTGGCGCTGGAGCTGGCTGCGCCACTGGCTGGCCAGTTCCAGCAGACCGTCGATGCGCAGGGTGACATTGGGCACCGGCAGGGCCCGCAGCAGCTCCAGGCTGGAGACGGTGCTTTGACGCTCCAGCAACTCGCGCAGGCTGCTGAGCAGCAGCGGCGCCGTGCTGCGGCCCTCGGCGCTGGTCAGCAGGGTGCCGGCCTCCTTGAGCATCTGCTCGCCGGTCCAGCTGTTGAGTAGCTGCAACCCGAAGCTGCGGTCGCGTAGCAGGGGGGCCTGCAGCAGGCGGCTCAGGTCGCGGCGACTGGCGGGCTCCAGAAGATTGAGCCACACGGCCAGATCCCCGTCCGCCGCACCGGGCAGACGGGCCTGGTCGGGCTGGCGGGTCCAGGCCTCCAGCGCCACCAGATCGATCGGCACCTCGAGCCCATCGAGTTGCAGCCGCAGCTCGTCGGCAGCTCGCACCGGCGCCGGGGCCCACGCCGTCCACGCGGCCAGCAGGGCTGGCAGCCCGGCCAGAGCGGCCCGGCGGCAAGGCAGGGGGAGGCGCAAATCCAGCGGCATGGGTAATCCAGTCTCCCCCCTCTGGGCCGCAGCAGCAGACTGCAACCCAATTGACGGCCGTGTTGTTTGAGCCCACCCCACCGCCTGAGCCCAAGCCTTCGGTCCTGGCTGGCCCAGTTTCCAAAGGCCCTGCGGGAGGTCGCCCTGGTGCGGCTGGTGGCCTCGCTGGGCGCCGGCGGCGTGCTGTATCTCACGCCGATCGTGTTTCACCAGGAGGCCTTCAGCGCCCAGGCGGTCACCCAGGGGCTGGCGCTGGCGGCCCTGGCGGGCACGGTGGGCCGGTTTCTGAGCGGCGCGTTGCTGGATCGGGGGCTGCCCTGCTCGATCCCGGTGCTGCTGGCGGCCGTGGCGGCGCTGCTGGGCGACGTTCGGCTGCTGGGCACAAGCGCCTTCGGCGGTTATGTGCAGGGCCAACTGCTGCTCGGCATCGCCGCTGGGCTCTACTGGCCGGCAATCGAGCTGGCGGTGCCCCTGGGCTGCCGCACGGGGCCTGAGCCGATCCCCTCAGCCCGGGGCTACGCCCTGGTGCGCAGCGCCGATGCGGCGGGTATCGCCAGCGGAGCACTGCTGGGGGCCCTGCTGGCGACAGCCGGGCAGCTGCGCGGCATCTATCTGATGGACATCACCTGCCTGGTGGCGGTGGTGGTGCTGCTGCTGCGCCAGCCGCTGCCACGACCCGAAGCCCCCAGCGGCGATCCAGCCGACCACACCCCGTGGCGCCAGTGGCTGCCGCCGCTGCTGCCGGTGCTGGCTATCGCTGTGCTGGCCACGTCGCTGCCGGCATTGATGCAGAGCGCCCTGCCGCTGGATCTCGTGCGCGGTGGCCTGGAGCGGGCGGCCATGCCCGAGAGCTTGGGGGCGCTGCTGATCGGCCTGCAGCTGGGGCTGCTGGTGCTGATCCAGTGGCCGGTGGGGCAGGCGCTGGCGAAGCGGCCGGTGGCCCATGGGCTGGGGCTGAGCCTGG
>JBIPLV010000049.1:0-15300 GCA_044369475.1 Cyanobium sp. | reverse complement strand
TGACGACGACAGCGAATTCCTGCCGGAGATCCGCGAGCAGGCCAACCTCGCCCTGGCCGAGGCGGCTGTGGCGCTGGTGATCGTGGATGGCCAGCAGGGCTGCACCGCCGCCGATCAGTCGATCGCCGAATGGCTGCGCGGCCAGGGGGTGCCCACCCTGCTGGCGGTGAACAAGTGCGAGTCGCCCGATGCGGGCCTGGCGATGGCGGCGGAGTTTTGGGGTCTGGGCCTGGGCGAGCCCTTCCCGATCTCGGCCATCCACGGCGCCGGCACCGGCGATCTGCTCGACAGGGTGGTGAGCTTCCTGCCCCCCACCGAGGAGCAGGTGGGCGAGGAGGAGCCGATCCAGCTGGCGATCATCGGCCGGCCCAACGTGGGTAAATCCAGCCTGCTCAATGCCGTGTGCGGCGAAAACCGGGCGATTGTCAGCCCGATCCGCGGCACCACCCGCGACACCATCGACACCACGATCGAGCGGGAGGGCAAAACCTGGAAACTTCTTGATACGGCGGGCATTCGGCGTCGCCGCTCGGTGAGCTACGGCCCCGAATACTTCGGGATCAACCGCAGCTTCAAGGCGATCGAGCGCTCGGATGTGTGCGTACTGGTGATCGATGCCCTCGATGGCGTCACCGAGCAGGACCAGCGCCTGGCGGGCCGCATCGAAGAGGACGGCCGCGCCTGCGTGGTGGTGGTGAACAAATGGGACGCCATTGAAAAGGACTCCCACACCATGCCGGCAATGGAGAAGGAACTCCGCGCCAAGCTCTATTTCCTCGACTGGGCGCCGATGCTGTTCACCTCGGCCCTCAGCGGCCAGCGGGTGCAGGCGATCTTTCCGCTGGCCCTGCTGGCGGTGGAGCAGCACCGCCGCCGCGTCACCACCTCGGTGGTGAACGAGGTGCTCACCGAAGCCCTCAGCTGGCGCACACCGCCCACCAGCCGCGGCGGCCGCCAGGGCCGGCTTTACTACGGCACCCAGGTGGCAGTGCGGCCGCCCAGTTTCACGTTGTTTGTCAACGAGCCCAAGCTGTTTGGCGACACCTACCGCCGCTACGTGGAGCGGCAGATTCGCGAAGGCTTGGGCTTCGAGGGCACGCCGATCAAGCTGTTCTGGCGCGGCAAGCAGCAGCGCGATGCTGAGAAAGAGCTGGCCCGTACCCAGAATCGTGGCCGTTGACAGGTGGCGGTTGACGGGGGGGCTGGTGCAGTGAGGGGTGGCGGCTGAGTGGATGTTCTGCGCCAGATCCCCATTGGCCAGTACGCGGCCCCGGATCCGGCGGAGCCGGCGGGCGGCGGTAGTTGGCTGCGCCGGCTCGATCCACGCCTGAAGCTGGCTTGGACCCTGATCTTCCTGGTGACGCCGATCCTGGCGGGGCCGCTGTGGCGCCTCAACCTGGTGGGCCTGCTGCTGTTGATCACCGCCGTCAGCGGGCTGAGCTGGCGCCTGTGGCGCCGCAGTGTGCCGCTGCTGCTGGCCTTGGCCCTGCTGGTGGGCGGCCTGGCGGCGTTGCTGCCGGCGGGCTCGGCGCCACCGGCCCCTCTGCAGCGGCCGCCAGCGGAGCTGCGCCTGGAGCCCGGCCCGCCTGGGTCTAAACCACCGGAGCGCTCTGGTGCCAGCTGGGTGCTGCTGCGCCAGGGGCCGCTGGTGGTGACCCGGCGCTCAGCCGAGCTCGGCCTCAACGGCGCCACCCTGTTGTTCACGTTGGTGCACAGTGCCAACCTGCTGCTGCTCAGCACCGCGCCCGAGCAGTTGGTGTGGGCGATCAGCTGGCTGTTGGCCCCCCTGGGTCGGTTGGGCTGGCCGGTGGAGCGGCTCGGGTTCACCCTGCTGCTGGCCTTGCGGTTCCTGCCGCTGGTGCAGGAGGAGCTGCAGAACCTATTGCGATCTGTTGCAACCCGGGCCGTGAATCTCAAGCGCCTGGGCTGGAAAGGGAGCCTCGGCTTGGTGTTGGCTGTGGGTGAGCGGCTGCTGGCCAATGTGCTGCTGCGGGCTGAGCAAGGGGCTGAGGCGCTGCTGGCTCGCGGCGGCTGCTGGTTGGCGCCTGAGCTGTTGCATCGCCCGCTGGTCGGGGGCCGGCGCCAAAGCCTCCTCAACGGCACGGCGGCAGGATTGCTGCTTCTGGTGCTCGTGCTGCGCTGGAAAGTCGGTGCCCTTTAATGGCATCTGACCGAACGCATTCGTGAGCAGCGCATTGGCGAGCAGCGCATTTGTGAGTCCCGAGCGCTATCTCAACCATCCCACCTTTGGGATGCTTTATCGGGTGGCGCCGCTGTCCGAAGGCCGTGATCTGTTTGCCACGCTGTATGCCCAGCGCATTTTCTTCATCGTCACCCTGCAGCCTCGAGGTGCCACCTTTGAGGTGGTTCCACTGATGGATGCTCGCCACTACGCCGAACAGAATCTGGCAAGGGCCCGTCGCGAGGGTCCCGAGGCCCATGCCCATTGGCGTCAGTTGTTTGACCAGACCTTTATCTGAGCGATTGGCCGAACTGCAGGCCGGGTTCCCGCCGGGCTGCCGCCTATTGGCAGTGAGCAAGGGCCAGCCGGCGGCCCGGATTCGCGAAGCGGTGCTGGCCGGGCAGCGCAGCTTCGGAGAGAGCCGGCTGCAGGAGGCTGCGGCCAAGCAGGCAGAGCTGGCCGATCTCGAGCCCCTCGACTGGCATTTCATCGGTCGCCTGCAGGCCAACAAGGTTCGTGGTGTGGTGCGCCACTTCGGCACGATCCACTCTCTCGACAGCCTGGAGCTGGCCCGCCGCCTGGCCCGCATCGCTGCCGAAGAGCAGCGGGCTCCGGCGGTGCTGTTTCAGGTGAAGTTCCGCCCCGATCCGGCCAAAACGGGGTTCGAGCCCGGCGAGCTGCGTCAGCTCTGGCCCGAGCTCAGAGGTTTGGCGCCGCTGCGGCCGGTGGGGCTGATGACCCTGGCACCCTTGGGTCTTGCAGCGGCTGAGCGGCGTGAGCTGTTTGGCGCCTGCACCGCTCTGGCCACGGAGCTGGGCCTGCCGGAGCGCTCGATGGGCATGAGCGGCGACTGGCCCGAGGCGGTCGCGGCGGGCAGCACCTGGGTGCGCATTGGCACTGGCCTGTTTGGAGCGCGGCCGGCCCCGTTGGGCTGAGCCTCCCGTTGACGGGGTGCGAATCCCGAAATCGACACGAATTCTGCTCTGAAACCCTTGCCGCCATTGGCGTGGGACGCTATTCAGGTGGAAAGCTTCCTGTGAGGTTCGCTCCGTGTCGTTGTTCTCCCGTCTGCGTGCCGTTGTCTCAGGAGACGACTACCTCGATGGCGACTACGACGACGAGCTCGATTACGACGGTGGCGAGCTGCCCGAGCCCGGTTTCACCAGCCGTGCCAGTGCTCTGGCCTTGAGCTCCGATTTCACGGCCGACGATCCCTTTGCCGGCACCAACGTGATTGGCATGCCAGGCCTGTCCACGGCCGCCGCTGAGGTGACCCTGATGGAGCCGCGCAGCTTTGATGAGATGCCCCGAGCCATCCAGGCGCTGCGCGAGCGCAAGACCGTGATCCTCAACCTCACCATGATGGAGCCGGATCAGGCCCAGCGCGCTGTGGATTTCGTGGCGGGCGGAACCTTCGCCATCGACGGTCACCAGGAGCGGGTGGGCGAGAGCATCTTCCTGTTCGCTCCCAGCTGCGTCACCGTGACCACGGCCGCCAGCGAAGAGACCTCCTCCTCCACGATCGTGAGCCGGGAGAGCAGCGTGCCCCAGCAGGAAGCGGCCCCCAGCCCAGCTTGGGGACGCCAGGACGCCGCCATTTAGGGCCGCCGTGACGCCAACCTTCGGCGTGGTGGGCCTGGGCCGCATGGCCCAGGCTTTGTTGTGGCCCCTGCTGGAGGCTGGGCTTGTGGAGCGCGAGGGTGTGCGGGCTGTTGTGGCCCGTGAGGCCTCTGCCGCCAGCCTGCGCCAGGCCCATCAGTTGGTTGTCGAGACCGATGCGGCCGCCGCTTGGACCGCACCGGTGGTGCTGCTGGCGGTCAAACCCCAGCAGCTGGAGGTTGCTGCCCGGGGGGCTGCCCAGGCCGCCGCGGCAGGCTCTGCTGCCCCATCCGGTGGCCTGCTGATCTCGGTGCTGGCTGGGGTCACCCTTGAGCGGCTGCAGCGCCTGTTTCCGGCTTGGCATTGCGTGCGCGCTGTGCCCAACACGCCGGCGCTGGTGCGTGCAGGGC
Source organism: Cyanobium sp. (assembly GCA_044369475.1). Classification (GTDB taxonomy): domain Bacteria; phylum Cyanobacteriota; class Cyanobacteriia; order PCC-6307; family Cyanobiaceae; genus Cyanobium_A. The sequence continues at coordinate 11,109 of JBIPLV010000049.1, read as the reverse complement.
TGACGGGCCTGGCCTTCGCTGACGCTGTGCCGGAGGAGCGGCGGCGCTGGGTGGAGCAGTTGTTTGCCCAGGTGGGCGAGGTGCACGAGCTGCCTGAAGCCCAACTCGATGCTTTTCTGGCCCTCACCTCCTCCGGGCCCGCGTTTGTGGCGGTGGTGGCTGAGGCCCTGGCCGATGGCGCGGTGGCGGCGGGGCTGCCGCGGCTGCTTGCCCAGCACCTGGCCCACCGCACCTTGGCCGGCAGCGCGGCCCTATTGCAGGAGCGGGATCTCCATCCCGGCCAGCTCAAGGACATGGTGAGCTCCCCCGGCGGCACCACCATTGCTGGCCTGCGTCAGTTGGAGCGGGCCGGTCTGCGTTCGGCGCTGATTGAGGCGGTGCTGGCCGCCGCCGAGCGCAGCCGCGCGCTGGCCTGAGCTCAGCCCTTGGGGGCGCCCAGCCGCGGTTCGGTGCCGGCCAGCAGCCGTTGGATGTTGCTGCGGTGGCGCCACACAACCAGCACGGTGGTGAGCAGGGCCAGGGCCAGGTAGGGCCAGCGCAGCCCCAGGCCCGTGTTGGCAAACCAGCCCAGCATCAGCAGCGGCAGGGCCAGTGCCGCCACCACGCTGGAGAGCGACACGATGCGGCTGACGCTCAGCACGGCGAGAAAGATGCCGAAGCAGGCCAAGCCCACCGGCCAGGTGAGCCCCAGCAGCATGCCTAGGCCCGTCGCCACCGCCTTGCCGCCTTTCCAACCCAGCCACACGGGCCAGATGTGGCCGGCCAGGGCCGCCAACCCGGCCAGCACCACGCCAACACCGAAGGGGTCGAGCACGGTTTTGGCCAGCAGCACGGCGGCGGTGCCCTTGAGTACATCCACCAGAAAGACGCCCAGCGCCGGTCCCTTGCCCACCACCCGCAGCACGTTGGTGGCGCCGGTGGAGCCGGAGCCCTCGCGGCGGATGTCGAGGCCGGCGAGCCAGCGGCCGGCCAGGTAGCCGCTGGGGATCGAGCCGAGCAGGTAGCCGGCGACCAGCACGGGCAGGGTGATCAGGGGCATGGCAGGGGGGGTCAGTAGGGCTCGTCGGTGCTGAGTTCGCCGGGGCCGGCCGCAAAGGCCAGCCACACGGGGAACTGCAGGATCGGGATGGCGATCCCCTGCTCGCCGGCATCCACCAGGATGAAGGGCAGTTCGCCGCGCTCCTCGAGGCGATCGGCGCGCTCCACCAGGGCATCGGCGCGTTCGAACAGCACGATGCCGCTGGTGGGGCCGAAGTCTTCCCTCGCTAGCCCCAGGCAGTCCTGCAGACCGCGGCGCCATTCCCCCAGGCGCTCGGGCTGGCTGGCCAGCACCAGGGTCTGGAAACGTTCGCCGTAGAGCTCGCCCAGGATGGCGATCGCTGCTGCGGCCACCAAGGCATTGCGGTTGCGGCTGCCGCAGCTGGGTTGGGCGCCCCGGCCGCCTTGCCCCAGGAACCAGTCGTCGAGCAGGGCGGCGCCGCTGGGGTCGAGGGTGCGGCGCAGTTGCCAGGGATCGGCGTAGAAGTCAGGTTGGCCGCCAAAGCCCTCCAGACGCTGGCGGATCAGGGCTGCGTCCTGGCTGAACAGGCCTGCGGCTGCCACAGCAGCCGGCGGCTCGCTGCTGCTGGCTGCAGCCGCTGCGCTGGCTTGGTCGAGGGGGGAGGGCTGCACCAGCACCTGCTGGGGCACCAGCTCCACCTGCTCTGCCGCCACGGCCAAATCCTGGAGGGCGCCCACCAGATAGTCCTGGAAGCCCTTGAGCCGCCGTGCCACCGCATCGGCCTGGCCGGCGAAGCTGGATTCGATCTCCTTCTGGATCTGGCCGCGGCGGCCCTCCAGCTGGTGGATCTCCTCCTGCAAGGCCTCGCGCTGCTGACGCAGCTCCTGGAGGGCCAGGGCCTGCCAGACGGGTTCAGGGCTGGAGGCCTCGTTGCTGGGCTGGTCGGGGCTGGGGGAAGCCTGGCTGGGATCGTCAGACATCGCTGGGGGAATCGGATCGCTCCATGGCAGTGGGCAGGCTCACGTGCTGCTCCAGTTGCTGACGCAGTGTGGCGGCATCAAACAGCACCGGCAGCAGGTGAATGCTGCGCTGTTCACGGAAATAGAACAGCACCGGCAGCCCTGGCCAGAAGAGCTTCCAGCCCAGCCAGGCGGCGTAGGGGAAGCGGCGCAGCAGGCTCTGCCGGCGCCACACCAGCAGGGCGTCGCCGCCGAATTCCAGCCGCAGCAGGCTGGTTTGCAGCAGCAGGAAGAGGCCGAACACGGCCACGCTGGCGCCCAGCCAGATCGCCCCGCTCCACCAGGGACGCAGGGTGAGGGGGGCCAGCCCCAGGGCGATGACCCCAATTGGCACCCCGAAGCGGGGCGCCAATACGACGCCGCTCTCGCCAGGACCTGTGGGAGTTGGGTTGGGATCAGGGGTGGACATCAGCTGAACAGCAGCTTGGTGAGCAGGGCATCCATGAGGGCCACCGTGACCAGGATCATCACCACGGCTCCAGTGGTGCTGGTGCCCACTTCCTTGGGACCACCCCGGGTGGTGAGCCCCCACCCACAGGCGATCACAGCGATCTGCAGGCCGAACACCAACGCCTTGAGCAGCATGGAGGGCAGGTCGCTGGGCTCCATCCAGGTGCGCACCGAGTTCCAAAAGACGGCTGGAGGAATGCTGTAGAGCATGGTGCTGCTCACCTGGCCCGACCAGATCCCCACCCAGAAGAACAGCAGGCATTGCACCGGCGCCATGATCACCATGGCCAGCACCCGCGGCACCACCAGATACTCCACCGGGTCGGTGCGCAACATGGTGATCGCGTCGATCTGTTCGGTCACCTTCATGGTGCCGATCTGGGCGGCATAGGCCGTGGCCACCTTGCCGGTGAGCAGGGTGGCGGTGAGCAGCGGTGCGATCTCCCGCGACAGCCCCAGGGCCAGCAGGCCGCCCACCGTGGCGCTGGCGCCCTGCTTGGAAAGCTCCGCCGCAACCTGGATGTTGAACACGGTGCCCGCGGCTAGGGCGGTGATCAGCACAATCAAGAAGCTGCCGGGCCCGGCTTCCATCAGTTCCTGCATCAGGTCGTTGAAGCCGATGCGCCCCTTGGCCATGGCGCTCACGGCTTGGCCGCCAATCAGCAGGCTGGCGCCGAAGCGTCTGAGCCAGCGTGGCGCTTTCAGCCAGTCGGGACGCGTCATGGCTGGCGGTGCAGGCCTTTCTCCGGCCAGCGTCGCATCACCAGCAGGCCGGCGACGATCAGCAGTGCCGGAATCAGGCCCATGCAGAGGCGAATGGTGGTGAGGGCCGAAGCCGGCTGGATCAGCCCCTGGGCGGCTTCGTAGCCGCTCAGGCTCAGCCCGTTGCCAAGGGCAAACACGGCGACGCCGATGCCCAGCTTCTGAGTCACCACCATCCAGGCGGTGTAGAGCCCCGCGGGTTTGTCGGGATCGGCATCAACGGCGTCGGGCAGCAGGGCCCAGGGAATCAGGTAGGCGGTGGAGGCCCCCAGACCCGTGATCACGATGGTGAGCAGCAGCAAGACCAGGCTGGTGCCATTGCTGACGCTGGCCAGAGGGGCTGCTGTGGCATCGAGGGGCACCAGCAGCGTGGCTCCGACGCAACCAGCGATCCACAGGCCGGTGCCCCAGCGCAGGGCGCACACCCGGCCGTGGCGTCCGGCGACCCGGCTCCACAGCTGCAATCCCGCCAGGGCACTGAGCTGAAACGGGATCAGGATCCAGGTGCTCCAGCTTTCGGGCAAGCGCATCACCACCCCTAGAAAAATCAGCGACACCGGCTGCATCAGTTGCAGCGCACACCAGAGCAGGAGATAGAGCCCCAGCACCTTCAGAAAGCGCGGGTTGCCGGCGAGGCGTCGCAGCTGGCGCCGGATCGGTTCGGGCTGGCCCGTGGGGCGTTGGCAGGTGCGGGCGAAGGGCGCCAGGCCCCAGCAGCAGAGCAGGGTGAACACCGTGAGCGTCAGCCCCGATACCCAGCCCATGCGCAGATAGCCCGAGGCCCCCTGGCCCACCACCAGAGCTCCCAGCACCAGCCCCGCCAGGCCGGCCAGGATTGAGCCGGTGAAGCGGCCCGCATTCAGCTGGGTGCGCAGCTGGGTCGAGCTGGTGAGCTCGGAGGCGAGGGCGGAGTAGGGCAGGTTGACGCAGGTGTAGAGGCCCATGGCCACCAGCTGGATCGCCACCAGCACGGTGAATTTCTGCCAGTCCCCTCCCGGGGGCACCCACCACATCGCCACCAAGGCGAGGCCGAGCGGGATGGCGCTGCCGGCCATCCAGGGCAGGCGCGGGCCCCAGGGGTGTTTGGTGTGGTCGCTGAGCCATCCCACCAGGGGGTCGTTGATGCCGTCCCACACCTTCAGCACCATCAGCACCAGGCCGGCCATCCAGGCCGGCAGCCCCACCACACCCGTGTAAAACACGAATAGGTAGAAGCCCAGCTGGGTTGCGGCCATGCCGGTGCCGATGTCGCCCAGGCCATAGCTCCACAGCAGCCGGCGTCGCGCTGCTGTCCCCAGGTGTTCGCTGTTTTGGGCCGCGGTGAGATCAGGCGTCACAGGCGGCCATTTCGGGCTGGGTGGGCAGGCCATAATGCAGCAACTGCAGGTTGTAGCCCCAGCTGGCGGGTCAACGATCAGCAGCTGCTTCAGTACGCCTGTACTGTTGCGGGCGTAGTTTAGTGGTAAAACCTCAGCCTTCCAAGCTGATGATGCGGGTTCGATTCCCGCCGCCCGCTTTCTTCTCCGAGAAGGGCTTTCTGCGCGGCTGTCGCACGCCCGTTCCGTGATTGCTGGAGCGGTGCGGTGGCAGCGTGCGTGGATCTGCGGTTGCTGGATCCGTGGTTGGCACTGGCGCAAGAGAGGCCATGCGGGAGCCCCCTAGCCAGATCCGTTCATAACCCGTTACAATTGGCGTAACAATCTGAAACGCCCCATGGCTGACTCGTCTTCCCGCTTCGGTTTTGTTGCTTTCGCCGAAACCTGGAATGGCCGCATGGCCATGCTCGGCTTCGTGATCGGCCTCGGCACCGAGCTGCTCACCGGCCAGGGCATTCTCTCCCAGCTCGGTCTGGGTTGATCACCATGAGCACCGACTACACCGCAGCAATCGCTTCCCTCATCGCCCTGGTGGCGGTGCTGACCGGCATGACGGTCTATGTCCTCAGCCGTCCCACCGATCTGGGACAGACAACTCGATGACCAACACGCCAGCCAACGACAAGTGGTTTCAGAACCGCGCCGAGCAGTTGATCCACATGGAGCAGCTCAAGCGGGCTGAGCTGTTCAACGGCCGTGCCGCCATGCTCGGCATTGTGATCGGCATCGTCACCGAGGCGATCACCGGTTCCGGCATTGCCCACCAGATCGGTCTGGGTGCTCTGGTGGACGGCTATGCCGCCTGCCGCACCCAGTTCCTGCCGTTCTGCTTCTGAGCCCTGAGCGCGAAGCCCAGCCCTCCAGCGTCAGAGGGTTGTGTGGTGCAGCAGCGGCGCGGCCACCAGCACGATCAGGCTGCGGCTTTGCAGGGGAGCTCCGCTGGGTTGTTGCCAGGGTTCCGCCGTGGCCGGCAGGTCGTCCCCCGGTGGCAGGGCTGTGTCAATCACCCGCAGCCAGCCCTCACGGCAACTGGGCAATTCGAAGTGCATTGCCTTGCTGTAGGCATTCATGCCACACCACACCAGCGGGCCCTGGTGGCTGTCGTTGAGGCTCCAGGCCAGGGTGTGCGACCAGCTGGCCCAGTCGGGTTTGTCGCGTTCGATCCCGTGCCACTGGCGCCAGAGATGGCCGCGATCCCCGCTCCGTCGCTGGGGCTTGTCGTCGAGGGGGAGTTCGGGGTTGAACAGCCCCGCCAGGTGGGCCCGCAGCCGCAGCAGGCGTTGCAGAAACACCCGCAGGGCCAGGTCGCCGGCATCAGGTTGCCAGTGCATCCAGCCAAGGGGATTGTTCTGGCACCAGGTGTTGTTGTTGCCCCCCTGGCTGCGGCGCACTTCATCCCCCATCAGCAGCATCGGCACCCCGGGGGCCAGCAGCATGCTGGTGAGCAGGTTGCGCAGCTGGCGTTCACGTAGGGCGGTGATGGCGTGGTCGGTGCTTGGACCCTCGACGCCATGGTTCCAGCTGTTGTTGTGGTTGTCGCCGTCGCGGTTGTCTTCGCCGTTGGCCAGGTTGTGTTTGCCGTTGAAGCTCACCAGATCGGCCAGGGTGAAGCCGTCGTGGGCGGTGAGGAAGGTGATGCACTGGCCGGGGTGCACCGGCGTGAGGTTGAACAGATCCGGGCTGCCGGAGAGCCGTTGCGCCATGGTCCAGCAGGTTTTTTCGTCACCCTTCCAGAAGCGGCGCAGGTCGTCGCGGAAGCGACCGTTCCAGGTGGCCACCCGGCGGGCAGGGAAATCAGCGAGGCGATAGAGGCCACCGCAATCCCAGGGTTCGCTGATCAGCTTGAGATCGCTGAGGTCGGGATCGGCCTCCATGTCTTCAAACAGGGGCGGCTGCTCCAGGGGGGCCAGGTTGTCGCCGCGGCTGAGGGCAATCCCGAGGTCGAAACGGAAGCCATCCACTCCCAGTTCGGTGGCCCAACAACGGAGGGATTCCAGGATCAACCGGCGCACCAGGGGCCGGTTGGCGGCAATCGTGTTGCCGCACCCGCTCACGTCCTGGTAGTCGCCCTTGGCGCTCTGCTGGTAGTAGAGGCGGTCGCAGAAGCCTCGCCAGCTGAGGGTGGGGCCGTCCTGGTTGCCCTCGGTGGTGTGGTTGTAGACCACGTCGAGCAGCACTTCGATGCCAGCGCGGTGGCAGGCCGTCACCAGTTGGCGCACCTGGTCGCGGCCGGCCAGGGGGTCGGTCCCGACCAGGTAGTCGGGATGGGGGGCCATCCAGCTCAGGGGGCTGTAGCCCCAGTAGTTGTTGCGGCCGGCCGGCGCGTCGTGGGGATCGAAGGCCATCACCGGCAGCAGCTCGATGGTGGTGATGCCCAGCTCGCGCAGGTAGGGGAGGGTGGCGATTAGGCCCAGCAGGCTGCCCTGCTGCTCTGCCGGCACCGGGCACCCCGGCCCCTGGGTGAAGCCGCCCACGTGCAGCTCGTAAATCACGCTCTTCTGCCAGCTGTGGCGCGGCCGCGGGGCGTGCTGGAAGTCAAACAGGTCCCGTTCGGTCACCACCCCTTTGAGGCACTGGGCGGTGTTGGGAGCGGCCCCGACGGCCGCCCCGCGTTGGTAGCTGTCCCAGCCGGCAATGGCTCGGGCACAGGGATCGAGCAGCACCTTCGAGGGGTTGAAGCCATGGCCGCCCGGTTGCAGGGGGCCGTACACCCGGTAGCCGTAACAGCTGCCCAGCCCGATACCCTCCACCTCCACGTGCCAGTGGTCGGCGGAGCGGTGCCGCTGGTCGAGCTCCACCACCCGCTCCGGTTCGTTCGCTTCCCCGCTGGCAAACAGCAGCAGTTCGATGCGGGTGGCCAGGGGAGCAACGACCGAGAAATTCACGCCCCGCGCCGTCAGGCTGGCGCCCAGGGGCCAGGGATGGCCGGTGTGGATCCCCAGGTGGTGATTGGGGGCCTGGGCGAGGTCAGGACTGTTGAATTGGACCGTCAAGGGGCCAAGCCTGGATCCCCCAACGTTAGGCAGGTCCTCCGGACAGGCCTGGTGTCTGTCTCCGTTTCCCGATCCCTCGCCGCCGCCCCCGTTGCCCCTGCTGTCCCAGCCCCCCGAATCCGGCCGGCCGCCCCAGCTGGTGAGCCCGGGCCTTTGGCTGTTTGCCCCCAGCCGCGACAGCCAGGGTGGCAGCAGCTGGTTGCTCGAGGCTGGCGCCTATGGCGGCTCCGGCGATCTGCTGGTGGATGCGCCGGGGTTCACCGAGGCCAACCTGGCGATCCTCCGGAAGCGCACGGCGCAGGTGGGCCCAGGCACGCTTGTGCTCACCAGCCGCGAGGGCCATGGTCGCTGCCGTCGCCTGCAGGAGGCCCTTGGCTGGTCGGTGCTGGTGCAGGAGCAGGAGGCCTACCTGCTGCCGGGGGTGCAGGCGTGCACCAGCTTTGGCCATGAGCTCCTCCTGGCGCCGGGAGTGCGGCTGCTCTGGACGCCGGGCCCCACGCCAGGTGCCTGCGTGCTGCATGTGCGAGCCGGGGAGCTCGATGTCCTGTTCTGTGGGCGTTTGCTGGTGCCCACCGGACCCAACGCCCTGGCACCGCTACGCACGGCCCGCACCTTCCATTGGCCGCGTCAGCTCACCAGCGTGGCTCGCCTGCGGGCCTGGTTGCCGGCTGGTTCTCCCGACTGGATCGCCAGCGGTGCCGGGCTCGGCGCCCTGCGCGGCGACAAGCTTGTGCATGGCGGTGCCGCGCTGCTGGCCCAGCTCGATGCTTGACGTGCCGGGACGCGTTTTTTGTAGCGAACTGGCAATTTTTGTGCCCTGTGTGGGGGAATTGTCACGAAAACCGTTGCGGCGGCGGACTTTTGTGTTGCAGCGCCGTCCAGAGCCCCATACCATTGGCGCGCTCAACTCAGGGCCGGTCGGGGTCTTCCGACTCGCCACCTTCCGTCGCGATCTGACCGTCGCCACCCGACCGCCATCCCCGAGGCTTCCTCGTCCTATGAACAAAGCTGATCTCGTCAACCTCGTTGCTGCCCGCACCGAGCTCACCAAAACCGACGTCTCCCAGGTCGTCGATGCCGCCATCGAAACCATCATTGATTCGGTCGTGGAAGGCAAGAAGGTCTCCATCCTGGGCTTCGGTTCCTTCGAGCCCCGTGAGCGCTCCGCTCGCCAGGGCCTGAACCCCAAGACTGGCCAGAAGATCAAGATCCCTGCCAAGCGCGTGCCTGCGTTCACCGCCGGCAAGATGTTCAAGGATCGGGTTCAGGGCTGATCGGGGCCCTGCACCGCGATAGACACCAGATTGTCTGGTTGGAGCGGCCCTGCGGGGCCGCTTTTTTTGTGGCAACTCCCTGGCGCGATGTCTGGTGCGCTTGGTGGCGCGCTCCGGGATGGAGGCCACGTGAAGATGGAGCGAGTGACCCCTACACCCCTGACGGCCTCGGCCCTGACCTGCCATCTCCAAGTCCTGGTGGAGGCCGGCGTGCGCCGGCGTGAGCTGGGCTATCGGGGCCGTTTCGCCCCCTCCCCCACCGGCGCCCTGCACCGCGGCAATCTGCGCACAGCCCTGCTCAGCTGGCTGCACGCCCGGCTGCGGGGCGGGCAGTGGCTGCTGCGCATCGATGATCTCGACACCCCTCGCAACCGCTCTGGCGCCGAGGCCGCAATCCTGGCGGATCTGCGTTGGCTGGGCCTGAGCTGGGACGGCGAGGTGCTGCGTCAGAGCGAGCGGCGCGGTGTGTACGCCACGGCCCTGTCGGCCCTGCGGCGCCGGGGCCTGCTCTATCCCTGCCGCTGCAGTCGCCGTTTGCTGGCGGATGTCTCGGCCCCCCATGGCGCCCTGGCGGTGTATCCGGGCTTCTGCCGCGATCGGGGTGGTGGCTGGGGGCCTGAGCAGGGGCGGCTGCCCAGCTGGCGGTTGCGGCTGGCGGCCGGGGCGCTGCGCTGGCCCGAGGCCTACGGCCCCCCTGGAAGGTTGGATGGCGAGGTCGCCATCGGCGATGTGGTGCTGCGCCGGGCCGATGGCTTCCTCGCCTATCACCTGGCCACGGCGGTGGACGAGCTCAGCCTCGGCATCAGTGATGTGGTGCGCGGCGACGATTTGTGGAGTGCCACCGGCGCCCAGGTGGCGGTGATGGAGGCGCTCGGTGCGGCCCCGCCGCGCTACGGCCATGTGCCGCTCTGGCGCGACGATGAAGGCCGGCGGCTCAGCAAGCGGGAGGGGGCCGAGGGCCTCGACGGTTATCGGCAGCGCGGCCTGGATGCGGCGGCGGTGGTAGGGGAGCTGGCTGCCAGTGCTGCCCTGGTGCCGCCGGGCAGTCGGTTGAGTGCCGCCGAGTTGCTCCAGGCGCTGAGCCCAGGGCGGCTGGATCGAGCCCTGCGGGCGCTTCAGGCTTAAGGAAGCTTTCGGGATCAGCTAGGGAAAAGCGAACCACACTGGCGATTAACGCTGAAGTCCCCGGTTGGGGCTCCCGATGACCCTTTCCGACACGCTCTTGCAGCCAACCAGCCAATTGGGCGCAGGATGCCGCTGCCCGCAGTGCGGCGGCAGTGGCATCCTGCGCCTGGCCGATCAGCGCTACCGCACCTGCCTCGATTGCCTCGGCCAGGGTCAGGTTGTGCCCGCTGAGTTGCGAGGCCAGCCAGCCGTGCTGATCAGCGTTTCTGCTTCTTCTGTCGCCAGATGAAGAAGGCTGCGGTGGCCACCACAACGGCCAGAGGTGCCGCCGTTAGCAGCAGCAGAATCACGGCAGTCCAGTCGGTGTACATCGCTCAGACGCAAAACCATGGTCATCATCCCAGCAGACCGTGCCCGATCCCTGTGATCGGGCCATGCTGAGGACATGCCGATGATCTTTTCCTTCGCCAGGGCGGCCTTGGTTCGCGCTATGGCACCGGTTCGCGCTGCGGCGCTCGTCCTTGCTGCGGTCCTGTTTCCCTTGGCACAGGTGCGGGCCGGGGTGGAGTTTGACAACTGCCAGCCCACCGCCGACGGCGGCATCAGCTGCGACACCCGTCCCAGCGGCAACACCCTGATGGACGACGAGGCGGCCCGTTACGGACTCTTCAACGACGCCAGTCCCGGCTGGAATGAGTTCGATCCCGACCAGGGCTTCGAGGACGATTTCGGTGGCAACGACACCTGAACTCCCCAGCTCCCATGGCCTGGACGATTCGCTGATCGAGCGTCTCCACGCCGTGCAGCAGGCCCATGGCTACCTGCCGCAGAAGGAACTGCAGTGCCTGGCGGTGGCGATGGCGCGTCCCCTCAGTGAGGTGATGGGCGTGGCGAGTTTTTATCACCTGTTTCGCCTGGAGCCGCCGCCGCCGCATCGCTGTGTGGTGTGCCGAGGCACCGCTTGCTTTGTGCGGGGTGCCGAGCGGCTGCAGGAGGCCCTGCGCCAGCGGGGGGTGGACTTTGAGCTGGTCAGTTGTGTGGGGGCCTGCGGTCAGGCGCCGGTGGTGGTGTGTGATGGGGCCGTGCGCACTGGCTTGGGATCCAGCCCCG
>JBIPLV010000349.1:0-4536 GCA_044369475.1 Cyanobium sp. | reverse complement strand
GCAGCAGAGGCAGGGCATCGAGATTCACCTGCTCCCCCTTGAACACCTGCTGGTGGCAGGGGGGCGTGAGGTCCAGATCCGGCCGCGCCTTGAGCACATCCAGCAGCACCGAACCGAAGCGCACCGCCTCGCGGGCCCCTTTCGGCGGCCGCGGTTGCTGCAGCAGCGCCAGCCGCTCGCCAAGGGCCTCGAGCTCCTCGGGCCGCTCCATGCCCATGCTCCACAGCACCCGTTCCTGGGTCCCGAGCAGGTTGATCGCCACCGGCATAGCGGAGCCGATCACGTTCTCGAACAGCAGCGCCGGCCCGCCGCAGCCGAGCACCCGATCAGCGATCGCCGCCAGCTCCAGATCCGGATCCACCGGCGCCTTGATCCGGCGCAGCTGGCCGCGGCTCTCCAGCAGCGCGAGGAAGCCGCGCAGGTCACGGGATGGTCTGACGCTCACAGGATTCAGGCCCAGAGACAGGAGCGAGTGCGTACTTTGGCCTATCGGCCCCTCGGGGTGCGCGGTTGCAGTGGGAGGGCCGAGATGTTGATGAACGAAGCCTGGACAAACTGAGCCGACTAACAATAATAGACCAATGCCCCGATTGCTGTAGATCCTTGCGGCTTGAGGGCTATTGCGTTCCCTCCCCCAGTCATGGAACTCACCAACGATTGGTTTAACCGCCTGGTTGCTGCGGAGCAGGAAAAGACGACATTTCCCTCCGCCAACGTCGATGGCCTGGGCCATGCCCTGGGGCTGACGGCCGACGACCAGACCCTGCTCAGCCTCGGCTTCGAGGATCTACCGAACTTGGGTAACAGGGACTTCAACGACGTGATCGCCAGCTGGAGCCTCCAAGAGGGCGTGTTCAGCATCGGCAGCACCGTGTTGCTGGACCCCACGGCCGATCGCCTGCCCGATCTGGCGCTCGGTAGCCGGGCGGGCTCCCCCAGTACCGCCCTGATCATCACCACCAACAGCGGAGAGATCCAGAGAACCTGGCAGCCGTTTGGAGCCGATGACTGGAGTGGTCTTCAGCTCGGCGCCGGCGATGTGAACGGCGACGGATTCGACGATCTGGTGGCCGTCCGAGAGTTTCTGGCCTCCGATTCCGCCGGGGGTCTGGGCTGCGAGGGGCAGGTGTTGCTGGGGCAGGCCGCCCCCGACCCGAAAGCGCCGCGCACCTCCTCCTTCCGCGCGTTCGGCGGCGCCATCAGCGGTCCGATGTCGCTGGCCGTACGGGATCTGGATCTCGATGGCTATGCCGAGGTGGTGGTCACCGCCAGCCAGGCCGATCCCCAGCGCCGCGTCCTGGCCCTGGAGGTTTGGTCTGCCGATGCCAGCGGAACGTTCCGCCGCCGCACCGACCTTTCACTGCCAAGTACCGCGGCCCTGGACCCGGGACATGGTTACTCCGTCGCCCTGGGTGATCTGGATGGCAACGGTTCGGTGGAACTGGTGCTGGGCGACCTGCAGGGGGGCGATCTGTTTGTGGGCAGCATCGATCCCGGAAGTGTCACCCCCAGTCCGCCGATTCCTCCCACCGTGCTGCAGCCCTATGGCAAGGGTTTCTCCAGCGGGGTGCTTCCTACCGTGATCAGCGCCCAGCAGACTCTCCTGCAGCGTCCTCAGGGCCTTGATGACAAGGCCCTGCCCTGGGTCGTCGGCGCTCCCAGCGGCAGCAACCAGGCGCTGCTCAGCGGCCTGGGCACCCCTGGGGCCCTGATCGTGAAGAGTGCCGACCCCAGAGATCCCAGACCTGCCCAGGTGCCCCTTGGCTGGCTGGCTGGTGCCGATGCCCGCACAGCCCCCCTGATCGCCATCCCGTGGGACTCCCGTGATGGAGCCCCCGTGTTCGCCTCCGCTGGGGTGAGCTACCTGGCTCCCGCCATCTCTTCCAGCAAACCCGTGAAGCTCACCGGTTCGCCCCGGCCGATCCTGGTGAGCGCCGCCGCCGGCACCACCGGCCTCAACCTGATGGCGGGGCCTGAGGTGGATGCCGCCGCAGGACAATGGCAGCAGATCGCCGGTTCCACGAACACGATCATCAACTCCTCCACGGGCAGTGCTGCCGGCTGGACCAACCCGTGGACCGCGGAGAGCAAATCGAGCAGCGATCCTGCTTCCAATCGCGATAAGTACAACCAGGTGAGTGTCCCCCTGGTTAGTTACACGCCGCCCTTTCTGGTGAACGTGAACCCTCTCAGCCTGGCTGATCCTGGCCAGTTGCTGGAGGGTCTGTCGGTGAATGCATCCAGCTACATTCAGGATGTGATTAAGCCCTGGAATGCTCAACATCTCAAGGATGCATCACCAACCACCTGGGGGCCAGGGGCGCCCAACTCCTCCAATACCCCTTACGGCTCTCCTCAGCCCAATCCCAGCCTTCCCAGCTTCAAGCCAGCATTCACGACGCTGCCACCAGGCCCTGCTCATGCCGGAGTGGTGGAGCAGTTTCAGCAGCGTCTGATCAGTGTCGCGATGGCTGGGATGGCGATCAATTACCAACATCATTATTCGCCCTTCTGGTATGGCCCCCAGAGCTGGGTTGATGGCAAGCCCACCGTCCAGGTCGATTACCTCACATCACCCGAACTTCGTCAAACTCAAGGCATTGATTGTACCAATTTCACGAGCTGGAACTACAATGATGCCTTCGGGTTCTGGATCAACTCGGACACTGCCGACCAGGCTAAGGAAACGGAGGTGGAAGTTGATTGGCTGACGGGCGACACGACCTTGCAGGCCGAGGTGGTGACCACGGCCACCGAGATCTATGCACCCACGAGTGCGGGAAGTCCACCGGACAAGCGCACGGTGATCGAGCGCCTCAACCGCCATCTCAGGCCCGGAGACCTTCTCTATCTAAATCCGTCACCTGTCAACGAGAATCCTAAGGATGCCACGCCTGAGAATGCCAGTCATGGCATCACCTGGATCAATGACAACAGCTCCACCGACGGTCTGATCTTCGTGTCCCTCCCGAGCAGTTCGAACTCCACGGCAGGAGGCTCAACCGCTGGAAGCTCGGCCGGTGGAAGCCCGACGCAGCGGCCTGCCTTCATCATCGATTCGACAGGCAGCGAATCCTTTGACTTTCAACATCAGTACTATCCCAACGGCGTGCAGATCCGCCAGTTCGATGAGAACGCCTGGTATGTGAACAACGTCATCACCGTGCACCGTTGGCTTACGCCTGACAACGTGCGGCGGATGGATGAAGCGCTTCGGTCCTTAAGCAATGTCGATGTGCAGCCCCCAGGCACCACTCCGGTGAAAGGTGCGTTCAATTTCAACAACTCATCTGACCGCAGCAAAACGTTCCTGCTCGATATGGACTCCACCAACCTCAACGGCAAGCTCTATGACCCCAATCTGCTGCCAAAGACCGGTGACTTCAAACTCACTCTCAACAAAGGAGGCTTCAGCGGCGACCTGCCAGCCCAATCCTCATCCAAGGATGTGATCAAGCTGCAGTTCCTCAATGATGGCTCCAAACAGGACGTGGCCATGATCGAAGAGGTGTCGAACGAAAGGGGCGAGATGGAAACCATCGCCGGCTCCGCGCGTGGAATCCTGTCTGGGGTGGTGAACAACTACATCCACACCCGTGGCGGCGACGACGAGATCATCGGATCCGCTGGCGTCGACTACATCCGTGCCGGCACCGGGGACGACATCATCGATGGCGGAGCCGGGAACGATGTGGTGCGCAGCGGCACCGGCAACGACCGCATCACCCTCGGCGCTGGCGCTGACAAGCTGCTGATCACCCGCGATCAGTTGGCGGGCAAGGACACCCTGCTTGACTTCAGCGCCGAAGATTCACTCGTGCTTTCTGATGGCATCAGTGTGTTGGCGGCTCTTGGCAGCAACACGCTCACGGTGGGACTTGCCAATGGATTCTTCCAGGAGCTGGTGCTGGCTGGCACCAGCTTGCTTACCTGGAATCCAGCCATGGTCACCACGGTCTGATGAGTGGTCCTGCGAGGGCCGAAGGGATTCCTTCAGCCCTCGGAGTTCCCCGGAACCGGGTGCATGCTCACGTTGAATAAATCCCACTGGGGTTGTCTGATTTGTACCCCAGCGGGTCGTCTCCCTCACGTGCTCCTGCCCGTCGGAGGCTCCCCGCTGTCTGCGGGCGATGACACACTGACGCTCAACTCGTGTGGCATCCATGCAGATCACCTATTTCCATACCTCGGAGTGCGTTCCTGCCGTCCAGGCGGTTGCCGAGGGCGGTCCAGACGCCGCTGTGGTGATTGATGTGCTTCGCGCCACCACCACCATCGCCTGGTCGCTCCAGAACGGCGCTGAGGCGATCCAGGCCTTTGCCGATCTGGGCGAACTGGAGGCCGCCGCCGCTGCCTGGCCCGCCGATCGCTGCCTGCGGGCCGGGGAGCGGGGCGGCAAGCGGGTGGATGGCTACGACCTGGGCAACTCGCCTCTGGCGGTGACCCCAGAGCTGGTAACGGGCAAGCGCATCTTCATCAGCACCACCAACGGCACCCGCTCGCTGCAGGCGGTGCGTCCGGTGCCGTTGCTGCTGA
>JBIPLV010000241.1:0-4561 GCA_044369475.1 Cyanobium sp. | reverse complement strand
CATCGTCTGGCCGTAGCTGGTGGCCGCGCAGAGGGCGGCGAGGAGGAGGGTGAAAAAGGTTTTCATGTTAGATTTTTTGTGTGGTCAAAACTCCATCCGCGTCGATCGTCACGCGCCAAATTGTGTTGTCACTGGCCCGGAGGTCGAACTGGTTCATTGTGTTGGCAAAGCTGACAGAGCCTTCCGTCCCGCGAATGACATCGTTGTAGATCACGCACTCGCATGGCATAGTGCTGGAGGTCGTGCCGCTCACGGACCAGGACACCTCAATCTTCGCCGTGATGGAATCGGTTGTGGCGTCTGGGTTGAACTCGGCGGTGAGTTCCGTCGTGTTCAGCGCCAAGTCGAACTGGTAAACCGTGCTGGTTCCCGTTCCTGTTTTCGTCCATCCCGCATCGCTGGCGAGAAAGCTGCCCGTGTAGGTCTTTTTGATGCCAAGCTGCCCCGTCGCCCCGGCGGCCAATTCGACCACCCCGCCACCGCGAACAAACTGAACCTCGACGGGCACGGTGTCGCGGCGAACAAAAAAGTGCGTGTTGACCCGCTGCGTCAGGACGGGGGAAACGACAAATTCGGATGTGTCGAGGTTGATGTAAACGCGCACGGGCAGACTCCTGCCCCTCGCCCCTGTGTCAAAGGCGGCTACTCTGGCGGTGGCTCGTATTCCCAAAAAGTGATAGGCGTGGCCGTGATGTCGGAAAAGGTGACAGGGTAGTCTTCGTTGGCTTGTTTTAGCCGATACAGGGGAATGGACAGGCCGTTTTCGTCCCAAGGAACTTGCAAAGTGAATTTGCAAAATTCCTCATAATCTTCCGAAAATAAATAGTTAGAATTTTCTTGAAGCGAATTGCTAAAAGCCGATGCCCAAGAGGCCACTGCAATCCTCACCAACAGATTGCAGCCTATAAGCGCGTCTTTTTTCATCCAAGATCCGTAGTCCGCAATCGGCTCTTCGCTTGGAACCCAAGAATAAAACTCGTAAGTAAACGGCTCTTGAAAGGGCTCGCTACGAACATTAATTTCAATTACTGCTTCTTTTTCTGATGTTGTAACTACCGGGTCTTCTTCTGGGGGATAATACGTTCTGGTTTCTGTGTATGTAACGCTATTACTTCTTGGGCCGATTATGGGGATTTCTCCAAAAAGAAAAGAACCTCGCCACAGTGATTTTTCATTGGGAAAATATTCTCTTATTAAATTCGGATCGTCCCCTGCAGCACTATCAATGATTTCGCCGGTTGCAGTAATGTTCCGACCAAGCGTAAAATCGAATGAAAATTCTCCTTGGTATTCAACATTAACCTCATCCGGCGAGCTAAAGGAGTAGCTTCCGCTGGCGGTTATTTGCCATGTTTTCGCCTTAAAAATAAACCACGCCAGTTGCTCTTTGGTAAGAATAATAGGATAGCCCGTCATTGGCCCTGTCGGAGTTCCTGCCGCGTTTGCTTCTTCCTGTTCTGGGAAAAGCCAATACTCATCAAAAGGAGGATCGTTACCAAATCCTCCCGCGGCAGACACATAAGGAACATTCGTCGGGACAAAAGGAAACAGCCCTTGGTGAAAAAACTTTTCTTGCGGCCACATTTTAGGTTTCGGGCGGAAGGTTCCCTCCCAAGGCAAAAAAGTAGCCCGCCGGAATGCCGCTCACTACTACATCGGTAAAAGTTTGATGTTCTTTCATTGCTTGAATCGCGGTGTAGGTTTCGTCTTCTTCTACAATTTCAGCGATAAGCCGCCGGGCTTTTACAAACACTGGAAAATTTTCCACGCCGTCGTGTTCAAGAATGCTTTTTTCGTCCCAATACACAAGAGTGGGATCAAAGTCCTCTTCAGTTCCAAATTGCACGCTTGTCCCACCATCCACATCGAATTGCAGCCAAACATACTTGATGCCGCTTGCGTTGCGCCATCCGCTGTCGTTTTCGTCTGATGGATCAGATAAAAGGCCCGTCGGGAGAGTGGATTGTATCCCAAAGAAAGAATATACAAAACTTTTCGGCGTTACTCCGATTAGCGTTGCTTCTGTTTCGGGGTCTTTTCTGAAAAGAATCTTAAAAGGATGCGCGGCGCCGACACCGCCAGAGCCCGATGGAACAGACGCGGCAAGACCTATGTAGGTGCCGTCGCCAGTTTGGCGAACCGTAATTCCGCGCTCGCCTTTTGGTTTATTCCGGCGAATCTCTTGCAAGACCGTGTTTAGTCGGTCTGCGCTGATTTCTTTAAGCAGCGGACGGCTTGCTTGAAATCGAATAGCGTCGAAGTTAGCCATTACGTGTAAAGGAAATTGGCAACCTCGGGTTGCTCGATGTAAGTGTATTCGCGTGTGACTTCGTAGCGGTCGCCCAGCGGGGCGGCGCTTATTCCGGTCAGAATCCAAGTTCCACTGCCGGGAGATCCCACGCCACGGGGATCATTCACCTTGCACAGACCGCTCACGGAAGGGATGCCGCTTTCGATTTCAGAGATTCGCGCAACCAGACTTGGGGCAACGTAATATTCGATTTGGCGAATAAGCAGCTGGTATAGATTGTTTTCGGCCACGCCAGCAATGCTTTCCGCGCGGTCGGCGGGCGGCTTCTGCGCTTCCTCTTGCACCGCGTTGATTTGCGTGGCCGTCAATGACTTGAATAGCGGGTGGTTGTAAATTGGAACCTCGCGGCTGCCGCCCATCAACTCAATGCGTTTCCCGTATGCGTTGTAGCTGGCATCGCCGCCCCCACCGCGCGTGTATTCAAACACGCCGCGCTTGATGCCTCCCGCCTCTTCGGTAATTGAGACATTGCTTAGAACTCCGGTGCCTCCCGGCGCTTGCGGGTTGCCTTGTGTCGAAATAACGACTTTCCGCTCAATGCGCCTGTCGCCTGAGTCGATTGTGCCGCCGCCTGTTGTTTGGAATTGTGACATGGGTTATGAGGATGGTTGAAGGTAAAGTCCATCTGCATCACCGAGGTATTTGTTTGTCTTCTTTTGCTCGGAAACCATTTGCTGCATGAGTTTGCTTGGGTCTTCTTTGCGAGTGTCGAAAAACTCGTTTGAGGCGAATCCGATGCGTTGGAGTTGGGAGGCGCCGAAAGAGCCGGTCATGCCGCCGGGGGCCACTAAGGCCATCGCCTTGGCCGCTTCTTCTGCTTGCTGGCGGGCGAAATCTGCCGCATCGACGCGGAATCCGCCGGCGGCGGCATCGGCTGTGCCAGGGCCGAACTCGGTGCCGAGGGCTCGGCGGGCGGCCTCCTGCTCGCGCTCGAACTCGCGGATGCCTTCGATGCTGCCGGGGGATAATTGTTTGCCTGTGACGTTGGCTTTTTGCGTGCCTGATTTTTGGCTCGAAGAGGCGCTGGGTGTGATGTCCATGTCTTCGGGCGGGAGCATGGATGGCGGTTTTGTCGCGGGCTGAGAAAAAATGTCTGAGGTCGTTTTCTGAAGATCTAATGCCCTTTGATTAAAGGCATCAACTTCACCTTTGAGTATTTGCCCCGCCCCCGCAAAATTTCCCTTAAGAACTTCGCCAGACGCCAACAAAGCAGAGGTTAGGGCTCCACCGGCTTGTTGTGCGCCTGTTTTTATAAACTCAAACAGCGTCAAAAATGCTTGGCTGATTGGTATAAGTGCCGGGCCAATGGACGCTGTTAGCTGCTGACCCAGCCGGGAAAACCTATCGCCCACCTCGTCCGCCTTGGCGATAATCTCGTCGCTGGCAACTTGCACCTGGTTGGCTTGCTCGAGGATGGCGGCCGAGCCCTGCTGAAGCAGTGGGATCAGGTTGCGCTGCCGCGCGCCGATAAGATCCAGGGCCGCCGCGTAGGCCTCGTTGCGGTTTGATGCGCCGGCCAGCGCGTCAGACAATTTCAAAAATGCCTGCTCGGGCGAAAGGTTGGCGAGGTCTGCGGCCGACAGACCGAGCTTTTGTAGCGCCTCGGCTTGGGCTCCTGTGCCGCTTTGGGCGCTTTGTAGGTTGCGGGTAAGCGTGGAGAACGCCACCGCCACTTGCTCGATGTTGCTTCCGCTCTCCGAGGCCACCTGCCCGAAGCGTTGCAGGGTCTCGGCGGATACGTCGAATTGCTGGCTCAGATCATTAATGCGCCCGAATTGCTCGAAGGTGGAGCGGACAAACTGGCCGATGCCGATGCCGGCCAGCGCGCCGACAAGGGACGAGCGGATCTCGGCGCCGATACCACCGAGGCCGCCGCCGATCGACTTGCGCGCCTCTTGGCCGAACTTGCGGGCATCGCCAAGCGCCTGTTGAAACCCGGTGCGGGTTTCGTTCTGCGCGGTCACTCTGACTCTTACATCGCTCATGCGTCCTCCTTTGTGGCGGCGCGCGCCTTGGATCGGGCGATAGCCATGCGCTCGGCATCGGTGACGATGTCCAGGCGTGATCCGCTTTCTGTTTCGTAAGCGGCGGCCTCATACCAAGTAGCGGCGCCAACAGGGGTGGCCCAGGCTTGCTCTTCAGTCATGCCGAGGCGCATCAATCGGACCGCCGTGGCGATACCTGACGGCACGGCTGACGGCTCGTGGCGCTCTGCCCCGGGCTTGGGCGCCTTGTTCCACATCTGCGGAG
>JBIPLV010000142.1:0-4565 GCA_044369475.1 Cyanobium sp. | reverse complement strand
GGCATCTACGACCTAGCCCTGCGCTACCGATTCGGCGATCGGGAAACGGCCGTGGGCCAACCCGGTCAATTCAGCGTGATCCCCTACGCCGGAATCCGCATCATCGATGCCCAGCTGGATGTCTCAGCCCAGGTGGACGTGGGGAGTGTGATCAGTTTCCAACGGGAAGGCAGCTTTGGGCGCACCTGGGTGCAGCCCCTGATCGGCACACAGGCCACCGTGTTTCTCTCGCCGCGCCTGCGGGCTTTCGCCCGCGCCGACATCGGCGGCTTCAACCTGAGCGGATCCGATGATCTTTCAGGAAATGCCCAGATCGGCCTGGGCTACGCCATCGGCAACAGCACTGACTTGAACATCTCCTGGCGCTATCTCGGACTTGATTACAACAATGGCGACACGCCAGACAGCGGCTTCAGCAGCTACCAAAATGGCGTTGAAATCGGCTTAAAATTCTTCTTCTGAACCCATGACGCGTCGTTCCTCGTTCTTCTCCGACTTCAAAGCCTTCATCCAACAGGGCAATGTGGTGGATCTGGCCGTGGCCGTGGTCATCGGCGGCGCCTTCGGCAAGGTGGTGGAGGCCGTGGTCAGCCTGGTGATGACCTCCCTGCTCGCACCGGCCCTGAAAGCCGCCAATGTGTCAGCCATCAGTGCCTGGCCCGCCGGCGCGGTGATCGTGGCCCTGATCAATTTCCTGGTGATTGCCTTGGTGGTGTTCCTGATCGTGCGCAGCATCGAGTCGCTCAAACGCGGCGATCGGGCCGTGGCCGCACCCGATCCCCAGGCCCAACTGGCCGCAGCCGCAACCCGCCTGGCTGAGGCCCTAGACCGTCGTCAGCTCTGAGGGGCGGCAGCCTCAGCGACTTCCATCCGACTGCGGATGGATCACCCGCCATTCCCGAGCCATGTCAACCACCGTCCAGCCTTCACGCCTGGCCTGATCCAGGGCGAGGTTCAGGCGTCCGATCGGCGATTGGCGGTCGTAGGCCCATTCCCGCCGTCCATCCGTGTGGTGCACCAGCAGGGCAAAGCGGTGGCGCGGCCCTGCCATGGTCCAGGAGAGCATCTGACGATCGCCGTCGGAATTGCCGAAGGCGGCCACCGGCCGTCGACCAATGATCTGCTCGATCGCAACAGGTTTCTCCGGGCCGTCGACGAGGGCCTCGATGACTGGCAACCGCTCCAGCACTGGAGCGCCCCCATTGTCCCGATAGGCGAGCTTGAGACGGGTGCCGATCACCTGATCGGGCGGAACCCCATAGACATTCTCACTCCAAGGACGCATGAACGCCACGTCGCCTCCCGAGACGATGTAGGTGCGAAAGCCATGCGCGCGCAGATAGTGCAACAGCTCAAGCATGGGCTGATACACCATGGCCGTGTAGAGACGGCCCGTCGCGGGGTGGCGGGCCGTCTGGATCCAGCGCCGCACCTCTTCGCTGAAGGCCTCCGTGGTGAGACCCGAGGAACTGGCCAGTAGCAAGGAACCCAGGGCGGCACTGCCCTGACGCAGCAGGGAATCCAGATCACCCCGCAGCGCGGAGGCATAGGGCTCCTCGCGCCGCCATTGGGGATGGGCGGGTGCCAATTGGCGCAGGCGATCGATGCAAAACAGGAAGGGGATGTAGAGCGGCTGCTCGCTCCAGAGGGTGCCGTCGTTGTCAAAGACGGCAATGCGTTCGCTGACGGGGATGGGATCGCCACCGCGTGGATCGCGGCCGCTGGCCTGCTCGACGAAACGCCGGATGGCCCGTTTGCTGGTGCCATCCAGCCAGGAGGGCAGTGGATCGGAGCTGGGTGCGGCCTCGGCCAGGCCAGGAGTCGCACTGAAAACCAGGCTCACTCCCAAGGCGCTCACACCCAACAAGATCGTCCTCAGGCCCAAACACAAGCCCACACCAAGCCCCAGCGCCACCCTGTTGGCTCGGCTCATACGAGCGACCTCACCACGCAGCGAAACCCCATATGCCCCGTGGCGGTATCGATCCCCTGGGCCATGCGAGCCGGGGGGCGGTAGCGACGGCAATAACTGGGGGCACAGAGATAGGAGCCACCCTTCACCACCTTGCGGGGCATGGCTCCATGCTGCGACTGGGGGTCGATGCTGGCCTCCCGGCTGGCCGCCTCAGCCGCTGCACAGCAGCTCGAGGAGTCCTGCTCCGTAGCAACCGATGGGCCATGGGGGCCGTACCAGCTGTCGGTCCACTCCCACACATTGCCGATCATGTCGACGAGTCCGTAGCCGTTGGGCGGAAAAGCCCCAACCGGTGAGGTGCGCTCGTAGCCATCCAGCCGGCTGTTGTGATGGGGGAAGTCGCCCTGGAAGGTGTTGGCCACCGGCACACCACCTGGATGCAGCTCATCCCCCCAGGCAAACTCACCCTTCTGACGACCACCCCAGGCAGCGCGCTCCCACTCGACTTCGCGGGGCAGCTGCTTGCCGATCCAGGCGGCATAGGTCTCGGCATCGGCGAGGGCGATGTGCACCACTGGGTGCTGGTCCCGTCCCTTGATCGAGCTGCCGGAGCCCTCGGGGTGACGCCAATTGGCGCCAGGGATGTATTGCCACCAGTTGTAGTGATTAGCCCGCAGCACCGGGCCAGGCGGCGGCACAAACACGATCGAGGCCGGCACCAGTTGCTCGGCGCGGGCACCGGGATAGAGCAGCGGATCAGCCGGCCGCTCCGCCATGGTCTGATACCCCGTGGCCTTCACAAACTTCTGAAACTGGACATTGGTGACCGGGGCGCGATCGATCCAGAAGCCCTCCACCTCGACCCGGTGGGCAGGTGTCTCCTCCGGGTAGTGGTGATCAGAGCCCATCAAAAAAGAGCCCCCCGGAATCCACACCATGCCGGGGGCAGGTGGGCGTCCTGGGGGCTTGCTCGCCATGGATCAGGCAGCGCCGCTAGCAGCCTGCTCCAGTTTCTCCATCACCCGCTCCAGCGAGAAACTGGCCGCCTTCTGGCGCGGTGGGTACTCCACAAAGGTTTTGAGGAACTCACCCACAAAGGCCTGAGCCGGCACGAGCATGAACACGTGGTCGAACATCCAATCCCAGTAGGTGTTGGAGGTGATGTCGGCCCGCTCATAGGGATCGGTGAGCAGGTTGAAGATCTTCGGCACCCGCAGCTCCACGAACGGCTCGGCCCAGATCTGGCAGGTGCCAGGGCAGCGCTGCTCCTTGAACACGAACTTCCAGTTGTCGTAGCGGAGGCCCACCAGATCCCCATCGTCGGAGAAGTAGAAGAACTCCTTGCGGGGGCTCTTATCCGCCTTGCCCGTCCAGTAGTCGAGCATGTTGTAGCCATCCAGATGGATGCGGAACGTTTTGTTCCCCACCTGATAGCCCGTGAGCAGTTTCTGCTTGATCTCCGGCTCGCCGGCCGCAGCCAATAGCGTCGGCAGCCAGTCGAGATGGCTGCAGATGCCGGTGATGTTGGTGCCAGCAGGGATGTGGCCGGGCCAGCGCACCAGGGCGGGCACGCGGAAAGCACCTTCCCAGTTGGTGTTCTTCTCGCTGCGGAAGGGGGTCATGCCGGCATCGGGCCAGCTGTTCATGTGCGGACCGTTGTCGGTGCCGTACATCACGATGGTGTCGTCAGTGACACCCAGCTCGTCGAGCAGGTTGAGCATCTCGCCGATGCACTCGTCGTGATAGATCATCACGTCGTGATATTCCGACTGCCAGCGTCCGCTGCGGCCCACATCCTGCGGGCGCGCATAGGTGCGGAAGTGCATGTGGGTGGTGTTAAACCACACGAAGAACGGCTCACCGGAGGCCACCGCATCACGGATGAAGCGTTTGGCCTCCACCATGAATTCGTCGTCGGCCGTTTCCATCCGCTTGCGGGTGAGCGGGCCGGTGCTCTCGATGCGCTGGGTGCCATCACCATTGGCCCAGCAATGCAACACACCGCGGGGAGCAAAGCGCTTGCGGAAGTTGGGAAACTCGGGATCGTCTGCCTTGGGATAGTCGCGCAGCTCGGGCTCCTCTTCGGCATTGAGGTGGTACAGGTTGCCGAAGAACTCGTCGAACCCGTGCATCGTGGGCAGGTGTTCGTCCCGATCGCCAAAGTGGTTCTTGCCAAACTGGCCCGTGCGGTAGCCCTGGGGCTTGAGCAGCTCGGCGATCGTGGGATCTTCATCCTTGAAGCCCTGCTCAGCCCCAGGCAAGCCCACCTTGCTAAGCCCAGTGCGGTAGACGCTCTGGCCGGTGATGAAGGCGGCGCGACCCGCGGTGCAACTTTGCTCGGCGTAGTAGTGGATGAACTTGGCCCCTTCCTTGGCCACCCGGTCGATGTTGGGGGTCTGGTACCCCATCAGCCCGTGGCTGTAGCAGCTCAGGTTGCTCTGGCCGATGTCATCGCCCCAGAGGATCAGAATGTTTGGCTTTCCGTTGGGCATGGGATTGGGAGAAGGAAAAGGCACCTCCTCGAAGGATGGTGATGGGCAGTAGCGACTGCTGCAGATTCATGCACTTCTTCACACCCATCTTCAAGGATTAGACATTTGCGCAAAAGCGAAAGTTCAGCGCAAAGCGCAAACCCATGAACACGTTGATT
>JBIPLV010000141.1:0-4570 GCA_044369475.1 Cyanobium sp. | reverse complement strand
AACAAGCTGTAGAACAAGCCGCTGAAGCACCGGTTGAACACCCTCTCGACACGGTTGCTGCCAAGCCCACACCCGAACCGGTGAGCGCACCCCCCGAGCCCAGCGTCGCCACCACCCTGGTGGTGGCGCCCACTCCCGGCCCCCTCGCAACCCAGCCAGGCCCATCCGCCGACGGGGACGGCAACGGGGAGGGTGGCGAATGGGAGCTGCTGCTGCAGAAGCTGCGCCAGTGGCTCAACCAGGGTGAACTGCAGAGCCTCTGGAGCCAGGCCCGCAAACCCGTCACGCTCCTGGCTGCCCTGGTGGGCCTGCTGCTGGTGCTGCGCGTCTACAACGCCGTGCTGGGTGCCCTTGATACCCTGCCGCTGGTGCCCGGGCTTCTGGAGCTGGCTGGGGTGGTGTGGTCGGTGCGCTACGGCGTGCCCAAGCTGCTGCGCAGCAGCGAGCGGGAAAGGCTGCTGAGCGGCGTGAGCAACCGCTGGAAGGCCTTCCGCGGCAAAGGCTGAGCTGGTATCACTCCCGAGGAATCGGGGCACACCGGTTGATAGCTTGGCCCGAATACGCACAGTTCCGGTGAACATCCAGCTCGGTCGCAATCGCGTCGTCCGCCGTGCCTACGGCATCGACGAGATCGCCCTGGTTCCGGGCGGCCGCACCGTGGACCCGGCCGTCACCGACAGCAGCTGGACCCTGGGCGGCATCACCCGCGAGATCCCGATCATCGCCAGCGCCATGGATGGCGTGGTCGATGTGGGCATGGCTGTGGAACTCGCCAAGCAGGGCGCCTTGGGCGTGCTCAACCTGGAGGGCGTCCAGTGCCGCTACGACGACCCCAACCCTGCCCTCGATCGCATCGCCGCTGTCGACCGCGACAGCTTCGTGCCGCTGATGCAGGAGCTCTACAGCCAGCCGGTACGGGAAGACCTCATCCGCCAGCGCATCGCTGAAATCAAGGCTGCTGGCGGTATTGCGGCCGTGAGCGCCACCCCAGTGGCGGCCCTGAAATTCGGCAAGGCGATTGCCGAAGCCGGCGCCGATCTGTTTTTTGTGCAGGCCACGGTGGTGAGCACCGAGCACATCGGCCCTGAAGGCCAGGAAACCCTGGATCTCAAGGCCCTCTGCCGCGACTTCGGTGTGCCCGTGATCATCGGCAACTGCGTCACCTACGACGTGGCCCTCAAGCTGATGCGCGCCGGCGCTGCCGGCGTGATGGTGGGCATCGGCCCCGGTGCCGCCTGCACCAGCCGCGGCGTGCTCGGCATCGGCATTCCACAAGCCACCTCGGTGGCCGATTGCGCCGCCGCCCGCGACGACTACTTCAACGAAAGCGGCCGCTACGTGCCGATCGTGGCTGATGGCGGCATCGTCACCGGCGGTGACATCTGCAAATGCCTGGCCTGCGGGGCCGATGCCGTGATGATCGGCTCGCCGATCGCTCGCGCCGCCGAGGCCCCTGGCCGAGGCTTCCACTGGGGCATGGCCACCCCCAGCCCGGTGCTGCCCCGCGGCACCCGCATCAAGGTGGGCACCACCGGAAGCCTGGAGAAAATCCTGCGCGGCCCCGCCTCCCTCGACGACGGCACCCAAAACCTGCTCGGCTGCATCCGCACCTCCATGGGCACCCTGGGCGCCCGCACCATCAAGGAGATGCAACGGGTGGAAGTGGTGGTGGCCCCGTCCCTGCTCACCGAGGGCAAGGTGTACCAAAAGGCCCAGCAGCTGGGCATGGGCAAATAGAGCGCGGCGTTAGCGTGAAGGTGTGGGGGCTTCGGCTCACACACTCCTCACACCCTCCGGCCCGGCGCGTTCGGGCCTTTTGTCTTCCTCCGGCACGCAACCAGGCAGCATTCCGGCAGCCATCCAGCCAGGTCGGATCACGACCTGCAACGGACCATGGTTACCCCGAAATAACCTTGCTAGATTCGCTGAAACCCTGATCCAGCAAGGATGTCCAGCGCTGCCGCTGTCACTGACGCCTCCTTTGAGCAAGACGTGCTCAAGAGTGATCTGCCCGTGCTGATCGACTTCTGGGCGCCCTGGTGCGGGCCCTGCCGCATGGTCGCGCCGATCGTGGATGAGATCGCCGCCGAATTCGAAGGCAAGATCAAGGTGTTCAAGCTCAACACCGACGAAAACCCCAATGTCGCCAGCCAGTACGGGATCCGCAGCATCCCCACCCTGATGATCTTCAAGGGCGGTCAGAAGGTCGACACCGTCGTGGGCGCCGTCCCCAAAACCACGCTGTCGGGCACCATTTCCAAGTACCTCTAAGCATCCCTGCTGGTTGAGGGCAGACATCTGAGCGACCCATCCCGTTTCGGCCAGAGTCCGCTGCATGTTCTGGCTCAGGAGCTCGAAAACCACCCCCAACGGCACCTGATCGAGCGATCGTTGGTGTCGCTGTTGGAGGTGGGTCGCCACGAACGTGGCCAAGATGAGTGGCGCCTGATCAGCGGTGCCCTGGCCGATATCAGCGAAGCCTTGGAGGTGTTTCACCCCCATCGCGACAGCCGCAAGATCACCGTCTTCGGCTCGGCTCGCACCGTGGCCAGCGATCCCTGCTACGCCCTGGCCGAGCAGCTGGCCCGCTGTGCTGTTGAAGCCGGCTTTGAGGTGATGACCGGAGCCGGCGGCGGCATCATGGAAGCCGCCAACAGCGGTGCCGGCTGCGAAGCCAGCATCGGCCTCAACGTTGATCTGCCGTTCGAGCAGCACGCCAATCGCTTTGTGAGCAGCTGCGATGGCAGGCTGCTGCACTTTCGCTATTTCTTCACCCGCAAGCTGTTCTTCCTGCGCGAGAGCGACGCCCTGGTGGTGTTGCCCGGCGGCTTCGGCACCCTCGATGAGCTGTTCGAATCGCTCACCCTGATTCAGACCGGCCACACCCCACCGATCCCCCTGGTGCTGCTGGCACCCGAAGGCGACAGCTTCTGGAGCGGCTGGCAACGGGATCTCAACGAAGGGCTGGCCGCCCGGGGCGTGATCTCGCCGGAAGACGGCGACCTGCTGAGCGAGGCCCACACGGCCGAGGAGGCGGTGGCCCGCATCAGCCACTTCTACCGGTTGTTCCACTCAGCGCGGCTCGGCGACGCTCGCATTGAGCTGCTGCTCAACGCCGCCCTCCAGCCCGAACAGCTCAACGTCCTCAATCTCCAGTTCGACGATCTGGTGGATGAGGGCCTCATCCAGGCCCGCGACACCGTCGACGACCACGGCCTGCTCCGCCCCTGCCTGCATTTCCACTTCGACCGCCGCCGCATCGGCCGCCTCTACCAGCTGCTCGATGCCCTCAACAGCCTGCCCATTCCGCCAGGCCAGGTGCTGGAGCAGCCTGGTCGCCGCCAACCCATCACGCCCCCATGACGCGCCTTGGCCTGATCGACTACGGCATGGGCAACCTGCACTCGGTGCAGCGATCGTTTGAGCGGCTTGGCGCCGTGGTGCAGCCCGTGTCCAGCGCCGCCGAGATGGAAGGCTGCACAGCCCTGGTGCTACCAGGGGTGGGCGCCTTTGATCCGGCGATGCAACGGCTGCGCCAGGGCGGCCTGGCCGAGGCGATCACCAGCTGGTGCGCCGCGGGCAAGCCCCTGCTGGGCATCTGCCTGGGGCTGCAGCTGCTGTTTGAGGCCAGCGACGAGGGCACGGCGGCGGGCCTCGGCCTGCTCCAGGGACGGGTGCGGGCCCTGCCGCGCTGCCCGGGCCAGCCGATTCCCCACATGGGCTGGGAGCCGCTGATCGCCGCCAACCCCAGCCCGCTGCTCCCCGCCGGCAGCCCAGACACCTGGGTGTATTTCGTGCACTCCTACGCCGTCGAGCCCTGCGACCCGGCCTGCAACACGGCCCTGGTGCGCTTCGGCGACACCGCCGTTACGGCCGCGGTGTGGCAGGGCGCCATCGGGGCCTGCCAGTTTCACCCGGAGAAATCCGGCCCCCACGGCGAGGCGATCCTGCGCCGCTGGCTGGCCTGGCTCGCCCAGCCATGAGCCTGCGGCTGAGCGGTGGCCGGCGCCTGCAGAGCCCCCCCGGCAACACGGCCCGCCCTACCAGCTCCCGGGTGCGGCTGGCGGTGATGAACCTGCTGGCAACGGAGCTACCAGGCTGCGCCTGGCTAGATCTGTGCAGCGGCAGCGGCGTGATGGCCTGCGAAGCGCTGCAGCGGGGTGCTCGCCGCGTTGTGGCGGTAGAGCAAGACCGGCGGATCGCCGCTGTGGCAAGGGCCAATCTGGCCGCGGTGGCCGAGGGTCTGGATCGGGCCGCCGGAGCGACTCCCCCCTGGGAGGTGCACTGCCGCGAGGTGAGCCGCTGGCTGGCCCAGCCTGCAAGCGAAGGGTTTGATCTGATCTACGCCGATCCGCCCTATGCCGCGGGTCTCCACGCAGCGATCGCCGCTGGCGTGGCAGCCGGCCCATGGCTCAAGCCCGGCGGCACGGTGGTGTGGGAATGCGCCAGCTCAGCGATGCCACCAACGCCCGAGGGGTGGGAACGGCGCGACGAACGGCGCTATGGCAGCACCAGCCTGGTGCTGCTGCAGCGGGCCTGACGGCCGCTAACAGGCAGCCAGCCTCAATCG
>JBIPLV010000360.1:0-4573 GCA_044369475.1 Cyanobium sp. | reverse complement strand
GAGGAAGCCCCAGTCGACGATGTCGACACCTACCTTGAGGGCGATACCGGCCAACACAGCCTGAGGAATCAGAGCGGCCACGCCGCTGAACACCAGGATCACCACCATCAGGATCACGGCGCGGCTGATGCCCGAGAGGGCGCTGCGGCCACCGGCCTGAATGTTGACGACCGTGCCCATGGTGGCGCCGGCGCCGGCGATGCCGCCGAACAGACCGGAAGCCAGGTTGCCCAGACCCTGACCGATGAGTTCCTTGTTGGAATCGTGCTCGGTGCGAGTAATGCTGTCAGCGATCACCGCCGTCAACAGGGCGTCAATGCAGCCGAGCATGCCCAGCACAGCGGCATCCACGAACATGACCCGCAGCTCACCGACTTCGAAGTAAGGCAGCTGCAACTTGGGAAAACCGGAGGCGATCTCGCCAATGCGGCGGATCTCCTCGCCGCCGCCACCGGTCAGCAGGGTCAACGACAGCACGGTGCCGATCACCAGCGCGATGAGCTGGGGCGGAGCGATTTTCTTGACCCCGGCCGGTGTCAGCCACAGGATCGCCAGGGTGATCAACGCCAGGACCACCTCAGGCAGGCGGGCATTGCTGATGAGCCCGGGCAGAGCCGTGAGGGTGCCCATCACCCCACCTTTGGGGATGGCCTGCCCCAAGAAGGGACCGATCTGCAGGATCACCAGGATGAAGCCGATCCCGCTCATGAAGCCCGAGATGACCGTGTAGGGCATCAGGGTGATGTAACGGCCAAGCTTTAAAAAGCCAAAGATGATCTGGAACACGCCAGCCAGCATCACCACGGTGAAAGCCATGGCCAGGCCGTGTTCGGGGTTGCGGGCCGTGAGGCTGGCGATGACCGCGGTCATCACAACCGTCATCGGGCCGGTTGGTTCAGAGATCAGCGTGGGTG
Organism: Cyanobium sp.; assembly: GCA_044369475.1. Classification (GTDB taxonomy): domain Bacteria; phylum Cyanobacteriota; class Cyanobacteriia; order PCC-6307; family Cyanobiaceae; genus Cyanobium_A. Next base: position 3,659 of record JBIPLV010000360.1, on the reverse strand, counting down.
TGCCGCCGAAAAGGGCGGCAAACAGACCCACCAGCACAGCGCCCCAAAGGCCGGCAGCGGCGCCAGCACCACTGGCCACGCCGAACGCCAGCGCCAGGGGCAGGGCAACGATGGCAGCGGTGACGCCGCCGAACAAATCACCTTTGATGTTGTTGGTGCTGATGTGGTTCAGCACGCGAAAAGCCGGGCGCCCTGGGGGTGCCGACGTCGTGGTCATGAGCTACAGGGGGTTGTAGTCGCGGAACCTTAGGGAGTGTCCGGCTCGGATGGGGCGGCAGCTTGACCCGTTGCCTCAAAACAAACCGCGATAACGCACGAACAGCTGCACCATGGCCCAGGAACCAAGGGTGACTTTGAGTGCCACAAGCATGTTGAGCCAGGGAATCCAGCCACCGCTGAGCAGGGTTCCGAATACACCTTGGGGCAGTGCAAAGCCCAGCAACAGCACCAAGGACATCACGATGAAGCCCAGCACAGCCACCTTTTCCAGCAGATCAGCCCTGTAGCGCCGATAAAGACGCTGAGCCCGCTCTGCCCCGCCGCTGATCAGCGACAGTCCGATGGCCGTGCCACCGGCCACGCCTGCAGCGAACCCACCGCCTGGGCTGAGGTGACCGCGCAGGGCCAACTCCAGGGCCAGCAGAGCAGAAATGGTCGCGCCCAGTTCACACAACACGCGACTGGGCGCATCCTCAAGAGCCTTGATGCGGCGACGCTCCTTTTCACCTTTAAGAAGCTCCCGGACACCGAGGGCAGCCAAGGTGAACACCACCACTTCGGCCACAGTGTCAAACAGGCGGGTCTGCAGGATCACCCCCGACACCAGGTTGGGGACCCCTGTCTGGCCGGCGATCGTGACCACCAGGTCGCTGACGGCTGTTCCATCGGGCAGGGCGCTGGCCAACGGGGAAGCCAACAGCGCAATCGCGGCAAGCAGATAAAGCCAGGTCACGGTTCAAGCGGCTCCAGGCAGATCAGCTGACCGCCCTGGTCAATCCAGGTGTCGTGGCCGGCACAGGTCTTGAGACGCTCGTGCAGGGCAGCACGGTGGAGCACCAGACGCCGACCATCCTCGAGCCAGCCGTGACCCCCTTCCATGCCGTGGCCCAGGCGCAGGCGCAGATGCAACGGCGCAAGCCAGCTGTTCAACTCGTGCTCGATACCTGACTCCTGCGGTTGCGAACGGCGGTCCTCGAGACGCAGGGCCATCGACGAGCGCAGGGCGATGGCGTAGAGCGTGGTCGACAGCAACGTGCCCACAAGGGCCTCGGTGAGCGCCACATCAGGCGCGCCGAGCAAGGCGTACACCAGCGTTGCGACCGACCCAAGAATGCCTCTAAGCACCAGAGTTTGGTAAGGGTTGCTCTGGCTGACCAGCAACACGGCGGTCAGTGGCAGCAACGCTGTGATCGGCAGCAGCAGATCCAGCGACCCGCCCAGGGTCAGGGTTGTCATTGTCGGTGCCCCTCAGCGTTGCTGGCCAGCACATAGCCAAAGATCGTGTTCCAGATCACTAGCCCCAACAGGGCCAGGGTCAACAGAGGCCATTGCTGCGGAATGCGCAGCAACAACCCGAGCAGCATCAGAACCGATCCCAGGGTGTCGGCCACAGACAATTTGTGCAGCTTGCGCAGATAGCTGATCGGCTCGAGCAGGGGCCAGGTACCCCAGAACCAGAGCAGCAACCCGCCGCCCAGCAGCAGCAGTGACAGGGTGTGTTGCAACATCAGCGTTCAACCTCACGCAGCAGGTTGGCTAGCAACAACATGCCGGCATTGCCGGCGCTCAGGCTGATGGCACCGACCAGGCCGAGCATCCAATCGGCGCGCAGCACGGCAACCACTAACACAATCAAAGCGACCTTGGAGGCGATGCTGCCGAAGGCGGCCAGACGATCCCAGACCGTGCAGGGTCGGCACACCACAGCCAGTGGGATCAACAAGGCGAGCACCATGCCCCAGAGCAAGACAGTCATGGGTGATCAGCCGGGATTTGGCGATGCCGGACAGGTCTGAGGCTGTGAACCCTGTAGATAGGGGTGCCATCAGCTGAACTCAGCCCCAGCACCAAGGTGAACGGGGTCAGGGTGATGGCCAGTACCTCCAGAAACATCACGAGGACATCACCGCGCGAGCGCGAGGGCAAGGCAATCCACTGCTCATGCTCGTGCTGGGCGCCGAGCAGAGCTGCAGCTTCCAGATAGGCCTTCGGCACCGCCACAAGAGCCGCGATCAAGGCACGAACCAGGCCCGAACGGGCGCGATCGCGATGCCTCGAACGAGGGAGCACCACGGCCACGGCAAAACCGATGACCAGGTTCAGGGAGGTGGCGTCTGACGTGAGCAGAAACCACAGTCCCCAACGAAACAGGGTGGTCAACAGCCAGCTCATCAGCCGACTCCAAACTGAAAGGCCAGCAGCAGGCCCGATCCCAGCAGGACCAGATTGCCCAACAGGTGCTGCAGCGTCTCGCCGTGAACAGGTGGTGTGACGGAGCCAACGGGCAAGCGTTGCAGAGCCTGCTGGAGCAACACACCCGCTGCCAGCACCGCGAAGCTGCTGAGCATGGCTTGAACCGGAATGCCCTGGGCCAGTTGCCCGCAGCCAACCAGCAGCAGAACCACTACCAGGGCGCTGACTGAGAAACGGACTCCGGACGTCAGCATCGGTTCTGCTGCGCTGGCAGGGGCCAAAGGGGCACCCCAAAGCCGCGCGTAGACCATGACCGTGCCCACTGACAACAGGACCAGAGCTGCAGCCAGAGGTGGAGGCAGGGTCTCTTGCAAGCCCTTTTTGGCAGCAAACCCCAGCATCGGGGGGACGCCGGCAATCGATAGCGATGCCCCGTACAGACCAAGCTGCAGTCCCAGCGGCAGGGGGCGTTCGCGCCAGCCCGCGAGCTGACGCGACGGCAGCCTGCCACCCGCCAGCAGGAACAGGCCCCCCTTGGCCAAGCCATGGCTGAAGGCCATGGCGCCGCCAGCAACGGGGGACAACAACACAAGCCCCATCTGGGACAAAGTGCTCCAGGCCAGCAATCGCTTCAGGTCAGTGGCGCGCAGGGCAGCCAGGACACCCAGCAGTGCACTCCCCAGGCCGACCAGCTGCAACACCACCAACAAACGCGGATCCAACTGCGCCAGTCGCAGCAGTGGTACCGCACCCGCGGTAACCACAACACCGGACAGCAACGCCGAAATCTCGGCTGGAGCCTCGGCGTGGGTGCGAGGCAACCACAGACCAGAGATGAAGACACCGGCCTTGGTGAGCAGGCCAAGCAGCACAAACGCCTGGGCGGCACCGAGGGGCAAGCGGGCCAGGGCATTGAGCGAGAAACTGCCGCTCTGTGCGTACAACAGCCCCGCGCCGATGAGGTAAAGGGTCATGGCGGTGTTGCTGACCAACAGGTACCGCAAGGCCACCCACAACCTGCTGGCACTGGGATCGGACAACATCAACAAGAAGGCACTGATCCCCACCACCTCGAGGGTCACATAAATGCTGATCAGGTCCGTGGCCGCAAAGGCGGTGTTGAGCCCGCCCTGCAAGACCAGCAACAACAGCGGCATGGGGGTAGCTGGCGAGCGTTGCCAACAGGCCACCAGAACAGCCGCAATCAGCAACGCTGCAAGCAGCACAAACCAACCTGCCAGGGGGTC
>JBIPLV010000308.1:0-4585 GCA_044369475.1 Cyanobium sp. | reverse complement strand
ATACGCACAACCACGATTCGTCCTATCCCTCGGTGAGTAATGCCGTTCAAGAATACAACGTCAATGATGTGTTGCTTCCGAATGGCGATAGTGGCAGCGGCGTTCAGTTAACTCGAAACACGGCAACACCGCAGGCTCCAGACGGCAGCGAAAGGACGTTCAACGCCGAACAACTTATTTACAGGCGCGTCAGCGGGACCGCGCAACGTCTTGACACATATCTTGGTGTAAAACTGGAGTGGCAACCAGTGGCCCCGACAACAAAAACGTCCACTGGAAGCACGGGTCAAATTGCCTACGCCGATCCTTATTTCTACATTTGCGTTGGAGTCAACACATGGAGGCGCGTCCCTGTCGCAGCGTGGTAAACTAATATGGCCCTCAACGATATAAAAGTTCCCAAAGAAAACGCGGGCGGCGCGTTTGACGAAATTGCCTTGGCCGCGTCCGATCTCAAACTCGGCACCACCGCCAACCTCCCGCTCAAAACAGGCACCAACGGCGTAGTCGAGGCGGGTTCTTTCGGCACGGCGGCAGGGAGCTTTTGCGAGGGGAATGATGCGAGGCTGAGTGATGCGAGGACGCCAAGCAGCACCCTTGCACACAAAGCCTCTCACGCCACAGGCGGCACGGATGCGCTGGCTCCGAGTGATATTGGGGCGCAGTCGATATTCCTCACCGAAGACCTCGGCACAGTTACCGCCAACGTCACACTGACCGCTGCTCGCGCCAAAATATATACGGTCAACACGACAACTTCAGGACTGCGAATCTTGCTTCCGACCACAGACGTTTTGGCGGGCGATGTGGTGACCATTCGCTTCACTTCGGTTACGGGGCAAAGCCTTACTCCCGTGAGAGGCTCAACGTCTGGATTTTTTACAAACGATATTCTTACAGGACAGCAAGTAACATTTATTGCCGCTTCCACATCTTCGACATCGTGGACAGAAACACTTGTTGACCGCCACCCCGCAACAAGTTCTTTGGTGTTTAGTTCAGACAATACATTTCCAGTTCGTATAAGCGGAAGGACTCAAGAGGCAAGCGTTACCTCGGCTGGCCGCGACCTCCTTGATGACGCCGATGCCGCCGCCCAGAGAGTGACGATGGGCGCAGCCGCCAGCGGCTCCATCACCACCAGCGGCCTAACCCAATCCACCGCCCGCATCCTCGGACGCACAACAGCCAGCACAGGTGCCGTCGAGGAGATAACAATCGGCTCGGGGCTTTCGCTGTCGGCGGGGGAGCTTTCTTCCACCGTCAGCGCGGGCATCCCTGCAACCCTCCTCGACGCCAAAGGCGACCTCATTGTGGCCTCGGCGGCGGATACGGCGGCACGGCTCGCGGTGGGCGGCACCAACGGCCATGTGCTGACGGTGGACTCGGCGGAGACGCTGGGAGTGAAGTGGGCGGCGGCGGCAGGAGGAGTCGGCGGCGGCACAGGCTCCACCGACAATTCTATTTTGCGGAGTGACGGCACGGGGGGCAGCACGGTGCAGGATTCGGCGCTGGTCATTGATGACGCTGTTGTAACTTTTACGGGGGTCACGGGCGATGCGGGAACCGACATTCTCACGGTAACAGGCCACAACTTCGTCAACAATCAAGCCGTGCTTTTCAGCGGTGTGGTTGGCGGCAATGCCGTTAACTGGGCGCTGCTTCGTTTTGTGCGCGATGTTTCGGGCAGCACCTTTAAAGTCGCGGCCACTTCTGGCGGGGCGGCGTTGGATTTTACGAGCAACATCACGGCGGGCAGCGTGGTTGCCATCCAAAACAACGTCACGCTCCGCAACAATTCAGCGGAAACCAATTCCGCGTTGGTGCTGGTTAAAAAAGGCAACGGAGCCTTTATTGTCTCCCCCGAAAAACCCGATGCAGGCGCCACTACGGGCGGGACGGCGCGTGGAGCCAACGCAATCTGTATTCAGTCAGACAGATCGGATGCGGGCCATGTCGCCTCTGGACTTCAAGCCATCGCCATAGGCACCCGCAACACTGCTTCTGGGCAGGACTGCGTTGCTATCGGAAGAAATATTACAAACTCGACACAAAACTCGGTTGCCATTGGGAATGGTGCAGTCGCAAATAGCGGAAACAACGCGGTTGCGATCGGGTCGGCAAACACATCCGCACAAGCCGAGAAGGCTATAGCGATTGGCGAAAACGCAAACCTACGCGCCCAATTCAGCGTGCCCCCGTTTCGTTCTGTTTTTTGGGGTGGGCAAACAACCAACGCCACCCCGCTTATCCTTAACTTGGATGCAACGGCAACCAACCGCTTCACCATCGCCGCCTCCACCGCGCTCGCCGTGGACATCCTGCTCGTCGCCCGCCGCTCCGACACGCAGGACAAGTGGCTGGTCGCTCGCCGCTTCCTCGGCATCCGCAGGGACGGCAGCAACAACACCTCGCTCATCGGCAGCGTGCAGACCCTCGGCACCGATCAGAGTGACGGATCGCCGTCATGGACGTTTGCGCTGACCGCCGACGATACCAACGAAGCCTTGCAACTGGAAGTCACGGGCGCGGCCTCCGAGACGATCCAATGGCGTGCCACCGCATTTTACCGAGTCGCCTAATATGAACTCCGAACAAATCTACAACGTCCTCCTCGACCAGCCCCGCCAGATTGACGGCAAGACATGGCACGGCTTCAGCTACCAGCTAACCCGCGACGAAAGCGGGAAGGTCGAAGTGCGTGAGCATGGGTGGCCGACGAAGCTGACGCTTTGGGAAACGGACGGCCCCGAACTGGATGCGCTGGACGAAGCCACGGCGAAGGGCATGATCGAAGCCGCGCTGCCTGTGGATGCGGACTATGTGATCCCGCCGCCGCCCGTGTCGTATGTGGCGACCTTCACCGCAGAGCAAATCGTCTCGCAGTATTTCAGCGCCTACCAAATCGCCGCCCTCCAACGCCTTGAGATGGCCCTCATGCAAGCAGGCAAGCCTCTCGGCGCGAAAATGACCGCCTGTAAGACATGGCTTGAAGGCGTGATGCTTTCATGGGCCGCATCCCCGACACCCGCACCAGCGGAGTCTTTCGGCCAGCCGCAGGCGAGCTTTGCGGAGGCGAGTGCGGAGGCTGTGGCGGGGTTGCAAAACTAATCTCCTCCGGGCGCTTTGGCTAACGGACGCAGGGCCGCTCGGCAACGGGCGGCTCTCGCTTTTTAGAAAGAAATCGTGGTGCCTTTTTCATTCAAGAATGGCGAACGGGCAGGTTTTGACACCCCGGCGAGGGCATGAACTTGCTTAATACGGCACTCGGGAAACTGCGCGAAAAATCCACCTGGGCCGGGCTGGCTACGCTTGCCGCCGCCGCAGGCTGGAAGCTCTCGCCGGAGGAATGGAGTTCCGTGGCGGCTCTGGTTATCGCGGCCATCGGCGTCTGGGAAGTCTTTCGCAAAGACTAATGCGCCTTATCGCCGCTTTCGTGGCGCTTTATTGCGCGGGCTGCGCCTCAATGCCGCAGATGAGCGGCACTGGCCTGCCGCTCGGCAAAAGCGGCTGGCAGTTCACGGGCGGGGCTGACTTCGACAAGCAAGTCTGGTTCGTGACGTTCTGGCGACCTTGGGGCAAGGACGAAGCGGATGCAGCACTTGCCGCTGACAAGATCGTCCTGCCGGAATGAAGCGCGAGCCGCGTTATCCAGTGACGATCAACGGCGAAGTCCTGCGCGCAATCTTCACCAAGCCCACGCGATCTGACACGCGGCCCCTGCTCACACGCCTGCTCGCTTCGATTCAGCCCGTGATCCGCATTGGTCGCCGGGGACTGTCGTTCATCGGGGTGCGGGGGCGGGTGGAATTTTAACAAGCAGATGAAAGCAATTACAGCATGGTTCAAGAACTCATTCGTGGAATTTCTCAATGGCCTCCAGACGATCGGCGCGCAATCGCCCTTGCCCTTGTCCGCCGACTTAGCGCCACCGACTTGTCCGAAGTGCTCGTCGCCGCTACCGACCGCCTCCAAGCCGAAGCGGCCAAGCGCCGGAAAAAATCTCACGGGCGCAAGGGCTGATTTCCAAAAGCTGCTCGATGACGCGGGCGTGCGCTACTTCACGGCTGACGAAGTGTTTTATCGGGGCGCGCGGGACGCCAAGCTGCAACTAAACACGGACCCGCCGCGCAGCCTGTGGCCGTCTTTGTTGGCCGTGGCGCGCGTAGCCGACGAGGCGCGGCACAGGCTAGGCAAGGGGCTGCGGATCAACTCGGCCTACCGCAACGCGGCCTACAACCGCGCTATCGGCGGAGCCAGCGCCAGCATCCACATGAGGGGCGGGGCATTGGACTTGAGCGGCTCGCCCGCTACGTTGCACCGCATCCTCAAAGAAATGCGCGCAGAGGGGCTATTCCGTGGCGGCATTGGCCGCTACAAGACCTTTTGCCATGTGGACGTTCGCGGAAAGAACGCGGACTGGCAGGGCTAACAACATGAAAGGAGGAACACCATGCGAAGCAATGACCTTGGCTTTGTCTATCCGCCAGTTGGCGGCGGCATCGGCTACGTCGAGCGCATCAGTCCGAATCGCCGTGCGCGGCGGTTCAGCCTGCGGCGTTTTGTGAGACGTTTAGCTATGTTG
>JBIPLV010000348.1:0-4604 GCA_044369475.1 Cyanobium sp. | reverse complement strand
GGCCGCAGCAGGCCCGCCAGCGGGTCGCCCAGCAGCTGCAGCAGCAGCGCAGCGGCCGGCAGGCTCCAGGGCGGTGGTGGCAGTCGCTGCCGCTGCAACAGCTGCCGGATCAACCAAAGCCCGATCAGCAGGCCGGCGCTGGCAGCGATGCGGGCGAATATCGTCATGTCAACCTAGAAATGGGTCTGCAGGCCTGGATCTGATCTCTTTGCCCGTCATGCCGATTGCCGATGGCCTGAACCTGTTCTTGCTGCTGGCGATGGCTCACTTTCTGGCGGATTTCGGTCTGCAGAACGATCGGATGGCGGTGGAGAAGTGTCCCGGCAAGGGCGTGACCCTGCCGTGGCAATGGTGGCTGTGGTCTCATGCTGCCATCCATGGTTTTTTTGTGGCGGTACTCACCGGGGTTCCGTTGCTGGGGCTGGCTGAGTGGCTCGTCCATGGCCTGATCGATATTGCCAAGTGCCGCAAGGCCTACAGCTTGAAAGCAGATCAGGCCCTGCATCTGCTCACCAAGTTGCTTTGGGCGGCACTGGCAACCATCTGCTGCAACTGAACGGCTGTTGCCTGTATTCGGCACTGGCGTCAGGCTGGGAACACGCTGCTGATCATCCTGTGCGTGTCGCTTCCTTGCTGATCGCTCTGGCCCTGCTGGCCGAGGGCTCCGCTGCCCTGGCGCAGCCCAATCTGCGCTCCACCTTCCCAGGTCGGCGCGTGGGAGGGGGCACGCGCGGCGAGTGCGCCGCCCGGCTCCTGGCTCATCTGGTGCCTAGCGACAGCGTCTTTGCACCCGGCCCGGCCCTGACCGTGGCAGTGCTGGAGGGGCCCACCGCCAACCCGAAGCCGCTGCAGCTCCAGTTCCGACCGCAGGGACCGGGTGGCACCGCTGCCGGTGCCACCGTTCAGCGCAACTTGCCCGCGGCGACGGCGGGTGTGACCTTGTTGAAGGTGGGCAGCTTCAAGGGGTCGGAGGTGTGGGAATCGTCCTACCGCTGCAGCGATGCTGCGCCGGCATCCAGTGATCCGCTGAGCTTCGTGGAGTCCGTGTCGCCGCCGGCGCTGAGTCTGCTGGTGAGCGATGCCACGGCCAGCGACCGCAGTATTCAGGCGGGGCTGCAGCGGCTCAAGGGCCTGTGCGGTGCCAAGGTGGCGCGCGCCGACCTTGCCAAGAGCTTCGGCCTTGAGGATGTCATGGGTCCGGAGTGGCCGGAGACTCTGCCGGTGCGCTGCCTCTGAGTTCCCAGACATCCAGGGGCTCCTGCCGGCCCTTCACCTGCAGGCTGCCCCAGTGTTCCCAGATCAGGGCATCCCGGCGAGCCGGGCTGAGCAGATCCCGGGTGGCGGACGACACCAGCACCCGGCAGATGTTCGTCTGCCGGGTTTTCTCATAGCTTTCGAGCCGTGAAGCGCAGTTCACCGTGTCGCCGATCACGGCGTATTCGAGGCGTTCGCTGCTGCCCATCGACCCGGCCAGCACATCGCCGGAGTGCACGCCGATGCGCATGTGCATCGCGGGGGCACCATCGGCGGCGAGGTTGCTGTTCAGCGCCTCCAGACCGTGCTGGATGGCCAGGCAGGCCTCAATTGCATCCAGGGCATCGGCCTCGGCACCCCGGCCCAGGGGCGCGCCGAACACCGCCAGGAAGCCGTCGCCGGTGAACTTGTTCACCATGCCGGCGCGCTGGGTGATCGCGGGCACGCACAGGGCCATGCCCCGGTTGAGCCAGGCGAGCAGGTCTGCCGGGCTCAGCTTCTCGGATACCGTCGTGAAGTTGCAGGTGTCGGAGAACACGGTCGTCACCGGCAGCACCCGGCCTTCGAAGCGGCCGTCGTTGAGCAGCTCATCCCGCTGGTCCCACAGCTGCTGGGCCACCGCCGGTGAGGTGGACTGACCGAGCAGCCGCTGGATCTGCTGGCGCTGCTGCTGGCTGGCGGCGCCGCGGCGAAGCCAGGCAGCCCCGGCCATCAGCGCCAGGCCCGCCAGCGGCAGGCTCGTCTGCACCCAGACCCCTTGCAGCAGCAGGCCCACCGCAGCGGTCAGTGCTAGCACCTCCACGGCTGCCACCGTGAGGATGCTGCGCCGCAGGGTGGCGAAGCCTTCCCCGAGCGCCACGCCAAGAGCCAGAGCTACCAGCAGCAACAGGTTGCCGCTCCAGCCCGGCAGGGCCACAAGGGGGTGGGGCCGACGGTCCGCCATCTGCAGAAGGCTGCTGGCCTGATTGGCATGCAGCTCCATGCCGGTGAGCTGCATCTGGCGCGCTCCTGCTGATGTGAAGCGGCTCTGGGGCACCAGGAACAGGTCCCGCAGGGAGGGTGCGCTGCTGCCGATGATCACAATCCGGTTCTGGATGAAGCGCGCGGGCACCTGCCGCCGCAGCAGCTGGTTCAGGGTCCAGCTGGGGAAGCTGCCCGGCTGGTGGAACCTGAGCAGCTGCTGGAAGCCGGCGGCATCGAGGCCGAAGTAGCCGCCGGAGTCGGGCTCCAGCCAGGAGCCGATGCCGCTGTTCTGATCCAGCTGGCGGCGCAGCAGGTTGTCGCCCCTGTACACCTCCACCAGCCGCAGGGAGAGAGCAACGGTGGCGTTGTCCTGGCCGGCCACGTGCACCAGCTGCCGGCGCACCACGCCGTCGGGATCCACAACCAGATCGTTGAAGGCCTGGCGCTCGGGAGGGGTGCCGGGGATCGGACCGATCGATTCGGCCAGATTGAAGATCGAAACCAGCCGGGGATTGCTGCGGGCCTGCTGGCGCAGGCATTGCTGGCGCGGGCCCACCCCCTTGTCGCGGTAGAGGTCGAACCCGATGGCGGCGGCGCCCTCCTCGCTCAGCTGGCGGATGGCATCGCAGAGGAGGCGATCATCGATCGGCCAGCCGTAGAGGCCGATGTCCTGCTCGCTGATGCCGATCAGCGTGATCGCCGTGCTGGCGCCTGCGGGAGCGGGCCGCACGTGGGTGACCAGGTCGTAGAGCAGCAGGTTCAGGGTTTCGGCGATGCCGCTGAGGCGCAGCCCCAGCACCAGCAGCAGCGCGCCGCCGAAGGGAGCGGCCAGCCTCAAGCCCTTGCCGAGCTGTTGCAAACGCTTCGGCGGGCGTGCCATGGCTGTGCTCAGAAGCGGTACTGAACTCTGCCGTAGAAGCCCTGGCCGAGAACCCAGTCGGTCCAGGGGCCGATGTTGTCGTTCGTGGAGAACTGATCCACCCAGCCCGCCTCCAGGGTCCAGCGTTCGCCGGCCAGCCAGCGGGCGAGCACACCGCCGGAGCCCACGTTGTCGGTGAAGCTGAAGCCTTGCAGTTTGGTGTTGATGCCGCCGTAGCCCATGAACGGCACCAGCTGCAGCGCCTGAGCCTTCTTCTGCCAGAAGGTCCATACCAGTTCACCGGTGCCGAGCCAGCCGTTGTCGCCACTGATCAGCTGACCCGGCAGACCCCGCAGTCCCACATCGGAGCCGATGCTGAATTGCATGGCGGGGGTGAGCGGGTTGAGGGCCACCTGACCGGCGGCCCGCAGGTTGAGCTGCCAGCTCGGTGCGAAGCCCCAGGCGGCCGAGAGCAGCCCCCCCAGGGCGGTGGCCTGTCCGGGGCTGATGCCGGCCTGGGCCAGTTCATTGATCTGCGTGCTGGGGCTGAGGGCCCCGATCCCCTGCAGGGCGTAGACGTTGCCGCTCCAGCCCACCGAAGAGCTGAGGCCGCTGCCGCTCAGCCCCATCCGCAGATAGCCGGTGCGGGGGGAGCGCACCACCTCGGGCAGGAAGCTCGGCAGGGCGTTGCCGGAGAGGTAGTTGTCGCTGCCGTTGAGGCTCAGGGCCGCGAAGGCGCCCCAGCGCTGGGTGAGGGTTTCCTTGAACACCCATTCCAGCTGGCCGAGGCCCTGCAACTGGCGGGTGCTGTATTGATCGAGCGGCGGCGTGAGCTCCACCAGGTTGCGGCGGCTGTAGCCGAAGGAACCGGTGAGATTGAACTGATCGCTGAGCGGGTAGGTGTAGCTCAGGGAGGTGATCACCGCGCCCAGATCCGGCGTTGGCGCGTCGGCGAAGTCGAGCTCGCCATAGAGCAGCATCAGGTCGCCCGGGGTGGCTACGCCTCCCTTCACCAGGGTGCCCACGGCGCGGCCGTCGCCGGTGCCGTTGGAGCCGTCATTGCGTAGGGAAAGGTCTCCCTGGAAGGGCTGAGCACCCAGCTCGGCGTTCACCGTGAGCACCGCCTGGGTTGGGTCGCTGCCGAGGCGGGAGAGGTTGGTGCGCAGGTTGCGCACGGCCCCCTGGCGTTGCAGCAGGCGCAGCTGACGTTCCAGCTCACCCAGGTTGAGCACCTCCCCCTGCAGGGGCCGCAGCAGGCGGGTGATGCGGCGATTCAGCCAGGCATCCTTGGCGTTGACCCGCACCTCCACGATTCTCCCGAGCACCACATCGAGGTAGCCCGGTGCGGGGGTGGCCACGGTGTACACGCGGCTGTTGACGAAGCCGTCGGCCACCAGCCGAGCGGTGAGGCTGGCGGCACAGGCCTTGAGGCGCTCGCCCGGATCGGCGATGGCCAGGCAGCTCTGGAAGATGCCGGCGAGTTGGTCGGTGCTGTAGCGGCTGATGCCCCGCACCTCGGGCAGGTTGC
>JBIPLV010000048.1:0-15604 GCA_044369475.1 Cyanobium sp. | reverse complement strand
GATGCCCTCGGCTGGAGCCGTTTGGCGGGGGGACCAGCTGGCCCTGTTGGCCGGCCAGCTGCATGAGCGCCAGAGCAGCGCGGACTACGCCGAGCTGGTGGCAGCGGCTGAGGACGAGCTCGACGCCGATGCGCTGCCTGAGTGCCGCCGCAACTTGCAGTTGCTACGGCTGGAGCTCGAGCGTCAGCGTTGTCTCGATCCAGGCTTGGTGGCGGCCCTCGCCAAGGCCCAATCGCGTGGCAATGCCGTTTGGCAGGACGCCCGCGCCCGCAACGATTTCGCCGCCTTCGCTCCGGCCCTCCAGGAGCTGATCGCCCTTCGCCGCCAGCAGGCCAGCCAGCTGGCCGCCGCTGAGCCGGTTGCTCGCAGCCCCTGGGAAATCCTGGCCCAGCCGTTTGAGCCCAATATCAGCAAGACCAGGCTGGCCGAGCTGTTTGCCCCCCTGAAGGCTGAACTTCCGCAGCTTCTGGAGCCGGTGAGGGCTGCCTGCACCCCCCAGCCCGCAGCCATCGATTTACCCGAGACCCTGCAGGAGCAGCTCTGCAGCGATCTGCTCGACAGCTGGGGCTACGACCCAAGCCGCTGCCAGCGCTCCCGATCCGCCCATCCGTTTTCCTGCACCGTGGGCCCCCAGGACTTCCGCATCACCACCCGGGTGGTGCCGGGCCAGCCGCTCTCGGCCTTTTTGGCCACCGCCCACGAGTGGGGCCACTCCCTCTACGAGCAGGGCCTGCCCCGCTCCGGCGACCACTACTTCCCCTGGCCACTGGGGGAGGCCACCTCGATGGGGGTGCACGAATCCCAGTCGCTGTTTTGGGAATGCCGCGTGGCCCGCAGCCGCGCTTTTGCCGAGGGCTGGCATCCCCGTTTTTGCGCCGGTCTGGGCCGTGAGCCCTGGGGCGACGCCCAAGGCTTCTGGCGCGCCCTCAACCCCCTCAGGCCCGGTCTGATCCGGGTGGAGGCCGATGAGCTCAGCTACTGCCTGCACATCGTGCTGCGCTACGAGCTGGAGCTGGCTCTGCTGGAGCAGGACATGCCGGTGGAGGCTCTCCCTGAGCAGTGGAACCTGCGGATGCACAACCTGCTGGGCATCCAGCCGCAGAGCGATGCCGAGGGTTGTCTCCAGGACATTCATTGGGCGGAGGGGCTGTTTGGCTATTTCCCCAGCTACGCCCTCGGCCATCTGATCAGTGCCCAGCTTGCAGAAGCCATGGAGCAGGAGTGGGGTGATGGCGCCATCGAGGCGGCGATCGGCACGGGCCAGGAGAGTCGCTTGCACGACTGGTTGGCCCAGCGGGTCTATCCCCTGGGCCGCAGCGTGGATGCGGAAGGGCTGGTGGAGCAGGTGAGTGGTGTCCGGCTGAGCGCAGCCCCGTTTCTCCGTTATCTGCGCCACAAGCTCGAGCTGCTTCAGGCCTGATGCCCCCGCTCCTTAGGATGCCGCCCAATCCCGTTTTGAAGCCTCGCCCATGGCGAACATTGACCACGCTCCGAGCCGCACGATGCTCAACCTGCTGCACGTGCTGCCGGCCTTCGCCGATGAAGCCGAGCTGCGTCTGAACGCCATCGTGGAGCTCAACTCCATGACGATCAACAAATACGAGCTCATCACGGAGACCGGCCACCTCAAGCTCGATCGCGTCGGCTATTCCTCCCTGGCCTATCCCTTCGCCTACGGCTGCATCCCGCGCACCTGGGACGAGGACGGCGATCCCCTCGACATCGAAATCGTGGGCGTGACCGAACCCCTGGTGCCCGGCTCCTTGGTGGAGGCCCGGATCATCGGCATCATGACCTTCGATGATGGCGGCGAGGTGGACGACAAGGTGATCGCGGTGCTGGCCGATGACAAGCGCATGGACCACATCACCAGCTACACCCAGCTCGGTGCGCAGTGGGTGAAGGAAACCCAGTACTACTGGGAGCACTACAAGGACCTTAAGAAGCCCGGCACCTGCAAGGTGAACGGCTTCTTCGAACCTGCCGAAGCCGTTCGCATCATCAAGGAGTGCGAGCAGCGTTACCGCAACACCATCGATGCCAAGTTGGTGAACTGAGCCAGAGCGCGAAGCCTGAGTTTTCAGTCTGAGTTCGACGTTTGCGCGCATTGCCGATGACTGCTTCCTCCAAAGCCCTCTGGCTTGCAGCTGCCGCTTTGCTGGTGGTACCCGTCTGGGCCCGGGACACCCCTATGGCCACGCCTGTTCCTGTGGCCACGCCTGTTCCTGCGCACCGGGCCAGCACCCGAGAAATTGTGCTGCAACTGAGCAAGCGCACCATCAGCCTGCGCGAAAACGGCAAGCTGATCAGCAGCTGGCCCGTGGCGATCGGCGATCCCAGCACCCCCACCCCTGTGGGCCGGTTCACGGTCCAGAACAAGGTGGTCAATCCCAAGTACCAGAGCACCAAAAGCGGCAAAATCAATGCAACGGTGGGGCCGAATGGTCCTTTGGGTGATCGCTGGCTGGGGTTCCAACAGAGCGGTCCGAACCAATACGGCATCCATGGCACGCCGTCGGCTTGGTCGTGGACGGTGACCTCCCGCGCCGCCGTGACCAATGGCTGCGTGCGCATGCTGCATGAGCATGTGCGCAAACTGTTTGATCTGGTGGATGTTGGGACGCCGGTGATTGTGCAGCGCTGAGTGGTTTAGCGCTGATCGGTCATCCCCAGAAAACATTCTGGAGATCGACGGCTCTCCCGCTGAATGTCGCATCAACACCGGTAATTTGTAAGGCCTCAACGAGGCCATGGGCCTCCCTCGGCCCCGTTCATGTCCCCGGCTTCCCCTTCCCACCAACCTGCCGATCCCCAGGCCAGCACCACGCTCAAGTGGGCCAGCGACGGTGAACTGTCGTCCCTCGATCTTGAGCGGATCCTCGAGCGCTTGCGTGCCGTCGATCCGGCAGCTCAGCCGCTCACGGGCGCCCTTCAGGCCCAGTCCTGAGCTGGCTCTAAGTGCCGGGCCAACGCCCGGGCCATGCCATCGCGACTGGCGAGACCCCGCAGCGCTTCGACGGGGAGGCCTGGGTTGGGCAAGCCATGGGGCAGGGCCGCTGCCATGGCCGAGGGCACATCGAACACCGGCACTTGGCGTAGGCCATTGGGGGTGAGCTGGTCCTCCAGTTGGGCCAATTGGGCCGACAGGGGCAGCCACACCAGATCACCGCGGCGGCAATCCATCAGTCTGGGCATCAAGGCCGCTCCGGTTGGGCTGCGCGTGGGTTCGGCACTGAGGGCCCGTTGCAGGTCCGCCAGGGTCACCAGCCCCACCACCCAGGCCCCGTCGGCCACCACCAGGCAATGGCCGTGGGCCTCCACCAGCTGGCGCAGCGCCAGCTGGGCCGGCAGCTCGGCCGGCAGCACCAGCGGGGCTTCCGGCTCAAAGGCTTCCCCCACCGGCAAGGCCGCCAGCTGGCGGCGGCGGTGCTCCTCCAGGGGATCGGGGCCGAGCAGCCCAGGATCCGCCAGCCCCTGCCAGCGCTCCACCAGGGCGGCACTGAGGCCGGCCGCCGCCATCAGCGGCAACACGATGCGGATGTCGCGGGTGAGCTCAAACAGCAGCAGCAGCGCGGTGAGTGGCGCCCGGGCGCTGCCCGCCAGCACGGCCGCCATGCCCACCATCGCGTAGGCCGGTGGTTCGGCCACCGGCAGGTTCAGGCCGCTGGCACCGAGCAGCTGGCCGTAGCAGTTGCCCAGCACGGCCCCGAGAAACAGCGAAGGGGCAAATCCCCCGCCCACGAAGCCGGTGGCGTTGCTGATGCCGGTGGCGAGCAGTTTCACGCCCAGCAACACCAGCAGGGTCAACAGCGGCACCCCGCCGTCACTGCCGAGTAGGGCTTCGATCGTGTCGTAGCCCACCCCCAGCACCTGGGGAAACACCAGGGCCATCAGGCCCACACAGGCTCCGCCCAGGGCGGTGGGCAGACCCGGTGGCAACTGGGCCAGCCAGCCCTGCAGCCGTTCACTGCGGCCGGCGGCCAGCAGGCTGATCAGGGCCCACGACATCAAGCTGGCCACCAACCCAAGGCCCAGGTAGAGGGGCAACTCGAGCGGGGAGCGCACCTCATAAGCCGGAAGCCGCAGGATCGGCGTGTCACCGAGCAGCAGCTGGGTCACGAGCGAGGAGGCCACCGCTGCCACCAGCACGGCCCGCAGGCTGGGGCGGCCCTGGACGGCGCTGAAACTTCCCTCCAAGGCAAAGAACACCCCTGCGATTGGGGCCTTGAAGCCCGCCGCCAAGCCGGCGGCCACCCCGGCCGCCACCAGCGCTTTTTGGCTTTGGGGGGAGAGTCCGCCGCGTAGGGCTACCCAGAGCCCGAGGTTGCCGCCACTCTCCACGCTGGGGCCCTCAGGTCCGAGGGAGGCGCCGCTGCCCAGGCTCAGGGATGCGCCGAGCAACCGCTGCAGCGGCAGCCGGGGCTGGGCCGGCACCGCCCCATCCGCCATGGCCATCAGGCTGGGCAGCCCTGGACCGAGGTCGCCTCCATAGCGGCGCAGCAGACCCACGGCCAGCCCCCCCAGCGTTGGCACCACCACCACCGGCCAGAGGCTGATCCAATCGGGCAGGGAGGAGACGGGTAGGGGGGGCGGCTCGGGCGCTGCCGGCGGCGGCGGCAGAAAGCCCAGGCCCCCCAGCCCCACCTGCAGCAGGGCTCGCAGGGGCGTGCCCGTATCGGGCGGCAGTGCAGGCAGCTCGGGAGGGAGCTCGGGTGGCTGGCTACGGCCGACGGTCAGCAGGCCCTCGACGAACGGGCCAAACAGTCCGTTGTTGATGAACCCGAGCAAGTCGTGGAAGCCCACGACGGCCAGCCCGGTGAGCACGCCCACCAGGGCTGCCCAGGCGAGCAGATTCCACTGGTATGGGAGGGCGCGGGCCTCGGCTTCTGCCGGGGCCCGGTTCTCAGCGGGTTCGGAGGTGGTTTCAGGCTTCAGGCCGGACCGTTGCAAAGATCTCCTCCAGGATTTCGCCTGCTCCCATGCCCTTGAGGATGTGGGCCAGGGCAATGCCGATGGCCTCGGGATCCTCCTGGGGTCCGCGGGCCTCATCGCGGATCAGGCGCAGGCCATCGAGGCTGGCCACCATGCCGGTGAGGATCAGCTCGCCGGTGTTCTCGGGGCCTGCAAAGCGGGTGTTGACCCCGATCGGCACCTGGCAGCCGCCTTCCAGCTCCCGCAGGAAGGCTCTCTCCGCCAGGCAGCGGAGGGCAGTGGGGGTGTGTTCCAGCACCTTGATCTGCTCCAGCACAGCGCTGTCGCCCTCGCGGCACTCGATGCCCAGGGCCCCTTGGCCCACGGCGTGCAGGGAGATGGAGGGATCGATCAGTTCGTGGATGCGGTTGCCCAGCCCCAACCGCCCGAGGCCGGCCGCCGCCAGGATCAGGCAATCGAATTCACCAGAATCGAGCTTCTCCAGGCGGGTGATCACATTGCCGCGCACGTCCTTGAAGGTGAGGTGCGGGTAGTGGTGGCGCAGCTGGGCCAGGCGGCGCAGGGAGCTGGTGCCGACCACGGCACCGGCGGGCAGGGTGGCGAGGGTTTTGTCGTTGTGCTTGGCGTGCACCACCAGGGCATCGGCGGGATCTTCCCGCTCGGTGATGCAGCCCAGCATCAGGCCTTCGGGCAGGTTGGTGGGCAGGTCCTTGAGGCTGTGGACGGCGATGTCGGCCTGGTCGACCAGCATCTGGGCTTCGAGTTCCTTGGTGAACAGGCCCTTGTCGCCGATTTTGGCCAGGGCGACATCAAGGATCTTGTCGCCTTGGGTGGCCATCGCCTCGATGCTGATCTCCAAGCCGCTGTGGGCCTTGGCCAGCTCATCGCGCACCCAATGGGTCTGCACCATGGCCAGCTGGCTGCGGCGGGAGGCGATGCGCAGGGGATTGGCCATCGGTGCCAGATAACAGCCGCCCAGCCTAAGGAGTGGAGCTCTCCAGCACCGCCTGCGCTGTCACAAATGCGCGGGATCTCTCAGGCGGCAAACAGATCGAGGGGAAAGGGCCCCCAAGTGTCTTCGGCGTCGGGATTGACACTGCTGTGGCCAGTGATGAGAATCCCTTCCCCCAGCCCCGTTTCACGCCGCACCAAAAAGCGGCTCGTGTTCTGGTTGGCCTTGAGAAACACCGGCCCCTCGATGGTTTTCAGGGCTTCGCAGGCTGGATCCAGCTCCAATGGGCGCCAACCCAGGGCCGTTTCCAGCTGGCGCAAGCAGGCCACCGCCGTGGCCGCGGTGGGCGCCATCACCCCCACCGTGAACCAGTCACAGGCGGCAAGACAGGCCTGCAGTTCCGTCAAGAGCGCCTCACGATCAGGGCCCTGAAGCATCGGCGCGCTGCGCAGACCCCGCAGGGCCGCCAGGCCGCTGCTCATTGGATGAACTCCTTCACTTGATGTACTCCTTGAGTACGCCGTTGCGATTGGGGTGGCGCAGTTTGCGCAGGGCCTTGGCCTCGATCTGGCGGATGCGCTCCCGGGTCACATCAAAGATCTGACCGATTTCCTCGAGGGTCTTCATGCGGCCGTCGTCGAGGCCGTAGCGCAGCCGCAGCACATCGCGCTCGCGGGGGCTGAGGGTGGCGAGCACGCCTTCAAGGTCTTCGCGCAGCAGGTTTTTGGCCACATCCTGCTCAGGGTTCTCGATGTCGGCTTCGATGAAGTCACCCAGGCGGGAATCCTCTTCCTTGCCGATGGGGGTTTCGAGGGAGATGGGCAGTTGGGCGCTTTTGGCGATGAAGCGCAGCTTCTCGATGGTCATTTCCATCGATTCGGCGATTTCCTCCTCGGTGGGTTTGCGGCCGAACTCCTGGGAGAGGGTCTTGGTGGTTTTCTTGATCCGCGAGATGGTCTCGTAGAGGTGCACCGGCAGGCGGATGGTGCGGCTCTGATCGGCGATGGCGCGGGTGATCGCCTGACGGATCCACCAGGTGGCGTAGGTGGAAAACTTGTAGCCCTTCTCGTGGTCGAATTTCTCGGCGGCGCGGATCAGGCCGAGGCTGCCTTCCTGAATCAGGTCCTGGAAGCTCAGGCCCCGGTTCATGTATTTCTTGGCGATCGACACCACCAGGCGCAGGTTGGACTGCACCATCTTTTCTTTGGCGCGCCGGCCGAGCATTAGGCGCCGCCGGAACTTGATCAGGGGCATGTCCACCAGGGCCGCCCACTCCTTGTTGTCGGGGTGGTGGCCGTGGTCGGCTTCAAACTGAGCTGCCAGTTCCTCCAGCTGCAGCAAGTCGGCGATCTTGCGGGCCAGCTCGATTTCTTCATCAGGCCGCAGCAGGCGGATTCGCCCGATCTCTTGCAGATAAACGCGGATCGAGTCTTCCGTGTAGACGCCCTTCGGGCCCACCTTGATGCTGGCCAGCGCTTTGGCGGCCTTGTCGTCCTTCTCGGCCACTGCGGTGGCGAGGGCTGGGTCTGCCGCGTCGGTGGCGGGGGTTGCATCCGCAACGGCAACCTTTGCTTTGGCTGGGGCCTTGGTGCC
The DNA here is from genome assembly GCA_044369475.1 of Cyanobium sp. GTDB lineage: Bacteria > Cyanobacteriota > Cyanobacteriia > PCC-6307 > Cyanobiaceae > Cyanobium_A. The sequence goes on along the minus strand of JBIPLV010000048.1, from coordinate 8,127 downwards.
TGCAGCCTTGGCTGGGCTGGATTTGGCAGTCGTGGTTTTTGGAGCGGAGGTCTTGCTCGAGGCGGTCTTGCTCGAGGCGGCTTTGCTCGAGGCGGCCTTGGTCTTGGCAGCAGCCTTCTTCGCCTTGGGCTTCACAGCGACCTCTTCACCGGCCGCCGTGGCCACCATCAGGATTTCCGGGGTTGCTTTCAGCTCGGCAGCAGCAGGGCTCATGGGATACGGAAACGAAGAGAGATAGAGCGTGGGGGAGGTAGCGGGTTTCCAGAGACTGCTCGTCGGCATTCAGCACGACTGCACTGTCGAATGGGGTTGGAAACGGCGATGGTCGGTCGGGTGGCTGGCCTTCGAGAGGCCTCAAGGGTTTGAGGAGAGTCGACAGTGAGGGCGCGAGTCAGGACGCGAGTGGGGCAAACGGTGCTGTCGACAGGGACGTCGAACAGTGGGATCGACCAGTGGGGTCGACGGGACACCTCACAACTGAAAACGACCTGATGGAACAAAAAGGTCGGCGGCCGAAGCCTGATTGGATGGCGGAAGCCACGAAATTGGCTGGAACCAAAAAATTGGTTGGAGCCAAGCAGTGCTGTCAGGGGTGGTCGCAGACCGGGAGGCCGAATGGTGGGAGGCTGGCTCCCGGGGTCTCTCTTCAGGTCTTCCCGCTGGACGGAACTCTGCTCGGTTCCGACGGCAGCCATTGGACTGCCCAACTGCCGTATTCTATGAATCGGTTGTGACCTTTGCAAGCTCGACGCCCCCGTGGCTGCAGATCTGGCTTGAGGCCGGCCGGGAAGGCCAGATTTTCACCTATGCCAACAGCGCTGAGACCCCTGCTGGGATCGGCGATCTGGTGCGGGTACGCCTGCAGGGCCGCCTGCACACCGGACTGGTGGTGGAAGCGCTCGATCAGCTGCCGGCCAGCCTGAGAGGCAAGACGATCCAGCCGATTCTGGCGATCTGGCAGCGGGCCGCCGTCAATCCCCAATGGCAAGGGTTGATCGAGAGCGTGGCCGAGTTGTGCCACACCAGCCTGTTCAAAACCCTCAAAAGCGCCCTGCCTCCGGGGTGGCTTGGCCAGCGCAGCCAGGGGCCCAGCCGCACCAGTCGTCCCATCTGGTTGCTGGAACGCTCTGCCGCGCCGCTCCCCAGCCAGCCCCTCACCCCCCGGCAGCAGCAGCTGTTGGCGCACCTCGAGCGTCAAGCCGCTCCGGTGCCCCTGCGGCAGCTCTGTAGTGCGGGTGGCTATAGCCGGGCCGTGCTGAAGGGGCTGGAGGCCCGGGGACTGGTGGTGCGGCGTTCGGGGGCGCTGCCGGGGTGCGCTTCTGCTGGCCTGCCGGCTGCCGCCTGGCCAGCCCTCACCGCCGCCCAGGCTGCTGCGGTGCAGGCCCTGGCCGGGGCGGACCCAGGCGCTGCGTTTCTGCTCTGGGGAGTGACCGGCGCCGGCAAAACCGAGGTGTATCTGCAGGCAGCTGCCCGGGCACTCGCCTTGGGGGAGGGCTGCCTGTTGCTCACGCCGGAGATCGGCTTGATCCCCCAGCTGCTCGACCGGGCCCGTGAGCGCTTTGGCTCCCGGGTGGTGGAGTTTCACAGCGGCCTCGCCGATGGTGCTCGGGTCGCCACCTGGCGTCGCTGCCTCGACGACGAGCCGGTGGTGGTCGTGGGCACCCGTTCGGCGATCTTTTTGCCGATGCCACGCCTGGGCTTGATCGTGCTGGATGAGGAGCACGACAGCTCCTACAAGCAGGACAGCCCGATGCCCTGTTATCACGCCCGCGACGTGGCGCGGCTGTGGGCCCAGCGCAGCGGCGCCCGGCTGGTGCTTGGCAGTGCCACCCCATCGCTGGAGAGCTGGCTGGCGTGCCAGGGGCCCCAGGCCTCCACCCGCCTGCTGCAGCTGCCTGAGCGGATTGGTGCCCGGCCGCTGCCCGCCGTGCGGGTGATCGACATGCGCCATGAGCTCGCTGAGGGCCACCGCCGCCTGCTCAGTCGAGCCCTGATGGGGCGGCTTGAGCAGCTGCAGGAGAAGGGGGAGCAGGCCGTGGTGCTGGTGCCCCGCCGCGGCTACCGGGCTTTTCTGAGCTGCCGCAGCTGCGGCGAGGCGGTGCTGTGCCCCCATTGCGATGTGGCCCTCACGGTGCACCGCTCCAAGGGCGGCCAGGAGTGGCTGCGCTGCCACTGGTGCGATCACCGCGCCGAGCTGGGGGATCGCTGCGGCCACTGCGGCTCCACCGCCTTCAAGCCCTTCGGGGCCGGCACCCAGCGGGTGATGGAGCAGCTGGCTTCCGAGCTGGAGGGGCTGCGTCTGCTGCGCTTCGACCGCGACACCACCCGGGGCCGCGATGGTCATCGCCGCCTGCTCGACCGTTTTGCCCAAGGCGAGGCTGACGTGCTTGTGGGCACCCAGATGCTGGCCAAGGGGATGGACCTGCCCCGGGTCACCCTGGCTGTGGTGCTCGCGGCGGATGGGCTGCTGCATCGCCCCGATCTGCGCTCCTCGGAGCAGTGCCTGCAGCTGCTGTTGCAGTTGGCGGGCCGGGCCGGGCGCGGTGAGAAGCCGGGGGAGGTGCTGGTGCAGACCTACAGCCCCGACCACCCCGTGATCCGCCATCTCGTGGATGGGCGCTACGAACAATTTCTGCTGGAGGAGAGCCAGTTGCGTCGCCAGGCCGGCCTGGTGCCCTTTAGCCGGGCCTGCCTGCTGCGCCTCAGTGGCCCCACGGCCAGCGGCACCGCCACCGCGGCAGCAGCTCTGGCGGAGCGGATTCGCTGCGACCTAGAGGCAGCCGGATGGCTGATCATCGGTCCCGCCCCGGCCCCGGTGGCCCGGGTGGCGGGCAAGAGCCGCTGGCAGCTGCTGTTGCATGGGCCGGCTGGCCAGCCGTTGCCCCTGCCCAGTGAGGCCGTGTTGCGCCAGGGGCTGCCGGCGGGGGTGGGGCTGGCGATCGACCCCGATCCCCTCACCCTCTAAGGGGTGGATTTAGGCCGGCAGCTCGGGCAGGCCGAAGCCCAGCAGCCGGCGCAGGCGTTCTAGTGCCAGCACCAGGGCCAGCCCCGTCGCGATCAGCAGGCCGCCCAGCCCCAATCCGCTCCAGCGCCAGCAGGTCAGCTGCAGGGTGTTGCGCGCCCCGAAGCGCAGCGGCCAGCGCAGGCTCTGCCGACCTGGAAAAGCCTGGGCTGGCTCCGGGCCAGCGTGCTGCACGGCCCCGCTGCCGGCGGGGCTCAGCTCAACGGCGGCGCTGAAGCCCGGGAGAGGCTGCACCTCCCGCAGGTCTATGGCCAGATCGAGCGTCTGGTGCACCCCCACCAGCCAGTTGCGCTCCTGCAGCCGGAGCTCCGGAGCCGGCAGGGTCACACCGGCGAGCTGGGCCGCATCGCTGAGGTTGCGGGCCAGCAACTCCAGGGCCCGCGGTCCCGCCAGCACCGGGCTCTGAAGCCGTTGTTGCCAGTCCCCAGGGGCCGGTGACGCCGCGCCGGTGGGGGTTGGCCGAAAGCCCTGGCTCTGCAGGATCTGGCTGAACTGGCGCGCCCAGGGGGGCGGCTGGGCGCCAGCGCTGATCAGCGCATGGGCGATCTGCAGCCGGCCCGGTCCCTTGAACGCAAGCTCGGTGCGCACCTCCATGCAGCCGCCGAGCAGCACCGTGAGCAGCAGCAACACCAGCGCTAGCAGGGCAAAGCCCAGCGGGGCCCGGGTGGGTCCAACGGGCGGTGGCGGCGGCGGCTGTGGTTTGTTGGCGCGGCGGCTGCGCGCCAGTTGCTGCATCTGGCTGCCCATCGCTTGGGCTGAGCCCAGATCGGGCAGGGTGATCGACCAGTCGCGCGGCCGCTCCAGGGCGGGGGCCTCCAGCACGGTGAGCAGATCCTGAGCCTGGGCCCGCAGGGTGGCATCCCGGCAGCGCTTGATCAGCCGGCAGCACACCATGGCGCGGGCGTTGTCACCCTGACCCATCCAGGCCGTGGCCAGCAGCAGCTGGATCTCGGCCCCCGTCTGGGTGGCGGAGGGGTGTTCGCGGGCCAGGGGCTCCAGCCGCCGCACCACCCGCCCATAGTCGCCCCGCTCCAGAGCCGTGCGTGCCGCAGCTAGCTGCTCCTCCAGCTGCGCATCAGCCATGGCAGGCGCGTTGGCTGCCCACCACCATCGTGCCGATGCCCGCGTCGGTGAACACCTCCAGCAGCAGGGCGTGGGGCACCCGGCCATCGACGATGTGGGCCGCGCTCACTCCCTGGGCCAGGGCGCGGATGCAGCACTCGGTTTTCGGAGTCATGCCGCCGTCCACCACGCCGTCGTGGATCAACTGACGCGCCTGCGAGAGGCTGAGCTGGCGGATCAGGGAGCCAGGGTCGTGGCGATCCTGCAGGATCCCCGCCGTGTCGGTGAGCAGGATCAGTTTCTCGGCCTGGAGGGCGGCGGCCAGTTCGCCGGCCACCGTGTCGGCGTTGATGTTGTGGGCCTGCCCCTCGCCGTCGGCTGCCACGCTCGAGATCACCGGGATGTAGCCGGCATCGAGCAGCGGAAACAGCACGGAGGGGTCCACCGCCGCCACCTCCCCCACCAGGCCATTGGCCCCATCGGCGTAGGTGCGGGCCCGCACCAGGGAGCCATCGCTGCCACACAGGCCCACGGCCCGCCCGCCGACGCGGTTGAGCCCGTTGACGATGTGTTTGTTGACGCGGCCCACCAGCACCATTTCCACCACGTCCATGGTTTCGGGGGTGGTCACCCGTAGGCCGTTGCGGAAGGCTGGTTCGATGTTGAGGCGGGCGAGCCAGTCGTTGATCTCTGGCCCGCCGCCGTGCACCACCACCGGTTGCACGCCCACGGAGGCCAGCAGCACCAGGTCGCGGTAGACGGCATCGCGGAGGTCGTCGCGCACCATGGCGGCCCCGCCGTACTTGACCACCACCCGGCGGCCAGCAAAGCGCTGGATGTAGGGAAGGGCCTCACTGAGGACCGACACCCGCAGGGTGTCCTGGCTGCTGATCAAGGGTTCGGAGCTCAAGGCGGGGCGAAGAAACGACGACGAAAGGGGAACCAACGGGTCTTAGCTCGTTGCTGCCTCGGGCACCAGGGCGAGGCTGAAGGTGTCGCGGCGCTCCGGTTGAATGTCGGCCTGGAGGCCCGGCCCGAAGAAGCGCCCAAGGCGGTCAACCCGGGCCTGCCAGCGCTCCAGGGGCACCCCTTCGCAGCGAAACCGCAGCTTGAGTCCGTAGCGGCCGTCGCAATCCAGCTCTTCGACGCTGATCAGCTGGGGCGGGGCGTCCTCATCCCAGAGTTTCAGCACCTCCAACGAGCTCTCCAGATGGGCTTTCTGGCCGTAGCGCCAGCGGTCCACATCGGCGAGCAGTTTGCGCAGCGGTTCGCTCTGTGGGAGCTCGCGTAGCGCCTTGTACTGGGCGGCTGGGGTGAGGCGCTGGGGGGGTGGCAGCTCCGAGGATTTCAGGGCCAGTCCGCCCAGCAGGATCGGAATGCCGTAAAAGATCGTCGGCAGACTGAGGTTGGGGATGTCGGTGGCGTAAGCGATCGAACCGATCACCGTGAGCACCGCTCCCGCAATCGTGACCAGGCTTCCGGGGGAGAAGAGTGCTTGCATACAGCCATCTTCCTGTATGCCCATGGCCTCCGATGCCTCCAGCGCGGCCGCCGAGCCCAGCACCCCAGCCTTGATCGAAGCGCTCAAGGCTGATCGGCTCTGGTTGTTGCGTCAGATCGACGCCGGCCGTTGGCCCCAATGGCGCCTCGATCTGGCCGCCCTGGAGCGCGAACTCGGCCAGCTGCTCGACCAGGCCAGTGAGCGGGTGGGCGAGTGAGCTAGGGGGCCGTTGGGGGTCGGTTCAGAAGGGGATGTCGTCGTCGTCGGGCAGATCGGGAACCAGCGGCGAGGTGTTCCAGGTGGGGGGTTGGGCAGCTGGCTCGGCTGCGCTTGGGGGCGGCGTGCTGGGCGCGGCGCGGCGCACCGGTGGCGCACTGGCACTCGCACTGGCACTGGGCGCCGGGGCACGCAGAGGAGCGTCGGTGCTTGCAGCCATCCCGGAGGCGCCTGCACCCAGGGAGTGCAGGCGGGCCAGGGTGAATTCGGCGCGCTTTTCCTTCACCCCGTCCTGCCGCGTCACGGTGTTCATGCGCAGGCGGCCTTCGAGCATCAGCCGCTGACCCACCTGCACGCGGTTCTGGAGCTCCTGGGCCAGATTGCCCCAGCCCACCACCTTCAACTGGCCCGGAGGATCATCGGGACGCAGGCCGTCGATCTGCACGGCCATTTCCGCCACCGGCGTCTGGTTGTCCTGGGTGTAGCGCACCTGGGGCGCTTCCAGCACCTCGACCTCGAGCAGACAGTGATTCACTCCCCAGCAACCATTGGGCGACGCCCATCCTGATGCACCGACCCGACTTGCACCAGGACTGCCGCAACCAGGACTTCCGCAACCACGACTCCCGGCGCCTGTGGTTGGTGGCCGGCACCGGCGAGGGCCCCGAGTTGGCCGAGCGGCTGCTGGCCCTCGGCTGGCAGCTGACGGTGAGTGTGGTCAGCGCGCCTGCGGCCCTGGCCTACCGGCCCCACCCGGCGTTGAGCCTCCGGATTGGCGCCCTCGCTGGTGAGGCGGCTGTGGAGGCCGAACTGGCGGCCGCCGCCTCCAGCGGCGATCCTTACGCGGTGGTGGTGGACGCCAGCCATCCGTTTGCCAGCCAGGTGAGCCGCCAGCTCGTGGCGGGTTGCGCTCGTCGGGGGCAACGGCTGCTGCGTTTGCAGCGCCCCACCCTCGAGGGCCCGGCCACCTTGCTCCCGGCCCTCGAAGATCTGCGGGCTGTGCCGCTGGCGGGTCGGCATCTGCTGCTGGCTATCGGCGGCCGGCAGTTGGCTGCAGCCGTCTCCCTCAGCCCCGGTGCCCTTCACCATGCCCGCCTGCTGCCCAATGCCAGCTCCCTGCAACAGGCCATGGCGGCGGGCCTGGTGGGCGAGCGTGTTGCCTGCCTCAGGCCCGGGTCGGCGCTGGCAGTGGAGTGGGCCCTGGTGCGTCGCTGGCGCATCAGTACGGTGTTGGCGCGCCAGTCCGGCGGCTTCACCGAGCAGCTTTGGCGCAGGATCTGCCGCCAGGAGGGTCTGAGCCTGCTGCTGGTGTGCCGGCCTCAGGAGCTGGCCGGGGTGGAGAGCCTCGATGCAGCGGCGCTGCTGGCGACACTGGCTGCCTGGACGCTCCCCCGCCCATGACGGCCGCCAACACCAACCAGCCCTTGCAGCTGGTGCTCACCACCGAGGCCAGTGCAGAGCGAGCCCGGGCTCTGGCTTGTGAGCTCCTGGAGCGCGGCCTGGTGGCCTGCGCCAGCCTGTTGCCGGTGCAATCGCACTACCGCTGGCAGGGGCAGATCACCTCCAGCGAGGAAGTGCAGCTGCTCTTCAAGACCAGCACCGAGCGGCTGGAGGCCCTGCGCGAGGCGTTGTTGGCGCTGCACAGCTACGACACCCCCGAGTGGATTCACTGGGGTGCAGCCAGCGCCGGTGTCTATGGCCAGTGGCTGGCCGAGAGCCTCAGCCCAGATGCTGGGCCACCAGCTCCTTGAGGGACCCCTGGGGGCGGGGGCCTAGCTGGGTCACCACCCGACCAGCGCAGAGCGAGCCGAGGCGGCCGCAGGCTTCCAGGTCAAGGCCCTGGGTGTAGCCATGTAGGAAGCCGGCGGCATAGAGATCACCCGCGCCGGTGGTGTCCACGAGGGGTCCGAGCTGAAAGGGCGCGATGGTGTGGGTGCCGGAGCCATTGAGGATCACCGAGCCCAGTTCGCTGCGGGTCAGGGCCGCCACCTTGCAGCGCCCCCGCACCTGGTCGGCGGCCTCTTCAAAGGTATTCGCCTTGTAGAGGGCCGTGATCTCCATCTCGTTGGCAAACAGGATGTCGACGTGGCCATCCACCAGCTCTTGGAAGCTGTCGCGGTGGCGCTCGACGCAGAAGGCATCGGAGAGGCTCAGGGCCACCTCACCACCATGGGCGCGGGCCACCTCGGCGGCGGCGATGAAAGCCGCCTTGGCCTCGTCGCTGTCCCACAGGTAGCCCTCGAGGTAGAGCACTTTGGCCTGGGCAACCAGGTCGAGATCCAGGTCGGCAGGATCGAGGCCCACCGACGCACCCAGGTAGGTGCAC
>JBIPLV010000047.1:0-15615 GCA_044369475.1 Cyanobium sp. | reverse complement strand
GCGGTGATCGGAGAGGCGAGTGAGGATGTCTTTAAGCACCCCAACGCGATCGAGCACCTCGATGCGCAGTTGCACCGGATAGCGGCGCGGGCGCGTCTCGGAGGCGGGATTCCAGCGCACCGGCAACCGCCGTTCGGCCGGCACCTGGGCCACGTTGGAGCAGTCGTGGCGGTGAATCGTGATGCCGTGATTGCCCAGGGCCACGGCTCCGAGAATCGGTTCGCCGGGCAGGGGGCTGCAGCAGCCCCCCATCCGGTAGTCGAGGCCCTCAAGACCGAGAATCGGGCTGGCGCCGCCCGCTCCGCTCCCTTGGGAGTCGGCATGGGCCGCATGGGCAACTGCCACGCTGGCCGCCACCTGCTCGTTGCTGGGCACGGGCGCAGAGGCCTCGCTGGCCAGGCGCAGTTCCTCCCGCAGACGGTTGAGCACCTGGTGCAGGGTGACCCCGCCAAACCCCAGCGACGCCAGCAGGTCTTCAGTGCCGGTGAGGTTGCAGCGGCGAGCCACCTTGGCCATCGCCTCCCCATGGAGCAGGGCATCGAAGCCATCGCGGCCCAACTCCCGCTCCAGCAGCTCCGTGCCGCGCAGGATGTTCTCCTCACGGTGGCTGGTTTTGTACCAGTGGCGGATGCGATTGCGGGCCGTGGGGGTGGCCACGAAGTTGAGCCAGTCGAGGCTCGGGTGCGCCGTCTTGGCGGTGATCACCTGCACGAAGTCGCCGTTCTGGAGGGGAGTGGCCAGGGGGCAGAGACGGTCATTGATGCGCACGCCCTGGCAGTGGTTGCCGATCTCCGAGTGGATCCGATAGGCGAAATCCACGGCTGTGGAGCCCTTGCGCAGGCCCACCACATCGCCATTGGGGGTGAACACGAACACCTCTTCATCAAAGAGGTCTTCCTTGATCGAGCGCAGGAAATCGCTGCTGTCGGTGCCGCCGTCGTCCTTCTGCCAGTCGACCAGCTGCCGCAGCCAGTTGAACCGCTCCGCATCGGCACCGGACGCCGCTGGCGAACCACCTTCCTTGTACTTCCAGTGGGCCGCGATGCCGTACTCGGCCACCTGGTGCATGTCGGTGGTGCGGATCTGCACCTCGATTGGACGATGCCGACCAATCACCGCCGTATGCAGGGATTGGTAGCCGTTGGGCTTGGGGAGGCCGATGTAGTCCTTGAAGCGGCCGGGGATCGGCCGGAAGGTGTCGTGCACCACCGCCAGGGCCCGATAGCAGCTCTCGAGATTCGGGCAGAGAATCCGCAGGGCCGCCACATCGAAGATCTCGTGGAAGGCCTTCTGCTGACGCTGCATCTTGCTCCAGATGCCGTAGAGGTGCTTGGGCCGGCCGCTCACCTCGCAGTTGGCCAAGCCCACGGCAGCGAGGCGATCGCGCAGCAGCTGCACGGTCACCTCCAGCCGCTCTTCACGCTCGCTGCGCTTGGTGGCCACCTGCTGCTGCACATCCCGATAGGCCTCGGGCTCGAGGATCTTGAAGGCCAAATCCTCCAGCTCCCACTTGAGCCGGCCGATGCCGAGGCGGTTGGCCAGGGGGGCGTAGATCTCGCGGGTTTCCCGGGCGATCCGCAGCTGCTTCTCGGGCTTGAGAGCCCCGAGGGTGCGCATGTTGTGGAGCCGATCGGCCAGCTTCACCAGCACCACGCGGATGTCGCTGGCCATCGCCAGAAACATGCGGCGCAGGTTTTCGGCCTGGGCCTCAGTGTGGTTGGTGAAATGGATGCCGCCGAGCTTGGTCACACCCTCCACCAGGGCCCGCACCTCGGCGCCGAAGTGCTGCTCGATCTCCTCGCCCGTCACGTCGGTGTCTTCGACCACGTCATGGAGGAACCCGGCAGCGATCACGCCCGCACTGGCGCCGATGTCGCGCAGCAGATCCGCAACGGCAATCGGGTGAATGATGTAGGGCTCGCCGCTGGCCCGGAACTGGCCCTCGTGGAGCTGGTAGGCGAAATCGAAGGCAGACGCCAGCAGGGCCTCAGCGTCGGTCGGGCAGCTTTCCCCCTCCCCCGGCGGCACGTGCTCAATGCAACGCTGCAACCACTCGGGGAGGGGCACGCCGTAGTCGGCGGGGGTGCGAATCGGGCGGCGCCCCAAGGCTTGGCTCTCCGGCGCCAGAGCAGGGGCAAGTGGAGCAGCCGCGACTGAAACAGCCACAGCGGTTGCGTCCAGATCAGGAACCGCCCTGAGCATTCCACCCTGCGGAGTTCCCTCATCGTATGCAGCGGCGGCCAAGCTGGGGACCATGACCAGCCCCGTGCTTGCAATCGACAACCTGGTGGTGCGCTACCCCGGTGCAGAGCGTCCCACCCTTGATGGGCTGACGCTCAGCCTGAGCCCGGGCGAGCGGCTGGCCCTGGTGGGCCCGTCCGGCTGCGGCAAAAGCACTGTGGCCCGGGCGGTGCTGCAGCTGCTGCCCCCGGGCACCCAGTGCAGCGGCGGGCTGCTTCTGGCCGGGCAGAACCCCAGCCAGCTGCGGCGGGCCGACCTGCGCCAGCTGCGCGGCGAAGCAGTGGGCCTGGTGTTCCAGGACCCGATGACCCGGCTGAACCCGCTGCTCACCATCGGCGACCACCTGGGCGACACCCTGGCGGCCCACCGTCCCCAGTGGCGGCGACGCCAGGTGCGGGAGCGGGCCGAGCTGCTGCTGGAGCGGGTGGGCATCAAGGCAGACCGCTACGGCAGCTACCCCCATGAGTTCAGCGGCGGCATGCGCCAGCGGCTGGCGATCGCCTTGGCCATGGCCCTGCAGCCGCCCCTGGTGATCGCCGACGAACCCACCACCAGCCTGGATGTGGCCGTGGCTGGGCAAGTGATGGCGGAACTGAGCAACCTCTGCCGGGAAGCGGGCAGTGCCCTGCTGCTCATCAGCCACGACCTGGCCATGGCGGGCCGCTGGTGTGACCAAATCGCCGTGTTGGATCAGGGACGACTGGTCGAGCAGGCCCCCGCCCAGCAGTTGCTCACCGCGCCGGCCTCCCCCCTGGCCCAGCGGCTGGTGGCCAAGGCGCGGGCGCGGGAGGGCGCCCACAGCCCCCCGCCCGCGCCGGCCGCTTCCCTGCTGGAGCTGGAGGAGCTGCGCAGCTGGCACGCACTGCCGTCCCTGCCCTGGCAGGCCCGCTGGCTGAAGGCGGTGGATGGCGTCAGCCTGCGGCTCCAGCCGGGCGAAACCATTGGACTGGTGGGCGCTTCCGGCTGCGGCAAGAGCACCCTGTGCCGAGCCCTGATGGGGCTGGCACCGGTGCGGGGCGGCAGCGTGCGCTTGGAGGGTCGCAACCTGCTGGGCCTGCGGGGCCGGGCCCTGCGCCAGGCGCGGCGCGGCATCCAGATGGTGTTTCAAGACCCCCTGGCCTGCCTCAACCCCCAGATGGCGGTGGGCGAGGCGATCGCCGATCCACTGCTGATCCATGGCCTGGCCAGCCGCGCCCAGGCCCGCCAGCGCGCCCGCGACCTGCTCAGCGCCGTGGGGCTCACCCCACCAGAGGCCTTCGAAAACCGCCTGCCCCGCCAGCTCTCGGGAGGCCAGCAGCAGCGGGTGGCCATCGCCCGGGCCCTGGTGCTCGAGCCCAAGGTGCTGCTTTGCGACGAAAGCGTGAGCATGCTCGATGCCGAAGTTCAGGCCGACGTGCTGGCCCTGCTGCGGGAGCTGCAGCAGCGGCTGGGGCTGGGGATGCTGTTCGTGACCCACGACCTAGCCGTGGCCAGCGGCTTCTGCCACCGGGTGATCGTGCTGGAGGGGGGGCGGATCGTGGAGGAGGGCCCTGGCGCCCAGCTTCTGCGCAATCCCCAGGCCGCCATCACCCGCAAATTGGTGGAAGCGTGCCCGCGGCTGCCAAGCGTCGCCTGAGCACCACCAGCAACCGCTCAAACACCTCCGGCAGTGGCGCCTCGCACACCAGCCGCTCGCGGCTGATCGGGTGATCGAGGCCCAGCTGCACCGCATGCAGCGCCTGGCCGGGCAGCTCCACCGGCAACTTGCGGCAGCGGGAGTACACCGGATCGCCCACGATCGGATGGCCCATGTGGGCGCAGTGCACCCGGATCTGGTGGGTGCGGCCGGTGTCGAGCTTGAAGCGCAGCAGGGCGTAGTCCCCCAGCCGCTCCACCAGGCGCCAATGGGTGCAGGCATGGCGCCCCGAGTCGTCGTGCACCACGGCGTATTTCTTGCGGTCGGCCGGATGGCGCCCAATCGCCCCCACGATCGTGCCGGAGTCCCCCGCCGGTTGGCCGTGCACCACCGCCAGGTACTGGCGCGAGGCAATCCGCTTCTGGATCTGCACCTGCAGCTTTACCAGGGCCTCCTGGCTCTTGGCCACGACGATGCAGCCCGTGGTGTCCTTGTCGAGCCGGTGCACGATGCCAGGCCGCAGCTCACCGCCAATGCCGGGCAGGTCGGGGCAGTGGTGCAACAGGCCGTTCACCAGGGTGCCGTCCCTGTTGCCCGGCGCCGGGTGCACGGTGAGGCCCGCCGGCTTGTTGAGCACGATCAGGTGCGCGTCTTCAAACAGCACATCCAGCGGCATCGCCTGGGCCACCAGGTAGGGGAGCGGCTCGGGGGGCGGCATCCACAGCTCCACCGTGTCGTTCTGCCGCAGCGGCGTCTTGGCCCGGCCGGTGACGCCGTTCACCCGCACATAGCCGGCCTCGATGAACTTCTGGATGCGGGCCCGGCTCTGCTCAGGCCGCTGGGCCACCAGCCAGCGGTCCAGCCGCATCGGCAGCGGCTTGGGGTAGGTGAGCGTCAACAGCTCGCCCTCCCCCTCACCAAAAGCCCTGCCAACCCCAAAGCCGGATTCGTCTGGCGCCCTATCCAAACCAACCACCATCCAGACGGACAAAAGGTCGCGTTGCTTGTCTGAATTGTGACCACAACTGTGGTCTCATGGCGCAGCCGGCAATTCCAGAGCAATGGCGCCCAAGCGGGCGCAACGGAAGTCGTCGAGCAACTTGGTGGCCATGCGCAGGCTGTCGCCACTGGTGTGCCGCGCCGCGGCAGCGGCCAGCCAGCCTTCCACGTCGGGGCCGCCGCCCACCAGCGCACCAAGGGGAATGCCGTAGCGCTTCTCCACCAGGGCGGGTTGCACCCCGGCGGCCGGCTCAGCTTCCAGCAGGGTGAGCAGCTGCAGGAACGCCAAGGCGGCGGCTTCGTTGTCGTAGGCGGCCTGGCCGATGTCGTCGCAAAGAGCCAGGCGCAGGGCGGCCTGCTGGTCGTCGAGGCGGGGCGGCAGCACGCCAGGGGCATCGAGCAGGTCGAGGTCCTGGCCCAGCCGCACCCAGCGCAGGCTGCGGGTGACGCCAGCGCGGCGGGCACTGTCCACCACCTTCTGGCGCACCAGCCGGTTGATCAGGGCAGATTTGCCCACATTCGGGAAGCCCAGCATCAGCGCCCGCACCGGCCGTGGCTTCATGCCCCGCCCCGCCCGGCGGGTATTGAGGGCCGCGCCGGCCCGAATGGCCGCCTGCTGCAGCTGTTTCACGCCGGTGCCGGCCTTGGCGTCACACCACCAGCAGGTCTGGTCCTGGGCCTTGAACCAGGCGGTCCAGGCCTGCCGCACCGGCGGCGGGATCATGTCGACCCGGTTGAGCACCAAGAGATGCTGCTTGCCGCTGATCCAGCGCTGCAGCCGCGGGTGGGAGGTGGCCAGGGGAATGCGGGCATCCCGCACCTCGATCACCAGATCCACCTTGGCCAGATTGGCGTTGAGGGCCTTCTCCGCCTTGGCGATGTGGCCGGGATACCACTGAATTGCCGGGGCATTGACGCTGAGCGGAAGCGTCTGAGGCATCAGGGCACCACCAGCACCGGACAGGGTGCCAGCTGAATCACCCGGGCAGCGGTGCTCTGCTGGTCGCTCTCGATCGCGATGCCACGGGTGCCCATCACGATCACATCGGCGTTGATCTCATCGGCCACATCGCCGATCACGAAAGCCGGCTTGCCCTCCCGCTCGATCACCTGACAGGTGACACCCGCCTCGTTAAAGCGAGCCCGAGCTTCCTGCAGCAACTCTGCTACGGCAAGGGGATCGTCCTGGCCAGGCTCCACCACCGACAGCAACACCAACGTGCTGGCGTGCTGTTGGGCCAGCTTCAGGGCCACCGCTGCCGTTTCCATCGCCTGGCGGCTCTGGTCGATCGGAAAGAGAACGGTGTCAAACATGGAGCGATGACCGAAGGCAGGGCCCAGGCAGCGGGAGTTTCAGTCTGGGGGGCCGTCCGGGATCCGGCCAGGGCGGCCGGTTGGCGGAAATCCGGCATCCGGGGAGCAGAAGGCGCTGCGGGGGCTAACCTCCCCCGGCAATTCCGTAATTTCCATACCCCCATGGCGAAGCGATCCCTGGCCAGCCTTTCGGCCGATGAGCTCCGCGGCAAGCGCGTGCTGGTGCGGGTCGACTTCAACGTACCGCTCGACGACGCCGGCTCCATCACCGATGACACCCGTATCCGCGCCGCCCTGCCCACCATCAACGATCTGACCGGCAAGGGCGCCAAGGTGATCCTGGCCGCCCACTTCGGCCGTCCCAAGGGCCAGGTGAACGAGGGCATGCGCCTCACCCCCGTGGCCGCCCGCCTGGCTGAGCTGCTGGGCAAGCCCGTGGTGAAGACCTACAGCTGCATCGGCCCTGATGCCGAAGCGAAGGTGGCCGCCATGGCCGAGGGTGATGTGGTGCTGCTCGAAAACGTGCGCTTCTTCGCCGAGGAAGAGAAGAACGATGCCGGCTTCGCCGCCCAGCTGGCCGCCCTGGCCGATGTGTATGTGAACGACGCCTTCGGCGCTGCCCACCGCGCCCACGCCTCCACCGAAGGCGTGACCAAGGCCCTGAGCCCCAGCGTGGCCGGCTACCTGATGGAGAAGGAGCTGCAGTACCTGCAGGGCGCCATCGACGAGCCCAAGCGTCCTCTGGCCGCCATCGTGGGCGGCTCCAAGGTGAGCTCCAAGATCGGCGTGCTCGAGGCCCTGATCGACAAGTGCGACAAGGTGCTGATCGGCGGCGGCATGATCTTCACCTTCTACAAGGCCCGCGGCCTAGCGGTGGGCAAGAGCCTGGTGGAAGAGGACAAGCTGGAGCTGGCCAAGGAGCTCGAGGCCAAGGCGGCCGCCAAGGGCGTGCAGCTGCTGCTGCCCACCGATGTGGTGCTGGCCGACAACTTCGCCCCCGACGCCAACAGCCAGACCGTGTCGATCAATGCTATCCCCGATGGCTGGATGGGCCTCGACATCGGCCCCGACTCGCTCAAGGCCTTCCAGGAGGCCCTGGCCGACTGCAAGACCGTGATTTGGAACGGCCCCATGGGCGTGTTCGAGTTCGACAAGTTCGCCGCTGGCACCAACGGCATCGCCCACACCTTGGCCGACCTGAGCGCCAAGGGCTGCTGCACGATCATCGGCGGCGGTGACTCCGTGGCCGCCGTGGAGAAGGTGGGTGTGGCCGACAAGATGTCCCACATCTCCACCGGTGGTGGGGCCAGCCTGGAGCTGCTGGAAGGCAAGGTGCTGCCCGGCGTGGCCGCCCTCGACGAAGCCTGATCAGACCCGGAGCTGATCAAGCCCCCTGTTTTTGTGGGGCTTGTTTTGTGGGAGCTGGCAGTTGCTGTCCGGCTCCTTTGCCCCAGCCGGGCAGGCCGAAGCGGCGTTGCAGCTCAGCCAGATCCGCCATCTGTTGGCGCCGCTGCTGCATGGCCTGTTGCTGTTGGCTGCGCTGGCAGCTCTCCACGGCCGCCACGTCGCGGGCCGCCACGATGCAGCGTTCCGCCTGGCTGAGTTGCTCCAGGCGTTGATTGGCGCTTCGCTGCTCCAGGTTGCGGCGGGCAGCGAAATACTGCTGCCGCTGGCTAGTGCTGAGGCGGCTCATCGCTTCAGCCTGCTGGCGCTGGATCGCTTCGCGGCGCGCGGGGTCGGCCAGGACCGCACCGCCGCCAACCTGACTGGCCCCCAGGATCAGCAAGGCGACCGCCAGGGGGAGGAAGACAGGGCCTCTCTTGAGGTTGTTCAACACGCCGTTTAAAGGGGTCATGGTTGTTGGCATGGGAGTGGGAGTGGGAGTGGGAGTGGGAGGGCTGGAGAAAAGGGGTGGAGCAAGGGTTGTGGAGTGGGGTGGAGTGGGGTGGAGTGGGGTGGGGTGGAGTGGAGTGGCCGCGCGCGTTCGTCGCGATCCATCGGACGCAAAACACCACTGGAGCCAGCTCCCGGCCTCAGCAACCGGACATCACACCGCCCAGGATGCCGCCCACAGCAGCACCCATGGGCAGGCTCCAGAGACGATTGCGGGAGTTAGTCGCCAAGATCGCTCCCAATCCGCCGCCGATGGCAGCGCCGGTCAGCACGGTGCCGCGATTGCAGGTGCGCACAGGGGCCGGGCCGTAGGGGGCCAGTTCTGAGGCGATCGGGTAGCCGTCATTGTTGTTGTAGCTCGTGCCGTAACCACCGCGGTACCCATAGGGATTCACCGGCAAGGGGGCATAGGTCGAGCTGGGTGGTGGCCCATAGCTGCCGTAGGTGTAGCGCGGGCCATCGTTGGGGTATGCCAACGCGGCAGCAGGAGCGAGGCCGGCGCCACCGAGCAGGCCAGCCAGGACAAGGGGAAGGGAAAAGATGCGCATGGATCTGGTTGCGAAGGAATGGCGAAACGGGCGTCAGAAGAGAAGTCGAGAACGACGTGAGGGCAGCGATCAAATGCCTAGGCCAGGCCGCCAGGGCAGCTGGGCGGTGGAGCCCTGGCGGCGCATTAGGCCCTGCCACTCCTGCTGGTCGCGCTGCCATTGGCGCTCTCGGGCCTGCTCATCGCGGCGCAGACACTGGTCGCTGTCCAAGCGTTGGCGAGCCCGTCCGAGGCACTGCTCCAACTGATCCAACCGCCACTGGGTCTGCCGGTACGACCGATCGACCCAGGCCCGCTGAGCCTGCACCCAGCCAAGGTGGAGAGTGGGATTGGGGCGCCAGGAGCTCACGACGCCCCCAGGCCACAGGGGGTTGGCCAGGACGGCACCGGCACTGATGGCGCCGCCGCCCAGCAAGCCCAGCACCAAGGCTAGGCGTGGGAAGGAGAGGGAGATCATGGATCTGCGGTGGGTGAGGAGTGGCAGAGACAAGTGAGGAATGGCAGCCGTGGCTGTCACTCCTGCGGCTGTCACTCCTGCACTGTGCGGCGGGCGAACGCTCGATCTGCGACCGACCTGCCGCCAACCTGTGACCAAATCCGACAGACGCCCAGCGCGACCCGGCAGATTCAGGGCTCCACCTGGCTTCTGGAGCGCCCCCAGAGGGCGATGCCGAAGCCGTTGGCGTTGCTGGTCAACCGCTCCAGCCCCCCGCCATGGGCCTGCGCCACCCGGTTGGCAATCGCCAGCCCCAGGCCGCTGTGGCCGCTGCCGCCGCGGGCGGCATCCAGCCGCTGAAAGGGCATCAGCGCCTGTTGCCAATGCGCGGCATCGATGCCTGCCCCCTGATCCCAGAGCACGATGCGAAACCCCTGCCCCAGCGGCTCCGCCTCGCACAGCTCCAACCGCAACGGCGGCGCCCCGTACTGGCGGGCGTTGTCGATCAGGTTGGCCACGGCCCGGGCCAGCGCCACCGGCTGCACCACCCGCACCAGGGGCTGCAGATCCAGCGCCAGGGTGTCGGCATCGAGGCCCGCGGCCGACTCCGCCAACAGCTGCTCCAAAGGCACCGCCACGGCCGGCTCGTGGTCGCCACCACCGGCAAACAGCAGAAACTGATTGGTGATCCGCTCCAGAGCCGCCAGATCGGCTTCAGCCTGCTGCAGATCGGTTGCCGCCAGACGGGCCAAACCGAGCCGCAGGCGCAGCCGGGTGATCGGACTGTTGAGGTCGTGGGCAATGCCGGCCAGCATCACCGCCCGCTCCTGCTCGGCGCCCTCCAGCCGCCGCACCATGGCGTTGAAGCGGCCGGTGAGCTGGCGCACCACCGGGGTGCCCCGCTCCGCCAGCGGGGCCGCTGGCCAAGCACCGGCTCCCACAGCGGCCAGGGCCCGCTGCAGCCGTTGCAGCGGGCGTTGCACCTCCAGAGCGAAAAAGAGCAGCAGTGCCACGCTGCCGCCCAGCCCCAGCCCCGCCAGCAGCAGCCAGGGATCGGGCGGCCAGGGACGGACAGGCGGGATCGGCGCCAACAGCCACACCGGCTCCAGGGGCGCCAGCAGTTGCACCCACACCCCCCGCCGCGGCCCGGCCGCCGGCAGCACGGTGGGGCAAGGCTGCAGCTCGCGGCAGAGCTCCTGGCGCAGCAGCTGCCCCTGGGCTGCCAGGGCACGGTCGGCACGGGTGGGCGGCTCGGCCCCCACCCGCAGCGGCAGGCCACTGAGCCGCGCCAGGGCCGCCGGCGGCAACCGATCGAGGGCCAGCTCACCCAGGCGCACCTGAAACAACACCTCCGGCCCCAGCTGGGTGATGCGGTCGCGCTGCAGACGCTCGGCCAGCAGCAACTGCAACTGCGCGGTGCTGAGCAGGGCCACCCCCAGCCCCGCCAGGCCGTAGCGCAGGGGGGCCCTAACGGCTGCGAGGCTGGCCATCGGGCACAAAGACGTAGCCATAGCCCCACACCGTTTGCAGGTAGCGGGGGCGGCCGGGATCGGGCTCCACCAGCTTGCGCAGGCGCGACACCTGCACATCCATGCTGCGGCTGTCAGTGACGGACTCGGGGCCGCGGGCCAGCTCCACGAGACGCTCGCGCGACAGGGGCCGGTGGGGGTGCTGCACAAACGCAGCCAGCAGCGCAAATTCACCGGAGGTGAGCACGGTCACCACCTCACCGGCACTGAGGGTGCGGGCGGCCAGATCGAGCAGCTGCTCACCGATCGCGATCCGCTCCCCCGCCGCCAGGGGAGTGCCGGCCGGCAGGGCAACCCGGCGGCGCAATACCGCCTCGATACGGGCGGTGAGCTCCCGCGGCAAAAACGGCTTGGCCAGGTAGTCGTCGGCGCCCTGCTCCAGGCCGATGATCCGGTCCACCGCGTCGCCCTTGGCGGTGAGCATCACCACCGGCAGGTCGTCCCCGCCGTCGCGCAGGCGCCGCAGCAGGGTGAGGCCATCGTCGCCGGGGAGCATGAGATCCAGCACCACCAGATCGGGGCGCTGACCGCCCAGCCGGGCCATCAGTTGGGCCCCATCGGCCAGGCAGCGCACGTCGTAGCCCTGGTCGATCAGGTAGGTGCCCACCATGCGCCGCAGCTCGGGGTCGTCGTCCACCACCCAGATGCTCTGCCCCGGAGCCATGGCCTGCCCGCTTGGAAAGATCTGGTCACAGCTTGCCCGGGATCTGGCCACAACGAGCTGGGCGGGGCTGCATAGCCTGCACCCATGGCCATCCCCACTCCCACCCCAGCGGCCCCCATCCCACGGCGCAAGCGTGCTGCGCGGGCCCTGGCTGGTGGCCTGGTGCTGGCCCTGATGGCCGGTGCCAGCTTGCCGAGCCTGGCGGCGGATGAGGTGCAGCAGTACCAACAGCGGCTGGGCCAGCTGTTCCAGCAGCTCGATCGCAACGGGGATGGGCGGCTGGAGCGGGAGGAGGTGCGCGCCAACGCCTACCTGCAGCGTCATTTCGATCGGCTAGATCGCGGCGGCAAGGGCTACCTGGTGCCCAGCGACCTGCGCTGAACTGCACTGCGCTGCTGAACTGCACTGCGCTGACGCAAGTGGACTCAGGGATTCAGCTGGCCCTTATCGGCCACCACCAGCACCCGCTTGGTGGCACTGACGATGCCCTTGGGATGCACCAACAGCACCGCCCAGGTTTGGGAGCCAGGGGTGAACGGAGCCTGAACCGACTTGAACAGGCCGCCGCCACCCAAGGCCCCCAGTTGCAGGTCGGGGCTCTCGAGGGCATTCACCTGCTGACCGGTGAGGGCCACCAGACCGCCGGCAGCAATAGCGCCCTCCAGGGGCTCATCGAACAGCACGTCCACGTCGTAGCGCTGGCCAGTGAGCACCGCATCGGGGATCTGCACGCTCACCGGCAGGTCGGCTTCGCCGCTGCGCAGCAGAGCCTGCTCTCGGATCACGGTTTGCCCATTGATCCGGCCACCAGAGCCACCGCTGCTCGTGAGCACCAGCTGCTGCTGGGCCAGGAACCGATACAGGGTGGGGCCGTCCTGGCGACTCCCTGAGACCTGAAGCTGCACGGTGCTGCGACCATCACGCAGCTCCTTACCCGGGCTCACCTGCCAGCGGGCATCGGGAAATTGGCGCACCAAGCTGCGACGGCGCAGCTCCACCAGGGTGACATCAAGGCCCGGACCGTTCTCCAGCACGGCCTTCAGCTCACCGGAGCCGTTGAGAGCCGCCTCCAGGGCTTGCAGCTGGGCCGCCGTAGGGCCAGCTGCAGCCACAGCCGGCAGGGCACCGCCCACCAGGGCGGCCAGGCCGGCCAGGCATCGGAGCAGGATTGGGCTCGGCGGCTGGGGACGCGGCATCGGGGCGGCGGAAACCGCTTTTAAGTTAGGCGCGCTTCAGGCCCAACACTCATGCCCAGGCTCCTGATCGCTGCCAGCGGCACCGGCGGCCACCTGTTTCCCGCCCTGGCGGTAGCTGACGCCATGCCCGCCAGTTGGAGCGTGCAGTGGCTGGGGGTGCCCGACCGCCTTGAAACCCAACTGGTGCCGAGCCGCTATCCGCTGCACACCGTGCGGGCCGGCGGGCTGCAGGGCCGGGGTCTGCGGCGACTGCTCAACCTGCTGCAGCTGCTGCAGGCCACCCGCTCAGTGGGGCGGCTGATCCACCGCGAACAGATCAACGCCGTATTCACCAGCGGCGGCTACATCGCCGCCCCGGCGATCCTGGCGGCCCGCTGGTGCGGCGTGCCGGTGGTGCTGCACGAGAGCAATGCCGTGCCCGGCAAGGTGACCCGCCTGCTCGGCAGGCTCTGCAGCCAGGTGGCGGTGGGACTGCCCCAAGCCGCCGCCCGCCTGCCCCACTGCAGGCCGATGGTGACGGGTACCCCTGTGCGACAGGCGTTTCTGGAGCCCGCCCCCCTGCCCGCCTGGGTGCCGCCGGGCCCCGGCCCTCTGCTGCTGGTGATGGGAGGCAGCCAGGGCGCCGTGGGGCTCAATCAGATGGTTAGGCCCCTGCTGGCCAAGCTCACGGCGGCGGGCGTACGGGTGGTGCACCTCACCGGCAGCAACGACCCCGACAGCGGCCAGGGCCTGCCGAAGGCAGTGGTGGAACGCCCTTTCAGCGACGAGATCCCCGGCCTGCTGCAGCACGCCGACCTGGCGATCAGCCGCAGCGGTGCCGGCGCCCTGAGCGAACTGGCCGTGTGCGGCACCCCGGCGATCCTGGTGCCCTATCCGGCCGCCGCCGACCGCCACCAGGACGCCAACGCCGCCGCCGCCGCGGAAATCGGAGCTGCCGTGATCGTGTGGCAGCACCCCCCCGGCGAGCCGGCGCTGGAACATGCCCTCTGGCGCCTGCTGGGGCCGCGGCTGCGCGGTTCGGCAGCCAGCCGTGATCCCCTGGTGGTCATGGCCGCCGCGATGGAAGAGCTGGCGGTGCGCGAGGCCGATCGGCGGGTGGCGGCCCTGCTCAGCGGTTCACGGCTGGGGCCCAAGGTGGGGTAAGCCCTGGGCCAACTCCTGTTCCAGGGCCCGCAGCAGGCGCCGGTTGCCTGGGCGGCTCTGGTAGCCGATCCGCAGCCAGCGATCCCCCAGCCCATCGAAGGAGCGGCAATCGCGCAACAAGATGCGGTGGCGGCGCTCCAGGCGCTCGCGCAGCGGCACCAGCGACGCCTCGCCATGAAGCAACAGAAAGTTGGCGGCCGACGGCAGCGGCGTGATGCCCGGCAGCTGGGTCAGCGAAGCCTGCAACCAGGCTCCTTCCCGGGCCGTCCAGCGCTGCACCCGGCGGCACCAGCGCCCGTAGGCCACGGGATCGCCCAGCAACCGTTCGCCCACCGCCACCGCCAGACCGTTCACCGGCCAGGGATCGCGCCAACGGGCCCAGCGCGCCAGGCGCTCAGGGTGGGCGATGGCATAACCGAGACGGAGCCCAGCGATCGACCAGAGCTTGGTGAGGCTGCGGATCACCACCAGGTTGGGGTGGCTGCGCACCAGCGGAATCAGGCTCTGGGCTTCCCCGCCCGGCACCAGCGGCAGGAACGCCTCATCGGCGATCACCAGGGGGAAGCGCTCCAGCAGGGGCTCCAAGGAAGCCCGGCTCCACAGGGCGCCGGTGGGGTTGTGGGGGTTGGTGAGCCACAGCACCGCGCCCGCCGGAGCCACCGGAAACGGCTCCGGCACCGAAGCCGTCTGCAGCGGCAACGGCTGAGCCCGCCAGGCACCGCCCCAGCAGGCCAGGGCGCGGGGGTAATCGGCGAAGCCCGGCTGGGGCAGCACGCTCAACCCGGCCGCCGCGGCATCGCGCGCCGCCCAGGTGAACAATTCTGCCGCCCCGTTGCCCGGCAGCGCCCAGTCGGGCTCCACCCCATGCAGCTGGGCCAGGGCGGTGCGCAGAGCGGTGGAGTCGCGGTTTGGATAGGCCCGCAGCGGCGAGCCAGCAGCCAGCCCCAGGGCTGCTTTCAGCAGGGGGGTGCGCACGGCCCAGGGCGGCCCGAAGGGCACCAGGGAGGCGCTGGCATCCAGCAGCTGGGAGGGCCGGCAGCCCAGGCGCGCGGCGGTGGCGGCCAGATTGCCGCCATGGCGCTCGGATGGCGGCATCGGCATGGGTGAAAGCTAAGTGCGGAACGCACGCCGCCCAGCCACCTGGCCAAAAGCCTGGTGCACCCTGGGAAGCGGACGAATTCCTGCGCTATAAGCCGTATCGACAGGCAGTAGCCCATGCCAAGCCGGACCATGGTCGCCAGCATGTTTGCGGCATTGGCCTGGCTGACGGCGCCGGCGGCCCTGGCGGATTCCACAGATCTGTTCAAACTGCTCGACACCCGCAGCTGCCGTGGCTGCAAGCTCCAAGATGCGGATCTGGTGCATGCGGATCTGCGCGGTGCTGATCTGCGCCAAGCCCAACTGCAACGAGCCAACCTGGGCCAGGCCCGCTTGGATGGCGCCCAACTCAGCGGCGCCAATCTGAGCTACACGAGCTTGATGGGAGCTTCCCTGCGCGGCGCCGACCTACGCGGCGCACGGCTGGATGGCACCGATCTGCGCCAGGCCGATCTCAGTGGTGCCCTGCTGGACCCGGGAGCCCTGTCACGCAGCCACTGGCAACGGGCCACGGGCATCGAGCCCACGCAACTGAGTTACGCGGAATTGCACAACGCCGGCGCGGAGGCAGCCCAACAGGGCCGCTATCCAGAAGCAGAGGCTTTTTTCAGTGCCGCCATCCGCCGGGAACCCGCCGCCGCCATCAGCTGGGTGGCCCGGGGTATCTGCCGCACTGAGCAGGGCAAGAGCGAACTCGCCGCCAATGATTTCAACCACGCCGCCAGCCTCTATGAAGAACGCGGCGAACAGGAGCAGGCGGTGCAGTTGAAGCAAGCTGCCGAGAAGGTGGCTGGATCAGCCAAATCAGAGCCCCCCGGCGGCAACGGGGCCGGCAGCAAAGCCCTGGGGGGCGCCCTCGCCGCCTTTCAATTTCTGGCGCCGCTGGCAGCCAAGGCCTTTCTGCCAATGGGCTTGTAAAGGCTCTCAGAGTGCGGGGCCA
>JBIPLV010000405.1:0-4671 GCA_044369475.1 Cyanobium sp. | reverse complement strand
TCACCTCGTTGCGGCAGCGCTATGCGCAGGCGGTTCGTGAAGACAACGCCGCAGCCAAACAGGCCCTGTTCAAGGAGGCGGTGTACCTGGGCATCCCACCCGAACAGTTCACAACATCCCTCTGACGGCAAGGTCAAGACTGATGACGCCGCCGACCGAGGATGGGCGCGTTGCACCGCCTCTGCTGCTCTTTCAAACCTTGTGGGGTTTCAACGGCGATCTGCGCTCGGCGATCGTGCGGGCCCGACAGCTCGGGTTTGACGGTCTTGAAGTCAATCTGAACCACCATGCCCTTGATGGATGGTCTGCGCAGGGGGTCCGCGAGCACCTGGATCAGGCCAATCTGGAGCTGATCATTGAACTGGTCAGCGGCGGGGATTATGTGCCTGATCTGCTGTGCTCCTGGGAGCAACATCTCGCCGATCTGGATGGTCAGCTCGATCGGGCTGGGGCCATGCGGCCGCGGCGCATCAGCGTGATCACCGGCAGCGACAGTTGGGCCGACGACATCCAGGACCGCTTTCTGGAGGCGCTCCTGGATCGCATTGAGGGCTGCGACTACCCAGTCAGCCTGGAAACCCACCGCAGCCGCAGCTTGTTCAACCCCTGGCGCTGCGCAGCGCTGATGGCGAAGCATCCACGGCTGCGCCTGACGGCCGACATCAGCCACTGGTGCGCCGTCAGCGAGAGGTTGATGCTGCCCGAGCTCGAGCCGATCAGCGCGATCGCCGATCGGGTCGATCACATTCATGCACGCGTCGGGCATGCACAGGGTCCTTCAGTAGGCCATCCGTTTGCACCGGAATGGGGTGAGGCCCTAGAGGCCCATCGCCGCTGCTGGCAGCTGTTTGTGCTTCGCCAACTGGAGCGCGGGCATGGGGCAAGCACGATCACCCCAGAATTCGGTCCCGATGGCTATTTACCGTGCCTGCCGTTTACGGCCATGCCCGTGGCCGATCTTGGGGCGATCAACACGGCGATGGCGCAATGGCTGCGGCAGGGAGCCCTCAACGGTTGACGTCAGAGGTTGTCGTCAGGAACCGTCAAGTGGTCGACGTCCATCAACCGGGCGTAGAGACTCTGCTGCTGCAGGATCCGCTGCTCGAGGCGGTGGGGCGGCCCTGGCACCAGACCGGTGCTGTACCCCAGCTGAGCGGCTTCGACCAGTCGGCGGTCTTCAGCCAAAAAGCTCTGAATCTCGTCCATCCACTCCATGGCCAAGGGCTTCAGGGAGGGGCTGCCCATTAACCAGACCTCCATCTGGCAGCAACTGACGTCGATCGGCGGAAACTGGATCAACGCCAGACGACCATCGGGCCAGAACAGCAGGTGGGTCCAGGGAGCCAAACCGAAGGTCAGAAACTCGCCCTCCTGCCCGTAGGGGGTGGCCAGCAGACTTCCATGCTCACTCAGGGCATGGCGGTAAAGGCGCACTGGCCCCTGCTCCCGGTGAAGCGTCGTCGGGTGCGCAATCGCGACGTGATAGTCATCGAGGGTGTTGTCGTGAGCGATCTTCCAATTGCACTCGAGCGTCTGGCTCTGACGCAGCAGCAGATCTCGTGGACGCTCGAACAGCTCCCTGGCCTCCTGCAAGACCAGATCGAGCTGCACTTCAAGAGGCAGAGGATCGGGCCCCAGGGCTGCCCAAATCAGACCGCCAAATTCACGGCACTGGAGAGCTTGTAACGGCCACGCATCACGGGCAAACGGCTCGATAAAGTCGCCCTCGCGCGCTGCAGCTTGCAACTGACCCTGTAGGTCGTAACACCAACCGTGATACGGGCAGACCAGCCGACGGCATCGATGGGGCTGATCGGCGGGCGTTTGCAGGGCAACACCACGGTGTGGACAGCGGTTGAAAAAGCAGCGGACCACACCCTGGGAACGCGTCAACAGCAGGGGGATCCCCAGCAATGCAAACGCCTGGACATGGGAATCAGGCAGGGCTGCAACGGCGGTGAGCGGATGCCAGAGACGCTCGACATAACACTCACGTTCACGCTGCGCAATAGCAGGCGCGTTGTACAGAGCAGCAGGCAGAAAGGTGGTGCGCATCAGCAGGGTCAACGCCGGCCGGCCGGCTCAAGGCTGCGTAGCGAGGACGCCAGATCTTCGCGCAGGTCCAGAAACGGTGATGACACCCGCAGATGAGCCATATCGCGTCGGTCGAGATCGACTGTGACGCTGCGCACGATGCGCCCTGGTGACGGGGCCATGATGTGTACTTCTGTCGCCAGCAGCAACGCCTCTTCCAGGTCGTGGGTGATCAGCAGGGCGGTGAGCCCGGTCTGGTGCCAGAGCTGATACAGAAACTCCTGCATCGACTCGCGAATCTGGATGTCGAGTGCGCCGAACGGTTCATCGAGCAGCAGCACTTTGGGCTCGGCAGCCAGGGCGCGGGCGATGGCGATGCGCTGTTGCATGCCGCCAGACAGTTCGCGGGGCAGTGACTGCGCTGCATCTGCTAGACCCACCACATCCAGAAAGTACGCCGTACGCTCTTGGATCTCGCGGCGGGAACGCCGCTGCAGTTCCATACCAAAGGCCACGTTCTCAGCAGCCGTGAGCCATGGGTAAAGGCTGTACTTCTGAAACACCATGCCACGGTCTGAACCGGGCCCACGGACCAGCAGACCATCAAGACTGATGCTGCCGGTTGTGGGCCGGTCAAGCCCCGCAATGAGACGCATCACAGTTGATTTACCCGAACCAGAGCTTCCGACCAAGGCAAGAAACTGGCCACGATGGAGGTCAAAGGTCACCCCCTCAAGCACCAATTTTGCCTGCGAACCATGGCCAAAGCTTTTACTGATGTCAGCAACACGTAAATACATGAAATGCCTCCTAATTAGCCCAGGAACATGCACGTCGCATCAAAAAGCGGAAGCCAAGATCGATCATCAGCCCGATTAAGCCGATAACAATCAAACCAACGAAAATTTCATCAGTCCTTAAAAATCGCTGAGCCAAGCTAATGCGTTTACCGAGTCCTTCGTTGGCTGCAACAAGCTCAGCGACGATCACAAGGTTCCAAGCAGAAGCCATGTTGATCCTGTAAGCATCTAAAACCTGGGGGGCAATAAACGGCGCAACAACCCGAGTCAGAATCGGAAGGCCTCGGCCACCAAGTGTACGTGCGGTTTCCACAAATTCACGCGGCACGAACTTGACCGCATCCATGATCATTAAGGTGTTAAAGAAGAAGGTGCCAATGAAAATTAAAAGCACCTTCGGCAATTCCTCAAGACCAAAGTAAATGATTAACAATGGAATAAAAGCTGGCGCCGGCATGTAACGGATCAGCGCCATCAACGGTTCCAACAGGCGGCAGATGATCACATTCGTGCCCATGGCAATGCCGATCGGCAAGGCAAGACCAGCCGAAAGAGCAAAGCCGATGAACACCCGTTGGACACTGGCAAGAGCATCCTTGATCAGCAGTCCGCTGGCCCACTGACCCTGACCCGCAGACCATACGGCCTGAGGGGAGGGCAAGAACAGTTTGTCGACAACATCACTGGTGCTGATCAGCAACCAGATCAGCACCGCGACGATCACCCCGACAACCCCGAGAGTCCAGGGGTGTCGCAGCGAACGCATCAAGCGAGCACGGGCCAACGGCACAGCTCACTCCTTGGCGTTGTCGACAAATCTGGCATTCAGCAGATTGCTGATGTCAGGCTTTGTTTTGGCAAGACCCACTTCAACCAGAAACGTACTGATCTGCTGTGCCGCGTAGGGCAGCGAGGTCATGGTGGAACCCGGTTTGAAGTTCTGCCGGTTCTCAGCAAGGGTCTGAATTGTCGTACCAGCGTCATAGGCCTTGAATTCAGCCTCGCTGACCCCGGAGCGCTGCACCAAGATCGGCAGGGTGACGGCAGGGTCAGTCTTGATCAACTTGAGAGTCGCAAACCAGGCATCAACAACCTTTTGAATGGCTGCAGGATTCTGTTTGATGAAGTCGGCACGACAGACAAGAAGATCACTGATGGCCCCAGGATGATCCTTGGAGGTAGTCAGGGCCTTGCTCCCCACACGCTTGAGGGCCTGGGTCGTGAACGGGGCATAAACACCTGCAGCATCAACTTTTCCAGCTGCAAAGGCAGCAGCCGCAGCGCCAGTCTCCAATGGAACAAAAGTAATGTCGGAACCCTTCAGACCAGCATCCTTGAGGACCTTGAGAAGCAAATAATGGTCAACAGTTCCTTCTTCCGCAGCAACTTTCTTGCCCTTCAGTGCAGCAATGTTATCAATGCCCTCAGCTGCAATAATCTGGTCATTGCCAGTCGAATAGTCATTTTGCAAGACGACCTGGAGATCCGCACCACCGGCAATGGAACTGATCGTGTCGTTGAGTGTCTGGCTATTGCAATCAAGTTGTCCAGCATTGAGGGCATTAATGCTATCGAGATAACCGTCAAACCACTGCAGCTTGGCTTCAACACCCTGCTCGCCGAACAGGCCCTTGGACTCAGTCACAGCCCAAGGGAACCACCCTGGCCATGCGCTGTATCCGATGCGCACAACAGGGCCCTGGGCTGCCGGTTTCTGACAGGCACTCAGCAAGCCAGCACCAAGACCGACAATCAAAGCCAGGGTAGCTCCACGGCGACGGCGAGAAGAACGAATTGCAGATTTCATAGAGATCGAGAAATGAAGACAACAAGCAGT
>JBIPLV010000325.1:0-4694 GCA_044369475.1 Cyanobium sp. | reverse complement strand
GCGCCGTGAATCGACGCCTGGTCTTGGTGGGTGAGTTCATCGATGGACATTCTGGTGGTCATGGCGTGACCCCTATCGACTTGTCCTTGAAATCGGGGGAGGCCCACACAACCTGTCGGCAGCTCTTCACTGGGTCCGGCCAACGCTCCAGATCAGAAGCGGGCTAAATCTTCAGAGTTGGTGGTTCCCTCCGCTCCCGACTTCTGAATCCTGATGTTAGGCCCCCTTCGCATCACTAGTGGAGTGAACTTCGACATAATCCTTCAGTGCAGCATCCATACGAGCTTTCCAACCTGCTCCAGAAGCCCTGAAATAGGCAACAACCTCAGGACTATATCGGATTGAAACCAGCTGCTTTGCCGGCATCGCCCCCCAAGTTGACCGCCATAGTCTCGTCGAATAGTCGACCGAACCCGAATGAGATTCCAAACCCCAATTCCTATCCACAAATTCCTATCCCCTCCGTCCCAGCGTCGCTCTAGGGCGTGATCACGTTACGGTCACAGGCCCCATGGTGTGCGCCATTCTTGCCGCGATTCGCCGCCTTCGACCGCCACCGGTATGTGCGTGACCAAGGTCTTGGCCATGCAGAATGAAAGCGGCAGGGCAGGTCCGCCCGACGCGCCTCAAAACGAGGCTGCCGAGCCGAGGATGAACCCGCCGATCGGCTTGAACTGCCTAAATCCGGGCATTCATGTGACCGAAGAATTCAGTATCCACGAATACAGTTTATCCGCTGGCCTGGTATGGGAATTCTGCTACAAATCGGCACCTCACTTGCGGGATGTCGGTTCCAGTACTATGAGGATCATTACAAATTGGTGAGATCGATGGATCGCAAAGCCATTCTTAGGGACTTTGTCACCGAAGGCGGTGCTGCAAGGGTTCTTCTTTCCCGCTTCGGTACGTCGCCCGATTTCTCGCTCCAGCAAGCCGATGGCCTGACCATCGACTACGCCGACAAGCCCGAGCACTTCAGCGCCGCGGTGTCCTTCGCGGTCGAGCACGCCGCGGACAAGCTGCGGGATGTTCCCGGCGCTATCGAGCGGCGCTGGTCGTCATCCGACCGACGCGCCGGGCAATCGGCCAATGCGCTGTCGGTTGATCCAAAGGCGGCGGCGGATGTGTTGGTGCGCGGCCTGGCGGCCGCGAGCCTGTCGAAGCTCGCCACGCAGGACTATGCCGAAAGCCTCATCCGGTTGAGCTTCGATGCCTCGCGTCAGGCCGATCTGTACCGGACGATGATCCTCGGCAAGCCGCTGCCGGAAGAAATCGATCCGCGCATAGTGCCGCCTCGCGGGCCCCGCGGTGTCCGATTCGAAGACTTCATAAATCGCCAGCCTTCGCTCGAACTGATCAAGGCGATTGAGGTATTTATTGCCGCCGGGGTAGCGCTCAATAATCCGCGGCCGCTCGCCGGATCGGTGATCATCAAGGTTGGGCCCGATCCGTGCTGTGCGGGGGAGACAGTGAGAATCGAGGGAAGCGGTTACGGCGCAAGCCGTCGCGCGGATGTCGCGGTGTATTTCGGATCGGTGCGCGCCGATATATTGAAAGTGGGCGACGTCGAGCAATGGAGCGAACGGCTGGTTGAAGTGATAGCACCCGTCGGGGTAAACGGCGCTGTGTGTGTCAGCGTTCTCGAAGACGCAGTAACAAATACTCTCGCGGTCAGCAACGCCTATCAAGCTGGCGCTGAGCTCGATGGCGTCCTCGGGCAATTCTTCCCGGAGATCGCGGCGAATCTGCCTGGCGGGATCTATGGTTCAGTCGGATTGAATGCGGGCCTACCTCAGGCGCTTTGCAGTTCCAACAAGAGCAACAGCGTATGGATCGGCCCTCCGCAGATAGATTTCTTGATGGTCAATGGGGTCGATTCGCCGTCAACCTCCATCCGGCTGCGCGACGGGCTTGTGCTGAGCTGGCTGGTGCGCGGCGCGAATGCGGTGTCGCTCAACTTCCGCCCGCTCGATCCGGTAGCAGCCGGGTTCGCCCCGGCGGTTCCGGGAGGAGCCTTTGCCCCCGAGGGACAGATCGGCCTACCGCTGCGGCGGGTGAACAGGCGCTGGTCAGCCGAATACACGCTTGGCGCCGAAAACAAGTGCGGCGAAGCTGTACCGCGCAACATACAGATTACTCTTGACTATGGCATCGGCCTTGTGTTTGCCGGGGCTGGAACTGCCTCGATCTTTAATCTCGGGGCACTAGACTACATTGAGGGACAGCCCGATCTTCGCCCAGTGGTGGCCAGCGGCACAGGCTTTGGTTCGATCGCCGCAGTTGCTGCTGCCCGGCAGCCGATCAACACCGCAGCGCTTGCTCAGTTTCACAGAGATATTGAAGCCCTCGCCCGGACTCCCGTCGGCCTGTTTCCCCCTGATCCCACGATCCAGCAGGCGGTGGCCGGCTATCGCAGCGGGGCCCATGCCGATCTGCTGAATGCAGTTTACGCGTTTGCCAATGATGTGATGCAACGCTATTATGCTGCCCCGCAGGTCGATACCGGCGATATCAAATTCGATACCGACGCCGCGATCCGCGAAAAACAGCTGGGCAAGATCCTCGGCAAGGTTCTGCCCTATGCCAGCAAGCTGCTGCTTAAAGTCGCCGACCCCAAGTCGACCGATACCCCGCTGGAAGCGATGGACAAGGCCGAACTGATCAAGCTCATTAAGGCCGAGAAGCTTGAACTCAAGCCTGTCGCCGAAGCGCTCCAGCAAGGCGTGCTGGATCTTTCCGGCTCGAGCGATGCCGAACTGGCTGCAGCGAAAACCATGGTTAACATGCTGAGTGCGATCGTGTCGGTGATCCCCGGTGGCCAGATCGCTGGCGTTGCGATCGGGATAGTTGCCGCGATTCTGTTCGGCATCATTGACGGAATCAATGATGCAGCCAAGCGCGACAAGATGATCGCGGCGATGGCGATGCGCGGGCTTGTCATTCCAGGACCGCTGTTCACCGCCATCGACAGCTTTATGGCGCGAATAAATGTTTCCGGCAGCCCAGGCGCGGCCCTGCGGGTGATTCTTGCCGAGCTTGAAAGCGGACTGGGCGCCTACATTACCGAGACCGGACGGATCGAGGATGCGGGTGGCAATGTCGTGGCGTTTCCGGGTGAAGCACTGCCTATGAACGTGCTGTTGCGAGCGGCGGTGGCGATGCCGGGCCTGCTGCCGCCGCTGGCCATTCCGACCAAGATCATCAATCCCGCCGACCCGACAGGTTCTCCTGCGCATTTTGTTGAAGGCTCAGTGATCGATCCTGCGCCGGTCGAAGAAGCGATCGATGCAGGGGCCGACGCTGTGTTCGTTATCCAGGGGTTTCCGCGGGTCTTGCCGTCTGCCGGGGATTACAGCACGCCCGGCTTCTATTCCATAATGCAGCGCTCCCGCAGCATGCGCGAACAGGCGGTGGCCAAGGCCGCGCTCGATGCCTTCGAAGACTGGCGTGATCCGCGCACCGGGCTGGCCGACAGAGTGGGAGCCTATGCCGGCGCGATCCATGTGATCGGGGCGACGATACCTTTACCCGCGATCGGGCCGTTCCAGTTCGAGCCGGCCCTGATATCGATGTGGCGCGATTATGGCTTCATGCGCGCCTTTGATGTGTTCGCCGCACTGCGGCTTTATCCGGACCCGGCGCAGTATGCCGAGCGGATCGCCTATGAGATGCGGCTGCGAGAGATGACCGACGACCTGATCCGGCTGCGACTAAGCGCGTGGACGCTGGAATACGAAATCGCTGCCGATAGATTGCCCGGCACGCGCTGGCCATTCATGCGCGGCGATAGAATCGTCGGGATCCCGAACATGTTGGTCGGGGTGTCGATCAGGGCCGTCAAAGTTCAGATACGCGACAAGATCGAACAAAGACTTACCTACGTCCGGTCCCGGCATTCTTCGGCCAATTGGCCTGGGGTCGCAGTGCCGGCGGTATTCCAGGACTGGTTCAAACTGTTCGAGCGCCCGATCGACGACATCAGGGGATTCTCGATCGTCAATCCAGCTTCGGGCGTTGCCCCGCCATTAGGACCGTGGTCGGAATTTTTCCGGGTTCAACCATCAAGTAATCCAGCCGACTTTCTAGCCAGCGCTCCGCCACCGCCCGATATCGCGCCAAGTCTCCTGTTACCCGGACCGTAATTTCGAGAGTGGGGCCCCCGGCGTATCCGCCGGCGATGCTCATCCGGGTGGTCTTGTTCGCCTACTCGCGGGGCATTGTGTCGAGTCTCGCCATAGCGCAGGCCTATGAGGATCACCTCGCCTTCATCGCGTTAGCGGCGACCCGGCGCAACTTCAGGACCATCGCCGCGATCTTTGTCGCGGTGCTGGCCTTCTGCGACCGGCATGTGCTGATCGGGCGCGAGATGTTCGCAATCGATGGCGTGAAGCTCCCGAGTAATGCCTCGAAACACCGAAGCGGCACGCGCGTCGAGTCTGCGAGGCGCGCCACCTAGATGCACGGCCTGTGGAACCATCGCTCAGGGCGAAGGACGAAGCCCGTCGGCAGCGCTGAACGAGCGCGACCCGGCGTAGATGCGGCGAGTGGTGAAACTGTACGCGCTGGAACTTGGGGCCTAACGCTCACCATCACCTGGCCGCATCTAGCATCGCGCAACGGGGACTAACTTGCGGTGGCGGCTCAGGTGCATGGTGATGTTAGGCACCCTTGCTGGACATGGCCGGCACATCAAT
>JBIPLV010000140.1:0-4702 GCA_044369475.1 Cyanobium sp. | reverse complement strand
ACGTTCGATACCATCGGCTCCCAGCCCAGCCGTCGTGACTGCCGCCTCCGCGCCCCCCAGCTCGACACCCCCAGATCCCGACATGCAGCGCCGGCTGCAGCAGGACAGCATCGTGCTCGGCGGAAAGACGGTTTACCTCAACCCCTTCCTCTACTGGCGCCGCTTCGACGCCAACACCGACCGCTGGCTGCGGGAGCCCGGTCAGTTGATGGAGGATCAGATCGCCAGCAATCGGGCGCGCTTCTACCCCGAGATCGACTGGGAGTTGCTGGATGACGCCGAACGGGCCGCCAAGGATGGTGCCGTGGAGATGTTCCTCAAGAGCCTGGAGCTGATCAGCACCTTCAACCCCGAGCTCACGGCCGGCCAGTTGCTCGAGGTGGAGCGCAAGATGGCGGTCACCAAGAAGAAGTCGTTTGAGCGCTGGGTGGCCCGCTCCCTGCGCCGGCGCCAGCAGGAGGAGGACAAGGCCCGGCGGCGCTTCGATCGGGAGCGCACCCTGCGGGCCTGGAGCGAGTGGCTGGCCCTGGATGTGACTCGTCAGGCCCTGGTGCCGCTGGCCTCGCTGCTGGTGATCGCGGTGGGGGTGGGCTGGTGGTGGGGCAGCCAGCAGAACTGCCGCCAGGTGATCGTGGATCCCGGCATCCAGCGCCCGGCTCCCTAACGGCGGCCGGGCGCGCGTCAGACTGAAGATCAAGTGCCTGGATCGCCGCCTTGGCCACCGACCCTCTCGATGCCCTCCGGCTCACCCTCATGCAGGACGTGCTGCCCGTAGGGCTGGCCGTGGTGGAGCGGGCCCGCAAGGGCGGGGCCCAGGAGGTGATGGCGGCCTTCGATGGCCGCTCCGCCGATCCACTCGGCACCTTGCGTCAGGAAGGGGAGCCCGCCGCCAGCGAGCTGCGCCAGGGCTTGGATCGCGTTAGTCCCGGCCTGGGCAATCCCGTGATGAAGGTGGAGGTGCACGACGTGGCCGCCGAGGCTGCGGACGCCCGGGCCGCTGATCCCCAGGACGCCCTGGAGCTGCAGCAGGGGTTGGCCCGCATTGCGGAGCGGCTGGAGCAGCTGGAGCAGCGGCTCGGCAGCCCAGAGCGTTCGGCAGCCGGCAGCAACTGACCATGGCGTTTGGTCCGGCAGCCTCGCGCCACTCCGGCATGGGCCGTCAACCGGCCGTGTTGCTGGTGGTGGTGTTGCTGTTCAGCAGCGCCATGGTGGCGCGCCTGGCCTGGCTGCAGCTGGCCCACGGCGCTGAAAACCGCGCCCG
This sequence comes from Cyanobium sp., assembly GCA_044369475.1. Taxonomy (GTDB): domain Bacteria; phylum Cyanobacteriota; class Cyanobacteriia; order PCC-6307; family Cyanobiaceae; genus Cyanobium_A. The sequence continues at coordinate 3,441 of JBIPLV010000140.1, read as the reverse complement.
GGCCGATGAAAACCGCATCCGGTTGATGCCCCGCAATCCGATCCGGGGCCGGTTGTTGGATCGCCATGGCCAGGTGCTGGCCACCAGTCGTCTCACCTACAACCTCTACATCCAGCCTCGGGAGGTGGACGATGTCCAGTGGCCGGCTCTGCGCGAGCGACTGGCGGCGGTGATTGGCGTTGCGCCGTCCCAGCTGGAGGAGCGGCGCCGCAGCGGTGCCAATGCGGAAGGGTTTCGCATCGCCCTGGCCAGTGGCCTCAAGCCCGAGCAGGTGCTGCGCTTCCGCGAGCAGGCCGCCGGGCTGACGGGCGCGGAGGTGGATGTAGACATCCTGCGCAGCTATCCCCATGGCCGGCTGGCGGCCCACGTGCTCGGTTACACCAGCGGCATCACCGATGAGGAATACGACCAGCTGCAGGCCAAGGGCTACCGGATCCGCGATCGGGTAGGCCGCAGTGGGCTGGAAAAGCAGTTTGAAAGCCACCTGCGTGGTGAGTGGGGTGGCCAGCAGGTTGAAGTGAATGCGGCGGGCCAGGTGCAGCGGATCCTCGGGGAGAAACCCGCCCGGGCCGGCCAGGACCTGCGCCTCACCCTCGATCTGGCCTTGCAGCAAGCGGCGGAGCGGGCCCTCGATGGGGTGCGCAAGGGGGCGATCGTGGCGCTCGACCCCCAGACGGGGGCAATCCGGGCCCTGGCCAGCCGCCCCAGCTTCGATCCCAACGTCTTTTCACCCGGTCCGAGCACCCGCGAGTGGGCCAACCTCAACGCCCCGAACGCGCCCCTGCTCAACCGTGCCTTCCAGGGCTTCCCCCCCGCCAGCACCTTCAAGATCGTCACCTCCGTGGCGGGGCTGGAATCCGGCCGCTATTCGGCTGATTCCAAGGTGATGACGATGAATTCGTTCTGCTACGCCGGCCTCTGCTACGGCGACCATGGCGCCCATGGGGCGATCGGCTTTCCCTTCGCCCTGGCGGTGAGCAGCAACACCTTCTATTACCAAGTGGGGCTGAAGGTGGGCCCCGATGAGCTGTTCAAAGCGGCGCGCCGCATGGGCTACGGCCGGGTCACCGGCGTGGAGCTCGTGGAGGAAGAGACGCCAGGCCTCCTGGGGGATCAGGCCTGGAAACGGGAGGTGCTGGGTGAGGGCTGGACGCCGGTCGACACCATCACCTCGGCGATTGGCCAGGGAGCCCTGCAGGTGACCCCGATTCAGATGGCCCGGCTCTACGCCGCGGTGGCCAATGGCGGCTGGCTGGTGACGCCCCACCTGGTGGAGCGCCCCACCGAACGCACCTGGATCGGCCTCAAGCCAGCCACCCTGCAGGTGCTGCGCGATGGGTTGCGCCAGGTGGTCACCAACGGCACCGCCAAGCTGCTCAACGATCCCAGTCTGCCTCCGGTGGCGGGCAAGACCGGCACCGGCGAGGATCCGCCCCGGCCCGACCATGCTTGGTTCGGCGGCTATGCGCCGGCGGACAAACCCACCTTGGTGATCATTGCCTTTGGGGAAAATTCTGGCGGCTATGGGGGCACCGTCGCGGCGCCGATGGTGAAGGCCCTGATGACGACCTGGTTCCGAGGCAGCCTGCCCAGCGCGGCCGCCCGAATCTGATTCAGGCCACCAGCTGCAGGTTCGGTTTCTCCAGCAGGGTGCGGTAGTAGCCGCGCAGCTGCTCGGTGGCTCCGGCCCAGCCCCAGCGTTCGGCTTCCTCGCGGGCGTTCTGGCGCAATTGAGCCCGCTGGCTCGCATCCCCGAGCAGGCGTTCCACGGCGGCGGCCAGGCTGCCCTCCTGGTTGGGCTCGTACAGACAGCCGTTCACCCCGTCACTGACGATGTCGGGAATGCCGCCCCGGTTGGCGCCAACCACAGGGCAGCCTGCAGCCATGGCTTCGAGCAGCACAAGCCCCAGGGTTTCGGTGCTTGATGGGAATAGGAAGGCGTCGCCGCTGGCATAGGCGGCCGCCAGGTCTTGGCCGGCCAGGTAGCCCACGAAATGGGTGGGGGTGCCGGTAAAGATCTTTTCCAGTTGCTGGCGGTAGGGACCATCGCCCACCAGGGCCAGGCGGGCATCAGGCATGGCCTCGAGCACCGGCCGAATCCGCTCGATCTGCTTTTCGGCGGAGAGGCGGCCGATGTAGAGCAGCAGCTTGCCCGTGTCGCTCTGACCGTTGAGCAGTCGCGCCCGCATGGCCTGGGAGCGCAGCCCGGGCTGGAACAGCTCGGTGTCGACACCGCGTTGCCACAGGTCGGTGTGCTGGATGCCCTTCTCGCTCAGTTCCTGCACCATCGCCGTAGAGGTGCAGAGGTTGAGGCGGGCCTGGTTGTGGGCGGCCTTGAGCAGCTCCCACAGCAAGGGCTCGAGCATGCCCATGCCGTAGTGCTCGAGGTACTTGGGCAGGTGGGTGTGATAGCTGGCCACCAGGGGATAGGCCTTGGTTTTCGCCAGCCAGATGCCGCCCAGGCCCAGCACCGCAGGGTTCACCACGTGCACCAGGTCGGGCTGGAAGCGATCCAGGGCTTCGGCCACCGCCGGCCGTGGCAGGGCCAGTTTCAGTTCGGGGTAGAGGGGCAGCGGCATGGCCGGTACCCCCACCACCTGCGCTCCCATGTAGGTGTCCGGCGCGCCTTCGGGACAGAAAATCAACACCTCATCGCCGGCGGCCACGAGGTGCTGCACCGTCTTGGTGAGGCGCGTGACGATGCCGTCCACCTTGGGCAGGAAGGTCTCGGTGAAAAAGGCGATCTTCAAGGGTGGGGGGCCGGCGTCAGACCGTTTGGATGGCCTGGGCCTGGGTGCGGGTCCAGGCGGACTGGCAGGGGATGCGGCTGCGGTCGCAGCGGTCGGCCCAGCGACGGGCCACGTCGACCACTTCCGCCAGCAGGCCGTCGTCGAGGGTGGTGGGGTTGAGGCCCAGCTCGATGAAGCAGCGGTTGTCGACGATCAGGTCGTTTTCGACGGCCTCGTTGCGGGGGTTGGGCAGGTAGTTGATCTCAGCCCCGGTCAGACCCGCCACCTTGCGGGCCAGTTCACCCACCTGGTGGCTCTCGGTCATCTGGTTGAAGATCTTCACCCGTTCGCCCCGGCTCGGCGGGTTCTCCAACGCCAGCTGCACGCACTTGACCGAGTCGCGGATGTGGATGAAGGCGCGGGTCTGGCCGCCGGTGCCATGCACCGTGAGCGGGTAGCCGATGGCCGCCTGCATCAAGAAGCGGTTGAGCACGGTGCCGTAGTCACCATCGTAGTCAAACCGGTTGGTGAGGCGCGGATCCCGCTCGGTGGCCTCGGTGTTGGTGCCCCAGACGATTCCCTGGTGCAGGTCGGTGATGCGGATCTGGTCGTTTTTGTTGTAGTAGAGGAAGAGCAGCTGGTCCAGCGTCTTGGTCATGTGATAGACGCTGCCCGGGCTGGCCGGGTGCAGGATCTCCTCCTCGAAGCGCGA
>JBIPLV010000326.1:0-4735 GCA_044369475.1 Cyanobium sp. | reverse complement strand
AGTGTGATCACCGTGGTGGCCTTGCTGGCTCTGCTCGGTCTGATCAACACGGTGATGATGGCCGCTCCACGGATCCTGTACGGGCTGGGTCGGGCTGGGTTTCTGACGAATGTGCTGACGCAGGTGAGCGAAAGCGGCACCCCTGTTCCGGCCTTGCTGATCACGGCCAGCACCAGCGCTCTGTTGGTGCTAGCAGGCTCCTTCGAGCATCTGCTGGCGATTGGAGCGCTGTTTTATGTGGCCCTGCCGCTGAGTGGGCTCGCAGCTTTGGTGGCCCTGCGCTGGCAGCAACCCGATCTGATCAGGCCGTTTCGCTGTTGGGGCTATCCACTGACTCCCCTGCTGGTGGGGGGTCTGTCGCTGAGCTTTCTCGTGGGCGCTGCGATCAGCGAACCGCTCGACGGTCTAATGGCCCTCGGCCTGGCAGCGCTGGGGGGCCTGCTCAACCCTCAATCCCCAGAAACTGCTTGAGACGTTTGGCCCAACGCGTACGACGCCCCGGGAAGACTCCGAAGTGCTCGATCATCGGGGGGGCGCCCATCGGACCATAGAGGTAAATCGGATAGCGCTGGCGGAATTGTTCACGGCTGAGGTTGAACTCATCAGCCAGGATCTGACGCATCACTGGGCCTTCAACAAAACCACCAAATAACCCATTCCATGTCGGCACCTGACGCTCAGCCATCTCGAAGAGTTGGCGACAAAACGTGGTTCGCGCCAAGAAGGGTTTGTTGCAGTAGTAATTGGTTTCACAGATTTGATCCATGAATCCCGCAGGCTGCACAGTTTCGCGCCAATCCGTATGCGATATATTCGTGCTCTCATTAAAGCGCAGCATCTTTGTTCCCGCATTGAATGCCTGATCCACCACCTGCCAATCTAACCCTCTCAGAAAGAGGTGATCGTGCTCAAAGAACAGCACATAGTCGCTCCGGATGACATCAATACCCCGCATGAATGCCGCCGTAGCTGTAAGCTGATTGGACATCAACAAGCTAGAGGGAGAGACCACCAACTGGACGCCACGGCACTCGCAGAATAGGCGTAAATTATCCAGATAGATGCTTGAGATCGGGCAATCAATCTTGTGATCGAAGGCAATCACCGCATCCACCAGATCAATGCGTTGCTGCAGGTTGTCAAACACTTGATCTAGCAGGTGCGTATGGGGCGCACCGGGATACAACAGAGGATCCTTGATCCCCTGCTCCGACACATTCTTGCTGGCATGGGTGATGATCAACAGGCGCGTATTGGCTTTCACCGCGCTCTGATACTCCGGCATCAGCCCATCCGTTGCATTCACCTCAACTTACTGCGCACTTTGCATGAGCTTCCAGGCCTGCCAAAGACTCTGCGCATCACCCAGATTGCCCGGGAACGTCAGCACCGGCAGATCGCCCGCCAACACCAGCGACAATCCCGGCATCAACTGACCCTGCAACTCCACCTGCTCACGATGCAGGCCATCGGCCATCAGGGTGTGGGTGGTGATGCCCCCTTTGCTGACCACGTAGCCCAGGCCTGGAGCAACAGCCGCGGCCAAGCGTGCCATCAGCGCCGCCAGCTCCAGACCCAAGCGACGGCGCTCAGCGGCTGACGCGCACTGGAGCTCGCCACGGCTGGTGAACAACACGGGGGTCTGTTCTCCGGAGCACACCTCACGCAGCTGCATGAGCCAGGCCAGCTCCAACGACCCCAACTGCTCTTGCGGCGCAGGCCCCTCCAACACGCGAGCCAACTCGGCCACGGGAAGCTCGATGGCGACGCAGGCGGGATCCTGCAACAGACGCCCTAACTGCTGATCCGCCAGGGGCACGTGGGAGCCCACCAGCACCAGGCCCGGCAAGGGGCGGCCCTGGGGGCTGCGGCGTCGCAGGCGGGTGAGGCCCTGACCATCCAGGGGCTGGGCGGGCAACTCCACCAGCCCATTGATCAGGCTGGCGGCGCTCTGGGCCATCAACCGCCTGCCATCACGGCTCAGCTGCGCCACGGCCTTGCCGAGGGCGCGCAGCTGCTGGGGGTGTTCGGCATCCACCGCCACCCAGGGCTGTCCCTCCAGGTTGGCCAGCTGCTCCACCAGCGCCTGCAATCCCGGAGCCGACTGCGCCGCTGCCTCCAAGGCCGCCAAACCCACCTGCTGCACGGCAGCGGCGGGAATGCGGCTGCCCGTTTTCTGCTCCACCCAAGCGGGCAAGTAGCTGGTGCTGTAGCCGAACAGGCCATCACAGGCAAAGGCACTGTGATGCACCGGTTCCCCATGCAATAGGTGCACCCCATCCACCGTGGTGCGCCCTCCGGGCAGAAACGCCGGCACCAACAAACGGGCATGGAAGGGGCCCAACTCCTCGGCCACCACCTCCGCCTCGGCAGGGAAATGGCCGCGCAGGGTGGAATCGCCGCGGCAAACCACCAGCCAGCGCTCAAACCAGCCAGCATCGATGGCCTCCGCCAGCAGCGGCTTGAGGGCCCGGCAAATGTCGCGCACGCGCTCTCGGGCGGCCTCCGGATCCAGGGCCCGCGTGTTGGCCAGCACAAACAGCAACGGCGAGGGATGGGCCAGCCCCCGCCGCAGGCTGCCGGCATCCCAGCGCAACAGCAGCGGGCAGCTGTGCACCGTCTGCGACCCAGTGGGGTCGTCATCCAGCACGATCAGCTTCAACCGCTCCGCCATGGCACCATCGTGCCGTGATCTGTCCTGAGCCCAGCGCGCTGCAGGAGCTGGTGCAGGAGCTGCACCGGCAGGCCACCCCCTGGTTGCCCAGCGGCTTCGGTAGCCGGCTGGACTGGTCCGCCCCGGTGCGGCCCGCCCCAGGAGCCAGCGAACCCGTCGTGGTGAGCACCCGCAGGCTCAACCACCTGATGGAGCACCGGCGCGGCGACTTCACGGTGACCGTGCAGGCGGGACTGCCCCTGGCCGATCTGCAAGCGGCCCTGGCGGAGGCGGACCAGTGGCTGGCGCTGGACTGGCCCTGGGGCAGCGGCGCCGACGGCAGCCACAGCGGCAGCGTGGGGGGACTGGTGGCCCGTGGTCTGGCGGGGGGCTTCCGGCAGCGGCACCTGGGGGTGCGCGACCACGTGATCGGCATCAGCGTGCTGCGCGCCGATGGCACGGTGGCCCGCGCCGGAGGCCAGGTGGTGAAAAACGTGGCCGGATATGACCTGATGCGCCTGTTCAGCGGCAGCTGGGGCAGCCTCGGCCTAATCACCGAGCTCACCCTGCGCACCGTGCCCAGGCCCCGCCATCGGGGCGGGCTGCTGCTGCAGGGGCCAGCGGAGACACTCGAGCCACTGCGCCGGCTCTGCCTCAATGCAGCGCTAGCGCCCCAACGGCTGGACTGGTGGAGCCCGGCCCTGGCGGGCGAGGGGCAGCCGGCGTTGTTGCTGGCCCTGGCGAGCATCAGCAGCACCGCCCTCAGCGACCAACTCGGGCAGCTGGCCAGCACCGCCGCGGAGCACGGACTCGTGGCGCAGCAGCTCCCCCGCGCGGAGCTGGAGCTCCTCGAGAGCAAAGGATGGGGTGCTGATCCTCAGGGGCAGCCATCGACCGAAGGCTGGCTGCTGCACCTCGGGGTGCTGCCGACCCAAGCCATCACACTGCTGGGAGATCTGCAGCAGCTCTGTTTGGCCTGCAGCCTGGGGGCCGGAGCGGGCCTGGGCCTGGCCTGGGCCCCTGAGGCCGCCTTGGCCGATCACCAGGTGGAACAGCTGCGGCGCCGCTGCCAGGCCCTGGGGGGCGAGCTGATCGTGCTGCAGCAACCGGCAACGGCTGCAGCGGCACTGCCCACCTGGGTCGACGCTCCATCCCGACCCTGGATCGAGGCAGTGAAACGAGAATTCGACCCACTGCAGCAGCTGGCCCGCGGCCGGCTCCCCGGGGTTCAGGCCTGAAGTAGCTGGTAACGGCAGCGCAGCTGCTGGCGCTCGCCGGGCTGCAACCACAGGCAACGGTCGCCGCTGGCCAGGGATCCCCGCGGGGCGGTCCAGGGCTCCAGGCACACCATCGGCCGGGGCGGATCGGTCCACACCACTGCCAGATTGAGGGGAGGCTCGGGTTCCAGCTCCACAGCCGACCCGCTGCCGCAGTCGATCAAGCGCACGGCGGCAGCGGGTTCGGCCAGCAGGTCGATGCCCTCCGGAAGCCGCTGCAACTGCTCCGCGGTGTTGGCCGCGGCCATGGTGAGGTGGTTGAGGCAGGTGTTGGGCAGTCCCTCCACGGCGGCGTTCTCCAGGGCACTCACGCTGAAGTAGGGATGCAGCCCCAAGGAGAAGGGCATCGCCACAGTGCCGCTGGCCAGTTGCTCCACCTCAGCCGTGATCGCCAGGGCCGAGGACTCGAGTTGGTAGCGCAGCCGCAGCGCAAAGGGGAAGGGGTAATGAGCCAGGGTGGCCTCGCTGTGGCCCAGGCTGAGCTCAAGGCCTGAGGCATCCTCCAAGGCTTGCAACTGCCAGGGGAGATCCCGCGCGAAACCGTGCTGGGCCATAGGAAAACCACCCTGGGGCAGCTCCAGCTGATCGCCGGGCAGGTTGCCGCAGATGGGGAACAACACCGGAATGCCGCCGCGCACGCTCTTGGCCGGATCAACAAAGCGTTCGTGATCGAAATAAAGGCGCTCCTGGCCATCGGCCTTCCAGCCGGTGACCAAACCACCGCGCTCCGGTACCACCCGCAGTTGATCACCGCTGGCGGCGGTGAAGCACCAGTGGGAATAGGACCCAGCGACACGCTCCAGCA
>JBIPLV010000261.1:0-4751 GCA_044369475.1 Cyanobium sp. | reverse complement strand
CCTTTAACTACCTTCGCAAGGGCGAGACCCTTGTTCTGACCTACACGATTACCGCGACCGACAACGCCACACCAGCACTTAGCGATAGCAAGACTGTCACCATCACCATTACAGGCACCAACGACAGCCCGATCATCACGGCTCAAACCACCCTCAGTGAAAACTTTGATGCTCTAGATGGCATTAAAAACGGTGGCCAATACCTAACCAACGAACCCGTTCAGTATTCGGCGACAATCACCGGATGGTCAGGATCAGGGGTGCATGCGCTCCATGCAGTTGGCCGAGGAGGGTCCGGGACAAGCAACGACGCACTCATGATCTATGGCGACAACATCGCCCTATCCAATGCGATCAATAATGCCAATAACGCGGGGCAAGTCTATGCAGTGTCATTCGAGATTGCGCCCGCCGTCTACCAAGACCCATCCCAAGCAACCACCGCAAGCGATCAGCTCAGCATCACGATCTTAAATGCTTCAAATCAAGCAATTAAGACTTTCCTCGTCGCCCCTGGAGCCTTTTCAAACAGTCCAAGCTACAGATCCACTTCCTTTGAGTACATCGGCGACGGTACAGGAGCAGTAAAAGTAAAAATTGAAAACCAAAACCCGGCATCCGGAAGATTCGCAGGAGCCGTCGACAATCTCCAGATCACACCATTCAAAGCCGCCTCAGTAGTCGAAACCAACACCACCCTCTCCACCAGCGGGTCTCTTACCGTTACCGACCTCGACACCACGGACACCGTCTCCGCGGCCATCTCTTCCGTTGCCCTCAGTGGCTCCTTCATGAGCTCCGGAGCCTCATTGCCGGCCTCCCTTGGCTCCAGCTCTGACGGCTACGCAGCCCTCAAATCCATGCTCGCCCTCTCCGCAACGGGCGGCATTTCTGCATTGGCCGCCAACTCCACCGCGGGAACCTCTTTCGATTGGACCTTCACCTCAGGCTCCTCCGGTGATGCCGCCTTCGACTTCCTGCGTAAAGGCGAAACCCTCACACTCACCTATACCCTCACCCTCACAGACAGCAGTGACGCCTCTGGCTCCGACGCAGCCGCAGCCACCAGCACGACTGTTGCCGTCACGATCACCGGCACCAACGACACGCCCCTGATCTCCGCCGTCGATGCGCCAGCAGGGGATATTGCGTCTCTCACCGAAACGAATACGACCCTGACCACGAACGGCTCCCTCACCGTGACCGACGTGGATCTCTCAGACAACGTCACAGCCGCCATCTCTTCGGTTGCAGTTGGTGGCACATTTATGGGCTCGAGCAGCACCTTGCCCAGCAGTCTCTCTGCCAACAGCAACCAGGTTCTGCTGAACATGCTGGCTCTCACACCAGCTGCCGGCACCTCCATGCCCGCTGACCCATCAGCAGGATCATCCTTTAACTGGGCCTTCACCTCAGGTAGCTCAGGCGATTCCGCTTTCGACTTCCTACGCGAGGGCGAAACCCTCAGCCTCACTTACACCCTCACCCTCACCGACAACAGCGCAGCCACAAGCCCGCAGGCTTCACCCACCACCACCACCACCGTCGCTGTCACCATCACCGGCACCAACGACACACCGTTCATCACCAACGCGCCCGATACCAGCGTACTTACCGAAACCAACGCCTCCATCAGCGATACCGGTTCCTTCACGGTCACCGACATTGACCTCACCGACACCATCGCAGCCACCGTTGATTCCGTCGCGATCACCGGTGGATCCTTCAACGCGGCTCAGGTTCCGCTCACCAATGCTGAGCTCAAGGCCATGCTCGCTCTGTCAGTGAGCAGCGGATCCATATCCACGATCTCCGCCAACCCAACGGCTGGATCCAACGTCACCTGGTCCTTCACGTCTGGCCCCACAACCGGCGGTGGCAACAAAGCCTTCGACTTCCTCGCCGCTGGCGAGACCCTCGAACTCACTTACACCGTCAAAACACAGGACAACTCACCAACACGCACGGGCAAAGCCTCCGATTTCGCCACATCCACTGTCACCGTCACCGTTACTGGCACCAACGACACCCCCGAGATTGCCTCCTCCTCGCTGTATAGGGACAAAGTTATCGCCGATCAACCACTCGTTTACTACAGATTTGAGGACGCAAGTGGGGCCAGCGGAGCGATCGCTTCCGATTCATCAGGCAATGCCAAGAATGGCACCTACAGAAACAATATTTCGCTTTCTAGCGCAAGCTTCGAATCCCTTGGCTATGCAGCCAACTTTGACAATGGCGTGACCGACGACAACATCTCTGTTCCTTCCTTGGGAACTTTTAGCGCCGTCAGCGTAGAAGCCTGGGTCAAACCACGTACGATCACAACATTCGACACTATCTACAACACCGATGATTGGGCCACAGGAGGCCTTCATTGGCAGCTGGTAAGTGGTGGCAGCAATCTCGAGTTCTCTATCAACACCGGAACCACGAACGACGCCATTGGACTATCGATTCCGACCAACCAGTGGTCACACCTGGTGACGACATACGACTCAACAGCAGCGACAAACAACGTCAAATACTATTTGAATGGCGCCTTCGTGAGTTCTGCCACAATTGGTCAACAGGCGGCCATTCTTACTTCAGGCACCATTGGAGCCTGGGCCTCGAGCTTCTCGCGTGAATTTGATGGATTGATCGATGAATTTGCGATTTATGGCAGCGCCCTGACAGCCGGCAAAATCCAAGATCACTACAACGCTGCCTTTAACAGCGGCAACAGCAGTGCCGCCGACGTCACCGGTGCCGTTGTGGAAGACACCGCCACCACAGCCTTCGGCAGTGCAACGGCCCAGGTGGACACCCTCTCCCTCGCCGGCCTCTATGAGGTTGGCGATGCGATCACAGCCACCATCAACGGCGTTGCGGTGACCTACACAGCCACCAGCGCCGACATCACCGCTGGTGGGGGAACTGCGGACGCCACACGCGCAGTGATTGCGAGCCAACTGGCCGCAGCCATCAACGCCAACTCCTTCCTCAGGGATTACGTCACCGCTTCGGCCAGCAACGACGTGGTCTCCATCATGTCTGATCTACCAGGGCGGCCGTTCACACTCACCAAGGCTCTCACCAACAGCTCAGCAGGCGCGGACAACACCCAGGCCGCCACGGCGACCCCCCTGATCCTCAATGCTTCCGGGGCTCAGCTGCGCGATGCCGGATCGATCACCTTCAGCGATCTGGATCTCACCGACAGGTCCACAGTGAGCCGCTCCTTCATCGGTGCTGTGCCGTCAGGGAGCGCTTCCCTATCCACCGCACTCAGCGCAGCCCTAGCCGACATCGCCAATGCCTTCACGATCACGGGTGCAGGAGTTTCGACACCCAGCCCTGCCAGCACCTCGGCCTCCCCGGTCACCAACAGCGTGAACTGGGCCTTTGCCATTGACAACAGCCTCACCCAATACCTGGCGGCGGGTGAAACCATCACCGCCACCTATCGCATCACCGTCACCGACGACTCAGGCATCAGCCCTGCTGCGGGCTCGAATGAAGCCAATGCCAGCAGCCAGGACGTCACGCTGACGATCACCGGCGCGACCGATACACCCACCATCACCGTTCTGGATCCCAACGGGCAGGAAAACACCACGGTGCCCCGCGGTGAGATCAACACCAGCTTGGCCGCCATTAATAACGACTGGAGTGAATCCGGCACGTTGCGCTTCCGCGACATTGACCTCACCGATCGCCCCAGCGCCAGTTGGACCTTGCTGCAAGCCGACTACAGCAAAGCGGACGGTTCAGTCTTTGATTCATCCCGCTGGAACAACAACAACCAGAACGAAACTGCCACCACCAACACCCTGAAGGCTGGCTTCAGCCTGACGCCGGCCGCTGGAAACACCAACTATGGCGATGTGGTTTGGACCTACCAAACCAGCGCAGCGAGCACCAACTTCCTCACCTCCGGCGAAACCGCACTGCTGCGCTTCTCCGTGATGGTGAACGACCAACGCGGCGGTAGCAGCAGCCAGACCGTGGAGGTGCTGATCCGGGCCAACTCGCCGCCGGCCCCGGTTGACGACCTTGCTGAAGTGAAGGAAGACGCCGGTGACGGAGCGATCGCCAGCGGCAGCCTCGTGGCCAATGACAACGACCTGGAGGGCGATCCGCTGACCATCAGCGACGTCCGACTGGGGTCGGTGCTGGGCCAGGGCCAGGCAGGCACGGTGCACCCCACCCTCAGTGGCCTCAGCTTCAGCGACCCAGGCACCGGCAACACACCTGTGCTGGCCACACTCACGATCGACCCCGACCTGGGCTACTTCGAAGCGGGTGAGAGCTTGGGCATCACCATCGTGAGTGGTGACAACAGCTCGGCCGTCAGCCTCCGCGGCAGCTGGAGCCGCATCAACAGCTACCTGCAGAGCCCGCTGTTCAAGGTGAGCCTGCATGAGCTGGTGGGTAACTCCAGCGAGCCGCTGCGGCTACCAGTGCCGATCACGGCCCAACTGTTCAACAGCGCCGGCACCACACCGATCGGCAGCGCGATCAACCACACCCTCACGCCGCCTGCCGCGGCCACGGGTGAGGGCCTCTACACAGCGCTGGTGGGTACCTACGGCAGCTTGCGGGTGCTCAGCAACGGCACCTACGCCTACCACCTCAACAACAGCAACGCCGCGGTGCAGGCCCTGGCGGTGGGCGAGACCCTCAACGAAAGCTTCAATTACACCGTGAGCGATGGCTACACCACAGGTAAAGCATTGCTCACCGTGGTGATCGATGGCAGCAACGAC
>JBIPLV010000243.1:0-4773 GCA_044369475.1 Cyanobium sp. | reverse complement strand
AGCGCCAGGAGGGTGGCGATGAGTCCGTTGCGTCGCCTGGCGTTCCCATCTGTTTGGTGCACGATTTGGCGAATGCTCGGACCATGCCATCCGGCCAACAATACAAATTGTAAATGCGCAAATAACTTTCTGGCACTCTTTAACTATGGTAATTTATGTAAGATAAAGTTTCGTGCTCCTTAGTGATCAGGTCTATCCCCATGGATAGCCTTGAATCCTTCTATCTGTTTCATTAATTCATTGCCCGTAAGATCCAGGAAACCGTATGGCACCTCTTGCGCTTACTTCCAAAAACTGGATGGCCGGTATTCCCGACCGTACTAGATTATTTGACCTTTATCTTCCCGGTACCCACGACACGGCAACGGGCTATTTTGACAGACGAGTGGGTGATTTTGAGGTTCCCAATAGCGATATCGGATTAGTGCCTTCAAGTGGAACTATGACGCAAGACAAGCATGCGACATATACAACCCAGCTTGAAAATGGAATTAGATTTTTTGACTTGAGATTTAGGAAGGAAAAACCCTCTATCGAATATTATCAATTGTATCATTCATATTTTCTCGCTACAAACCTAGGCGAAGCAGTCAAGGCTGCACGCGATTTTCTCGAAAAACATCCGACTGAGACCATTTTCATATCGCTTCAGCCCGATAAGGCAGCCGATTACAATATAATATCCCCGGCCATGCTCTCTAGTGAAGTTTTTAATGCTTACAAAACAAATTCAACGCTTTCTGATTACACCGAATTAAAGGTGAGTCAAAAGCTTAATTTTACTGCCAACCCAAATAACCTTTGGATTGAAGGCTATAATGATTTCGAGGCGATTAGACAGCTCCGGCCGTATCGAGGTCTTGGCGGTCTAGATCAAAAGTTTAATCTAACCACGAATTATAATTCAAATTTGCCAATTCCTGATCCCAAGCAATATTCGCCAGTCAATGAAACCGATTTTAATAAAAGAACATATCCGCCAAAGCTTGACTACTCTGGCCTTGCCATCGGCGACGTTCGAGGCAAGATTATTCTCGTCGAAAGTAATTTTTACCAGTATCCAGGATGGAATTGGTCTGAACCTGGATCTGGTATAGATCCATTGGATGTACAAGGAAACTTTTCTACCGGACGTATTGAGCAAAATAATTGGGAGGCACCTGGTTACGAGGAGAAGAAGGACGCCATAATTGAATTTGCTAAGCGTTCGCAGTACACCAAGTTCATCCCTGACGGTGCTGATCGTGCTTTGCCCCTCAACTATACAAGCGCATCTCAGTCAAACTTTTTTAATAGCTTAAGCCTTAAGAATGCCCCTAATACTTTTGCGCTTGTCATCAATGCTGGCCTTAGATCTGATGGCTACAAAACTGACGGCACTGATACAATTGCATCTTTACTCAATCGAAAGCAGCTCGACAACAATGCACGTGATGGTGATTTGTTAAAGTACAATCTGCAGCAAAAGTTGCAAGGCAGCTCAGCTGGATTAAAAGGCGTCATGCTCGGTGATTTCTACACTACACCCTACTCCTGGTACAATGAGTTTTGGGATCATTGGTATTACACTAAGGGTGGGTCGCGCCCTAACGTTAATTCTGGTGATTACAGTCAAAGCAGTGATTGGCTAATTCAGAAGATCTGGCGCCAGAGTGCTATTTTGACCCCTTCAATCCAAACCTCTGTCAAAGATAAAGACTCTCTAACCGGACTCCCCGTGGTTAAGGAGGGTGGGTCTCTCGACTTGAGCTGGAACGACTATGCCGGATTTGCTAAGCCGTATAAACTCAATTCAAGTCTTCAAATCTTCGATGGTACCTCAAACTGGTCAGTTCAATACAAGGTGACTCAGGTCGATGGCACCGCCGAATTGGGCTTGGTTGACAATGATTTACGCCAGAAAGGCCTGTCTAATTCCACTCTCCTTATCAAAGATACGTCTAAATTTAGCCAAAGATCCTTCAGACAGTTGGGTGGTCCTCCTCAGTTCAAATTCACTGGGTCGGGCTCGCAGATTCAAAAGGGCTTTGATTACCTTTCTTCTAGCAGTGCTTATCTTGAATCCTTCAATGTTGCCGCAACCCCAGGCATTCAGGGAGACCGTTTCTTCAGGGTTGACCTGATGGCGACTAAGGATGGAGCTAGCTGGAATGCGATAGGTGTGCCTTCTTATTTTCTTGTTACCGATGCATAGGCGCGCTTGTCAGCATGTCTCATTGTAAATATTCTAAGCTGTTCACTTGGCATGAATGCGCTCTGGTTTGGCTTTACATTCTCGTGGGATCTTGCCGGGGTCTAAATATCCGTTTCTAGTTAACCTGCTAAGTTGCTTATTTGCTTTGCTTGCCGGTTGCTTTTTTTTAGTCATGACAACCTGCTTGTTCTCCCTAGGGATGTTGCTAGCTGTCGTGTCTCACCACGTTGGTCAGCAGAGCAGCTCATTGAGTCGCTGCTGAGGTGACCGGCCACCGAGGGCTGTGTGCTTCCTGAGACGGTTATAGATCGACAGGTAGCGCGGCAGCCATTGGTTGCGTTCCTCCGAGTTCTTGAACGGCATTCCGTAGGGCCATTCACGGCAAAGGGTCTGGATGAACCTTTCGGCCTTGCCATTGGTCCTTGGCGTGTAGAGCCTCGTACCCCCTCGGCTCTCTTGTTCAGATCGGCTTGCTCAGCCGCTGGCATTTCCGATTGCTTGGCGGCATCAGCCTGGGCTCTGGCCTGATCAGCCTCCACCTGGCGTTGACACGCTGCTGCAGCAGCGGTCTCCGCTTCCATCTCCTTGCGTGCCTGACGGATCCGCTCAAGCGCAAGGTTGATTCAAAGTCTGTCATAGGCATCCTTGCGGGGGCTGTCAGCATGGGTTGAGGTCGGCGGAATCGCCCCTTCCCTGTGCTTCATAGCCGTTCCGCCGCAACCGATCTCGATCTGATCAGTTTTCTGAGGTCGATCCCAGATGCGCGAATGCGGCGCGGGGTACGGTTTCCGGCCTGGTATCTGCTGCTGGTTGCGGTGCTCGGAATCCTCAGCGGCTGCCAGAGCCTGCGGGATCTGGAGCGTTTTGCCATCCGTCACCACAGTGTCCTGACCGAGGCACTCGGCCTGGAGTTGCGGCGGCCGCCATCGGATTCCTCATTCCGCTACTTCTTCCAACAGGTGGATGTGTCAGTCCTGTGCACTGCGATTCGTGACTGGACAATCGCCCAGATCCCTGGTGGCGCTTTTTATGCGAACGCCAATGGCGTTGGCTGGAGTCGCCTCAGACCAGTGACTCGAAGTCGCCGAGGCCGTTCTGTTTTGCGCCTGACGCAATTAACGTCCGTGCCAGTTCGGATGTCGAGCATCCAAGCTGCAGGGCCTTAAGTGCCAAGTTCGCCGACATCGGCTTCGGCAGCCGCATCGTGAACTGTTGGTTCAGAGCCAACTGGCGCTCTCTGACTATTCGATCCCGGACTAATTGTATGGCTGGATCACTCCTTGGGAAACAATAGGACGTTTTGCAATCATTTGCATGGCGTATCTTGCTGCCTAGCTTTACTGTTTAATAGTGCAGAATGTCTCTTTGCTGTTAGCTGTTCTGCTCCAGGTCTGCTGCAGCGTTTGCCGCATGAAACTGCCAGCCGCGTGACGTTCTCCGCGTGCTGATGTCATGAAAGCGCCCCTGTAAGCGCCAGTTGCTCAGAGAGCGCGTCGAACAGCCCCGGATTCGCGCAAACTCATGTGGCTCCAGCCACGTGCGTGAACGTGTTGGTAACTGATCAAGTAGTTGTCTGACGCCAGCATTGAGGTCCTGGACCTCGGCAATCAGGCGAGCCACCATCAGGTGGTCGTTGGTTGGTCCTGTCACTCATCTAAAGGGGGTAGCGGTGTTTTCCGCTCCGTGGAGCGCCCTTTTGATGAGGTAGGACCTCTATTCCGGAAAAGTACAGTGTTTTCCGGAAGCTGTCAACGTCAGTTGTCAGCGTTGTTTTTCAGCCCTGCCGCCACAGCTGCGACATCGCGGCGGTTGAGTTCTCGGTGATACGTGCCGCTATGGACAGCCAAGCTGTGCCCCATGCACTTGGCTGCCAGCGATGGGGTGAGGTTTCGGTGGATGCTTCGGATGGCCCAGGCATGACGCAGGTCGTAGAGCTGCAGACTTGGCGCCTGAGCCTTCAACCATTTGCCTCAGTTACCCGTACGGCGCTTGGCCTCCAAGCTGTCGTATTCGGCTGGCTTATTAACGCGCCACACGCGGTTGTCGGGTGGTTCCACCTCATCGCCCACGGGCAGGGCCAGAGCTGTTCTCCACTCCGGCTTCTGGTTCTTGAGCTTGATGGTCAACACGTCGGCGATTCCCTCGGGCTGTGGCTTAAGGCTGAACACCTCTGAGGGTCGGCACCCAAACGTCATCAGGGCTCACGTCGGCTATGCCCACTGATGCCCAGCAGGCACGCTTTTCATCAGCTGGAGCAGCTCTTCATCGGTTGGCAGGTCTCGGCGTTCTGGCCTGTTCTGCGTTTTCGAGCGAAGTTCGTCGAGCCGCTCCAGCCCTTCAAGCCCTGCCAGCTTCCCCAGCCGCTTGAAGACCTTGCATGACTCCAACCTGGTACGGCTTCCTGTTTCGGTGGTGCTAGCCACGGCCACCAGCAGGTCAGTGGTGATCGTTGCCTGCTGTCGCAGCCGCTTCAGCTCCAGCAGGATCCTCTCCCATGTGCGCTCGGCAGCACCATTGCGTGTTTTCCCCGTCCAGGAGTCGGTCTCCAGGAGTTCGACCACTTCCGCAACGGTTCTGGG
>JBIPLV010000046.1:0-16067 GCA_044369475.1 Cyanobium sp. | reverse complement strand
GAGGGTTTCCTGGCCGCCGTGTTGATGCCGGCTGGTGGCACAGCTCCGGTGGGCGAGACCATCGGCCTGATTGTGGAAACCGAGGCCGAGATCGCTGAGGCCTCAGCCAAGGCCCCCGCTGCTCCCGTGGCTGCGGCTGTCCCCGCAACGGCACCCCCTGCTGCGGCTCCAGTAGCGGCTCCCCCGTCTGCTGCGACGCCTCTGCCGCCCCCCGCTCCTGCCCCGGTGGTGGCCGCTCCGGTGGTGGCCCCCGCTTCCACGGCCAGCGGTCGGGTGGTGGCCTCCCCCCGTGCCAAAAAGCTTGCATCCCAGCTGGGCGTTGACTTGGGCGGTCTGCGGGGTAGCGGTCCCCATGGCCGCATTCAGGCCGACGACGTCTTGGCCGCCACCGGCCAACCGATCACGGTACCCCGGATCGCCGAGGGGTCGGCTCCGGCCGCCGTGGCCACTGCCGGCGGCAATGGCGGCGCCCCCGCAGCTTCCGCTCCTGCCGGTGAGGCCTTCGGCCGGCCAGGCGAGAGCGTGAGCTTCAACACCCTCCAGGGTGCGGTCAACCGCAACATGCTCGCCAGTCTGGCGGTGCCCTGTTTCCGGGTGGGCTACACCATCACCACCACCAAGCTCGACGCTCTCTACAAGCAGGTGAAGCCCAAGGGCGTCACCATGACGGCCCTGCTGGCCAAGGCCGTGGGCGTGGTGCTGGCCCGCCACCCCCAAGTGAACGCGGCCACCAGCGCCGATGGCAGCGCCATGAGCTTCCCCGCCGCTGTGAATGTGGCGGTGGCCGTGGCCATGGAAGACGGTGGCCTGATCACTCCGGTTTTGGCGAACGCCGACAAGACCGACATCTATTCGATGGCCCGCAACTGGGCTGATCTTGTGGCCCGGGCCCGCAGCAAGCAGCTGCAGCCCGAGGAATACAGCACCGGTACCTTCACCCTTTCCAATCTGGGGATGTTTGGCGTCGATCGCTTCGATGCGATCCTGCCCCCCGGCACCGGCGCCATCCTGGCGGTGGCGGCTTCTCGCCCCACCGTGGTGGCCGGCAAGGATGGCTCCATGCGCGTGGCCAACCAGATGCAGGTGAACCTCACCTGCGACCACCGCACCATCTATGGCGCCCACGCTGCCGCCTTCCTCAAGGATCTGGCCCAGCTGATCGAGACCACCCCGGAAAGCCTGGCACTCTGATTCTCTTGCGACTGTGAACCAGCCTGCGGCCACCGCTTTGCTCCGCTGGCTCTTCGGCAGGCCTCTACCGAAAGCTGCCGCTGCCTCCGAGCGCCTGCCCAGCGTGCAGGCCTTGCCGATTCTTGCTTCCGATGCCCTGTCTTCGGTGGCCTACGCCACGGAGGCAGCCCTGGGGGTGCTGGTGCTGGCCGGGAGCCAGGCGCTGCGGTTGTCGCTCCCGATCACCCTGGCGATCATCGCCCTGATCGCCATCGTGGTGGCGTCCTATCGCCAGACGATCGAGGCCTACCCCGAGGGCGGTGGCTCCTATGTGGTGGCAAGGGAGAACCTGGGCACCGGTCCCTCACTGCTGGCAGCTGCTGCGCTCTTGGTGGACTACACCCTCACGGCGGCGGTGAGCCTGATGGCCGGCACCCAGGCCCTCTCCTCGCTCTGGCCGGCGCTGCTCCCCTATGAGGTGCCCCTGGCGCTGCTGTTGCTGCTGGCGGTGGGCTGGGCCAACCTGCGCGGCCTGCGTGAGGCCGGCCAGGCCTTCAGCATTCCCACCTACACCTTTGTGGTGATGGTGGCGTTGCTGGCGGTGTTTGGCCTCCAGAATTTGGTCGCGGCCCATGGCTTCACCCCCGACGCCCCACCGGTCATTCGGGCCGTGGAGCCCCTGGGTCTGTTTCTGGTGCTGCGAGCCTTCAGCTCCGGTTGCTCGGCCATGACCGGCATCGAGGCCATCGCCAACGGCGTTTCGGTGTTTCGCGAGCCAGCCGCGCGCCGCGCCCGCGCCACGATGCTGGTGATGGGCCTGATGCTGGGGGCCATGTTCCTGGCTGTCAGCGGCCTGGCCTATCTCTACGGGGTGGCCCCCGATCCGGATCGCACCGTGCTGGCCCAGGTGGGCATGCGGGTGTTCGGTGCGGGCAGTGGGCTGTTCTGGGCGCTGCAGATCACCACCCTGTTGATTCTCACGCTGGCGGCCAACACCGCCTTCGCGGGCTTTCCGCGCCTGGCGGCGATGCTCGCCCAGGATCGCTTTCTGCCCCGCCAGATGGGCTGGATCGGCGATCGGCTGGTGTTCCAAAACGGCATCGCCGTGCTGCTGGCGGCCACGGCTTTGATCATCTTGGTGTGCCGGGGCGACACCACCGTGGCGGTGAACCTTTACGCCCTGGGTGTGTTCATGGCATTCACCCTCTCGCAGGCCGGCATGGTGGTGCGCTGGTGGCGCCGGCGCGGTACCGGCTGGTTCGGTCGGCTGGCCATCAACGCGTTGGGGGCCCTCACCACCTTGGTGGTGCTGCTGGTGATCGTGGTCAGCAAGTTTGACGAGGGCGCCTGGACGGTGGTCATCGCCATCCCCCTGCTGGTGTGGGTGCTGGCCAGCATTCGCGATCGCTATCGCCGCGTCTACGCCGCCATTGCCTTGCCTGCCGACGCCCAGGGCAGCGTTGTGTTGCCCCAGCGGCGCGATCCGGTGGGCAACCGCAGCATCGTCTGGATCGCCTCCTTCTCCCGTCCCTCCCTGGAGGCTCTGCGCTACGCCGCCACGGTGTCGGATCAGGTCAGCGGGGTGTGGGTGCGCTCGGAGGGCGACGACATCGACATGATCCGCCGCGACTGGCAGCGGCTGGTGGGCGATTCGACCGGCATCAGCCTGCGGATTCTGGATAGCCCCTATGCCTCCCTGATCGATCCATTCGTGGCGTTTGTGGCCGCTGAGCAGCAGGCCCACCCTGAGGTGAGCCACACGATCGTGATGCCGATGGCAATCCCGCGCTATCGCTTTGATTCCCTGCTGCTCAACCAGCGCGGCATCAACATGCATCGGGCGCTCGATGCCAGCGGCAACCGGGTGTTCACCCTTGTGCGCTACTACCTACCGGCATGAGCCAGGGCCTGCAGCCATGAGCGATCTCGCCGATCTGCGGCTCTCGAGCTACACCTTTGAGCTGCCCCAAGAGCGCATTGCCCAGCGGCCGGTGGAGCCCCGCCATGCCGCCCGGCTGCTGGCGGTGGATCCCCCCGGGGTGGGCCCTGCTCTCCGGGCCCGCCACCTCACGGTGTGGGACCTGCAGCAGGAGCTCCGTCCCGGCGATCTGCTGGTGGTGAACGACACCCGAGTGCTACGGGCCCGCCTGGAAGCACGTCGCCCCAGCGGTGCCGCGGTGGAGCTGCTGGTCCTGGAGCCGTGGCAACCGCAACCCGGCGAGGCCTCTGCCCCCGGCCAGTGGCTGTGCCTGGCCAAGCCCGCCAAGAAGCTCCGGCCAGGCGATTCGATCGAGGTGGTGGCTGAGGGGCAGCCACCTCTGTCGCTGCAGGTGCTCGGCAGCGACCCCGCCACCGGCGGCCGCATCGTGCAGTTTCCGCCGCAGTACTCCGATGCGGCAGCCCTCGAGCCCCTGCTGGTGCGCTACGGCGCCATTCCGCTCCCGCCCTACATCCACGCCCACGACGACGCTGACAACGAGCGCTACCAGACCCGTTATGCCGCGCGGCCCGGTGCCGTGGCCGCACCCACGGCTGGACTGCACCTCAGCGACGCGTTGCTGGCGGCGATCCGGGAGCGTGGCGTGGAGCTGGCCACTACCACCCTGCACGTGGGCCTGGGTACGTTCCGGCCGGTGGAAACCGAAGACTTGCGCTCCCTGGAGCTGCATAGCGAGTGGGTGGAGGTGAGCCCGGCTCTGGTGGCTGCAGTGGCAGCCTGCCGCGCCCGTGGCGGCCGGGTGATCGCCATCGGCACCACCTCCGTCCGCAGTCTCGAAGCCGTGGCTCAGCTGCACGGCGGCGAGCTGCGGCCTCATACGGGCCCAGTGAATCTGGTGATCCAGCCCGGCTACCGCTTTGCCGTGGTGCAGGGCCTGCTCACCAACTTCCACCTGCCCAAGAGCTCCCTGTTGCTGCTGGTGAGTGCCCTGATCGGGCGCGAGCGCCTGTTGGCGTTGTATGCCGAGGCGATCGAGCGCCAGTACCGTTTCTTCTCCTATGGCGATGCGATGTGGATCGCTCCGGAGGCGGTGCTCAGTTCAGCTGCGCCATAAACAGCCCCCGGGTTCACCGGGGGCCATGGAGGAGACGAGCTCCCTGTCGGGTCACCGTTGCCGGGCCGGACTCAGGCGGCAGCCAGGTTGGCGGCCACGAAGTCCCAGTTCACCAGCTTCTCGAGGAAGGTGGTCATGTAATCGGGACGGCGGTTCTGGTAGTCGAGGTAGTAGGCGTGCTCCCACACGTCCATGGTGAGCAGGGCCTTCTGGCCATGGGCCAGGGGTAGGTCGGCGTTGGGGGTCTTGGTGACCTTCAGGGTGCCGTTGTCGAGCACCAACCAGGCCCAGCCACTGCCGAACTGGGTGGCGCCGGCGGTTTTGAACTGCTCGACGAAGGCTTCGAAGCTGCCGAAGTCAGCGTTGATCTTGTCGGCCAGGGCGCCGCTGGGCTGACCGCCGCCACCGGGCTTCATGCACTGCCAGTAGAAGCTGTGGTTCCACACCTGGGCAGCGTTGTTGAACACGCCGGCTTTGCTGGCATCACCGGCCACGGCGGTGATGGTGTCTTCCAGGCTCTTGCCGTCCAGGTCGGTGCCGGCCACCAGGTTGTTGAGGTTGGTCACGTAGGCCGCGTGGTGCTTGCCGTGGTGAAACTCAAGTGTGGAACGGGAGATGTTGGGCTCGAGCGCATCGAGGCCGTAGGGCAGCGCGGGCAGCGTATGGGCCATGGATGGGGATAACGACGAAAAAGGCGGCAGAACGGTTGTTGCTCAGGCGTCCAACCAGAGCGAGCGCGTCCAACCAGAGCAGGCATCTTAACGATTGTGTTCTGCGGCTCAGCCGCCGATGCGCAACAGTTCCACCTCGAAGGTGAGGGTGGCATTGGGGGGAATGACGCCGCCGGCGCCGCGCTCGCCGTAGGCCAGATCAGGGGGAATCACCAGCTTGCGCTTGCCGCCCACCTTCATGCCGGCGACGCCCTCATCCCAGCCCTGGATCACCCGGCCTCCGCCCAGGGGGAAGGAGAACGGGCCGCGGCCGTAGCTGCTGTCAAATTCGGTGCCGTTCGCCAACGTGCCGCGGTAGTTCACCACCACCGTTTGACCGGCCACGGCTTCGGCTCCATCGCCCACCACCAGATCGGTGATGCGCAGGCCGCTGGGGGTGGTGCGCTCCTTGGGAGCATTGAGCTCGGCTCCAAGGCCGCTGGCCTGGGCGATGTCAGCGCTGTTGATCTGGTCGTTGTCGCTGGCCATCACAAAAAGGGTGGGGTTGGGGTCGTCGGGGTCCAGCTCGAAGCGGCTGCTCACCGCCGGCCTGGCAGGCGCGCTAGCCGGAGCTGGGTCAGACAGCACGGCCGCTTCAGCAGCGCCGCTGGGGCTGGCGGCCTGCACGGTGGTGGGATTGACCAGTTGGCTCACCAGGGCCAGCAGCAGGCAGGCCACACACACGGCCGAGCTGATCAGGATGTCGCGCATGGGACCCCGCAGGTTGGAGTGATTCTGCCGGGCAGTCGGGTGGCCTGCTTCCTTCAGTCGGGAATCTCTCAGTCGGGGCTCGCTCAGTCGGGAATGTCCACGTCGGGAGAGGCGTCGGCTGGTGGCTGCTGGCGCAGGCTCCGCTCCAGACGGTCAATCCGGCCGCGCAGTTCATCGAGCTCCCGCTGCCGGGCCAGGCCCAAATCCTGCAGCAGCTGGTCTTTGTTGCGCTCAAGCTGGCGCTCCGCCTGCTGTTCCAGTTCGGGCGTTTCGCCCCGGAGGGCCTTGAGCACGTCGTCCACCAGGGCTGGGGCTTGGCTGGGATCGAGCTTGCCGCTGCGCACCCAGGCCTGGGTGACCGTGCGCAGCCGCTCCGACACCAGTGAGGTGGTGCCGAGGCCACGCAGCAGCAGTTGTTGGAGCGGGTTGTTCGGATCCATGGCGGCAAGCGGCGTGGGCGGCCTGGGGGCGGCACCTCTCGTGGTTCACCTTGGCGCTTCCTACGCTCACTGACCATGGGCAATGACCGGCTAGGGGGGTGGTGGCTGGCCGGGGTGTCCGGGCTGCTGGCGGGGTTGGCGATGCCCCCCCTGGGGCTGCCGCCCCTGCTCTGGCTTGCCCTGGCGGGGCTGTGGGCCCTGCCGGGCTCGGCGATCGGGGCCCGAGGCGGGGCTCTGTGGGGAGGGGCGGCCGTGCTGGTGAGTCACCGCTGGTTGCTGGGGCTCCACCCCCTCGATTGGATCGGCGTGCCGGCCCCCTTGAGCCTTCCCCTCGCCGTGCTGCTGCTGGCGAGCTGCGCCCTGGCGGCGGCTGCCCTGGTGGCCTTGTGGGTGGCGCTGGCCCAGCGCTTCGACCCCCGCCGGCTGAGCAGTGCCCTGCTGCTGAGTGCCAGTTGGGGGCTGGCGGAGGTGCTGCTGGCCAAGGGGCCGCTGTTCTGGCTGGGGTTGGGAGCGGCGGCGCTCCCCGGCGATCGACCCTTGGCAGGCCTGGCCGCCCTCGGCGGCAGCGGCTTGCTGGCGACCCTGCAGCTGTTGATCGGTTGGGGCCTCTGGCGCTGCGCGACGGTGCCCCAGCCCCGGCGCTGGATCATGGCCACCGTTGCTGGTGTGGTTCTGAGCCATGGCCTGGGTGCCGCCGTGCTGGCGGCGCTACCCCTGGGGCTGCCTGAGGGGCAGGCCAGCTCCGGCCTGGAGCGGGTGCTGGTGCTGCAGCCGGCGATTCCCACCCGCCAGAAGTTTCAGTGGGTCCAGCAGCAGCGCTTGCAGCAGCGCTTAATGGCGGCACTGGCGCAAGGGGCACAGCGTCGGGTGGATGCGGTGCTGCTGCCCGAGGGGGCCCTGGGGCTGGAGCCTGAGCTGGCGGCGCCGGTGCCTGTCGAATTGATCAGTGGCGGTTTTCGCTGGCAGGAGGTGAATGGGGCGCCGCAGCAGCGCAGCGCCCTGCTGCGCATGGCTCCGGGGGAGCAGCTGGCCAGCAGCTGGCTCGACAAGCATCGGCTCGTCCCCTTAGGGGAATGGGTGCCCCTGGCGGGGCTGGGGCGATGGAGTGGCTTGTCGGCCGTGGGCGGCATTGAGCCTGGAGCGGCCTCGCGGCTTCTGCCCCGTCCCGGGGGCGCCATTGCCGGGGCCATTTGCTACGAGCTCTCCGATGGTTCGGCCCTGGCCGCCGCCAGCCGTGAAGGCGCAGGATGGCTGCTGGCCAGTGCCAACCTCGACCCCTATCCCGCGCTCTTGCAGCAACAATTTCAGGCCCTGGCCCAGCTGCGGGCGATCGAGACGGGCCGCTGGCTGGTGAGTGCGGCCAACACCGGACCGAGCCTCTTGGTCAATGCACGCGGCCGGGTGGTGGACTCCCTGCCAGCAGGTCGGCCGGCCACAGGTGTGTTTGCCGTGCCGCGCCTGCAGGCCCTCACCCCCTACGACCGCTGGGGTGAGGCCCCCTTGCTGCTGCTGGCCGGAGCCGCCGGCTGGCACCGGCGCCCCAGGAGGTGACCCAGGGCCACCAGCACCAGGCCGCCCAACAGGCTTGCCACCAGCACCAACAGGCTGTCCCAGGCCTGACCGGCTCGCAGGGCGCGGGCCAGTTGCAGCATCCAGGAGGAGAAGGTGGTGAGGGATCCGCAGAAGCCGATGCCGGCCCACAGGATCAGCCGCTGGCGCCGCGCGGACTGGGCCAGCACCAGGCCCAGCAGCAGGCAGCCCAGCATGTTGGCGACGAAGTCGGCCCCCACCAAGCCGCGCAGGCCACCAACTTCCGCTGTGCCGATGGCCTCGAGGCGCCAGCGCAGCAGCGCCCCGGGGATGGCTCCGGCGGCCACCAGGGCTAGATCGCGCAGATCGCCACGGAGGCTGCGGGAGGGGGTGGTGCTCATGCCTCGGCCCCCAGAGAGAGGCCCGTCAGCATCGCCAGCAGCCCGCCGGCCACCGAGCCGCCGGCCAGCACGGCCGCTTCCCGCCAATGCCTGGCCACCAGCTCCGCGCGCAATTCGGCCGTAAAGGTGGAGAAGGTGCTGAAGCTGCCCAGAAAGCCGGTGCCGATCAACAGCAGCACCCGGCGGGACGCCTCGCCACAGCTTTGCTCCAAGCCCACCATCAAGCCGAGCGCGAAACAAGCGATCAGGTTGACTCCGAAGGTTCCCCAGTGCCGCTTGGGCAGCACGGGTTCGAGATGGTCGACCACCCGGAAGCGGAGCCAGGCGCCAGGGACGGCGCCGATGGCCACGAGCAGGGCATCAGCCCATGAAGCTCCTGTGGCCATGGTTCAGCGGTGAGGACCGGTCAGTCTGCCGCTCGGATCCTGGCGGCGAAACAAGCCATCGAGGTAGTGACGGGCCACGGCGCGGTCCTGGCACCCATGCTGGAACAAGAAACCGGCTAGGGCAGCCTGCATCAAGCGGTATTGGTCCCACTGGGGATGAAGCCGGACAAACTCCCGCATCGCGTCATACAGGTCTTCAGGAAACTGGTTTTCGACCGAGACGGAGTTGGGGGCGTGGTCCGGGGTTTGGAGCATGGAGACGTTGCCCTGAGCGAGCCCCCATCAGGCCACGGCACCGGCACTGCCGTCAAAGGGCGTTTCAGGGGGCGAGTCCGGCAAGACCCACAGCCCCAAGGCCCGGCCCACGGGCGCTTTCAGGTTTTTTTTTGATTCGGCTCGGGCTCGGAAGTGGGCTGCGCAGAAGCGTCAAGGGTCGGACCCGTTTTCCCCATCCCCGGGCCGAGACGGGGGATGAGCGCGGCTCTTCTGCACCTCAATCCCTGTGGAAAAGGCCCCCGCAGATTGGGGAGAAGCCACCCGGCTTGGGGAAAAGATCACTGCTCAGCAGTGGTGATCAATCCCAGGCTGGTCAGCAGGAGCGCTCATCACCGAGGCCATGGGCACCGGGCACCGCCAGCCGCTTCAAGCTCTGTTACGATTCCTTCAAGTTTCGTAACCAACGAACATCAATGGCTGATTCCACCTCCCGTTTCGGTTTTGTGGCCTTCGCTGAAACCTGGAATGGTCGCCTGGCCATGCTCGGTTTCGTCATCGGGCTTGGCACCGAGCTGCTCACCGGTCAGGGCATCCTGGGCCAGCTGGGTTTGGGCTGAGCCCCTCGGGCTTTGGCCTGACGAAAAGCCCGGCCAGCGCAGCTGGTCGGGCTTTTTTGTGCTGATTTAGAGCCTGCCGGTGTGATCAGGGTCGGTCGCTCTGGGTTGCGGGTGATCGAGCTTTGGCACCGATCAAGCTTTGGCAGCGATCACAGCAAAGAAGGGATCGCCCTTGCCGCCGATCCAGCCGAGCACGCCCGGCGCAGGGGTTTCTTCTGCCAGCAGCTGGGGCATCGACCAGCCCTGGGCCAGCAGCACCTTCGCCACGGTGGCCAGGTGGTCGCGGTCGCCGCCCTCGGTCCAGATCTGGGGGGCTTTCTGGAAGAACATCCGGTTGCTGAAGGCCACGATCACCTCGCCCCGCGGCCGCACCACCCGCAGCAGTTCGGCGGCCACCGCTTCTGGTTGCTGCAGGTACTGCCAGCCGGCCACGATCAGCGCAACATCCACGCTGTCATCGGCTAGGGGCAGGCTCTGATCGGTGTTGAGGTTTTGCACCCAGTGGCGATCGAGCCGGGGGTTGGCCGCCAGCTCTTCGGCGTTGAGGCCGTGGCCGATCACCTCCTGGTAAGCGAGGTCTTCGGGCAGATGGCTCACCCAGCTGCTCATCAGGTCCAGCACCACCGCGCAAGGCGGGATCCGCTCGCTGTACAGCTTGGTTAGGCGTGCCCGGAAACTGGCATCGAGGTGATGCACGAACCGCGGTTCGGCGTAAAAGAGGGCGTCGTCGGAGCGATCGAGCTTGTCGCGATCAGCGTCGCTCAGCACAGAAACAGATTCAGGCACAGGCACGGATGGGGGCACGCTCAAGGCGGACTCGGCCGCAAATCAGATGCGCTTTACCAGGCGGGACCCCGTGCGGCTAGAGTTTGCAAATCTCTTTAACAATTGGGAGTGACGGCGCATGTTCACGCTTGAGAAAGCCACCCAGATCTTTCCCGAGACAATGTCTGCCGACGTTGTGCCGGCGATCACGGCCCGTTTTCGGCTGCTGAGCGCCGAAGACCAACTGGCTCTGATCTGGTACGCCTACCTCGAGATGGGCAACACCATCACCGTCGCCGCCCCCGGTGCTGCGCGCATGCAGTTTGCCGAGCCCGTTCTCAACCAGATCAAGGTGATGAACTTCGCCGAGCAGAGCGCGGTGATGTGCGAGCTTGCCAACCGCGCCGACACCCAAATCGGCCGCACCTACTCCTGCTGGTCGGTCAACATCAAGCTCGGCTTCTGGTATCAGCTGGGCGAATGGATGGCCGCCGGCCTGGTGGCGCCAATCCCCGAGGGCTACCAGCTCTCCGCCAACGCATCCGCCGTGCTGAGCTCGGTGAAGGGTGTGGATCAGGGTCAGCAGATCACCCTGCTGCGCAACTTTGTGGTGGACATGGGCTACGACCCCGCTAAGGGGGAGGGCCAGCGCGTGATGGAGCCCATTGCAGCGCCAACGCCCGAAGGGCAGCGCAAGAAGGTGTTCATCGAGGGGGTGATCAACCCCACTGTGAACAACTACATGAACCTGCTCAACGCCAATGATTTCGACAATCTGATCGATCTGTTTCTGTCTGACGGCGCTCTGCAGCCCCCCTTCCAGAAGCCGATTGTTGGTCGGGAGGCCGTGCTGCGCTTCTTCCGTGAAGACTGCCAGAACCTGCAACTGCTGCCCGAGCGTGGCTTCTCCGAGCCCACCGAAGGCAACTTCACCCAGATCAAGGTGACCGGCAAGGTGCAGACCCCCTGGTTTGGTGCCGGCATCGGCATGAACGTGGCTTGGCGCTTCCTGCTCAATCCCGAGGGCAAGATCTACTTCGTGGCCATCGACCTGCTGGCCTCCCCTGCTGAGTTGCTGAAGTTCGGCCGTTGAGCAGGGCTTTGCGCCCCAGCCAAAGCCGCCTGAGCAGCACCACCCATCGCGGTCTGCTCCTCGCCGCGGTGATTCTGTTCGGCTGGCTCGCTTCCCTGCTGGGGCTGCTCAGTGTTGATTTGAGTCGGCTCCACGGGCCAGCCCTGGTGGCTCTGGTGCTGGCGTCCACGCTGGGGAGAACTCTGCTGCAGACCGGTCTATTCATCGTTGGTCACGACGCCATGCACGGGGTGCTGGTGTTGGAGCGGCGGGGCTGGAATGATCGCCTTGGTGTCGTTGCCCTGGCGCTCTATGCGGCTTTGCCCTACTTGGCTTGCCGCCGCAATCATCAGAGCCATCACCGTTTCACAGCCAGCGCGGATGATCCCGATTTCCATGGCGACCCCCGTGCCGGAACGCTGGGTTGGTACCGGCGCTTCATGGCTGGTTACCTTTCGGCGGGCCAGATGGTGCGGCTGCTTGGCAGTTGGGGCTTGTTGGCGTTGATCGCCTGCCGGCTCCATTCTGCGGCCTGGATCAATGTGCTGCTCTTCTGCACCCTGCCCCTGCTGCTCAGTTCGCTCCAGTTGTTTGTGTTCGGCACCTATCTGCCGCACCGGCGCCAGCGGCTGCCGTACCAGCAATCCCAGGCCGACAGCCTCGATTTGCCCCCCTGGCTTTCGCTGCTGGCCTGTTTTCATTTCGGTTACCACCGGGAGCATCACGACAGCCCGCATCTCGCTTGGTTCGAGTTGCCCGCCCAACACCGCCGCACCCTCCCGTCTCGACGGAGCTCCGGGCTCGCGGCAGCCTGAACCCCCGACTAGCGTCCCTTCCAGGGCGCTTAAAGCAAATGATGGAGACAATGCTGGAGGGATGGACGGAACCGGAACAGGCCGTCGCCCGCGAGGCCTTTGACCGCGCCTACGGCAGGGCTGTCGACCAATTGGTGGCGTCGGTGCAGGCCCGGGCCGCGGCGCTGGCCTCTGCCGAAACCGTGTGGCAGTTGCACGATTTCCTCAGCATCGAGCGCCACACGATTGAAGGACGGTTTGATTTCCGCCTTGACGGCATTTTGTTTGTGTTTGCCAGTTTGGTGAAGGAAAGCCTGCTGCAGATCGACGAACTGGCCGGTCTGGATGCTGAAAAATTGGCAAAGATCGAGGCCATGTCTCGCTTTTAGGCGCTGCTTCATCCCCGCTTTGGCTGCGCTGGCACGGGTAGCGGTCGTGGTTGCTGGAACACAAGCAAAAGGCTGTTGATGCCGAGCATCACAAAGGCAAGGGCCCCCACCAGCGCCAGCAGACGCAGCCCCCAGGGCCGACCTTGGTCGATGGGCCAGTCTTCGGAATCCTTCATGCGCCTACCTGCATGGGCTTGGATGTAAACCATCGGCTGCGGCTGCCTGAGGGCACCCCGCTCCCGCAACAACTGGGCCAGGGATGGTCGACCGTCATTGTGTCGGCCCAAGACCAATGGCATGGATCACAGGCTTTGGCTGATCATTGGCTTGGAGGGGTAGCGCCGTCGATGTTCGATGGATGCCATGGCAGCTGATCGCCCAGGGCTGAGTCGGGACTGCTGCGCGGTGAGATCCCGAGCTGCGTGGATCGGCTAGTCGAGCCCTTGCTCGTGGGCCTCTGCTGGCCTCAGTTGTGTGCTGGATGTTGCGCTACCGGGCCTGATCGCCGCTCTGCAGCCAGCCTGGGCAAAAAGAAAGCCCCCCTGCCTGGGGTGCACCAAAGCATTAAAAAACCCAGGCCAGGCCTGGGATTTGAGGATGGAGCCAAGCGGATTCGAACCGCTGACCCCCTGCATGCCATGCAGGTGCTCTACCAGCTGAGCTATGGCCCCGAGAAGGTGCTTTGGCAGCGGTGACGCTGGTCGTCTCGCTTTGGCCCGTAAGCCTTGCCGTGTGCGGAGTGAGCTTACAACGCCGCCTGCTCACACCTGGCGCCAGACGGCCACCAGCTTGCCCTGCACCGTCACTTGGTCGGCGGGAAGCACGATTGGTTCATAGGCCGGGTTGGCGGCCTCCAGGGTCACCGTGGCGCCGCTGCGGTGGAAGTGCTTGAGGGTGGTGCCACTGCCTGGCACCAGGGCGCTCACGATCGTGCCGGCTTTGAGGCGGCTGGGGTCTGGCACAGGCTCCAGCAGCACCACATCGCCATCAGCGATGTGGGCATCCACCATCGAATCGCCGTTCACCGTGAGGGCAAACAGGCCGCGGGTGTCCAGCACTGGGGCCAGGTCGAGACGCTCTTGAACGTCGTCGAAGGTTTCCACCAGGCCACCGGCGGCCACTGCGCCGAGCACCGGAATGCCGCTGGCCATGCCACCCAGCAGTTGCAGGGTGCGGGCCTGGCCCTCCTGCCAGGTGATCCAGCCTTTCTGCTGGAGGTGGCGAAGGCGGCTTTGGATCGGCGCCGGTGAGCGCAGCCCCATGGCCTCCATCATCTGGCGGATCGAGGGGCTGTGGCGGTGGGCGCCGATGTAGTCGGACAGCCAGTCATAGAGCTCCCGCTGGGCCGTGGTCAGCTCCGGCTGGGTGTCGTGATGCCCTGGATGAGCAAGGTGGCGCTGGTGAACAGGCTGGGGCACCGGGTTGGCGTCGCTGATACAGATGTACCGCCTCGAGGACGCTTTGTCCAGCTCCTCGGTTGGCGGATTTCGCCCAAGGGCTGGACCACAGGGATGGGACGGGGGGCGGGGATGGGGCATCCCATTCAGGGTTCAGTTAGCAGCGCTGCCAGCAGGGCCTGCTGGGCATGCAGGCGGTTTTCGGCCTGGTCGAAGATGCGGCTGGCCCTGCCCTCCATGGCACCGGAGCTGATCTCCAGGCCCCGGTAGGCCGGCAAGCAGTGCAGCACGATCGCCCGGGGATCGGCCTCCGCCACCAGCTCTTCGTTCAGGCACCAGCCCGCGAAGGCCCTCTCCCGCTCTGCCTTCTCCTCTTCCTGCCCCATCGACGCCCACACATCGGTGTAGAGAGCCTGCGCGCCGCGCACAGCCGCCACCGGCTCATGCAGCACCTCCACCGTGGCTCCGCTGGCCGCCGCCAGGGCCCGCGACTGCTCCAGCACGGCGCCATCGGGGTCAAAGCCCACCGGGCAGCCGATGCGCACGTTCACACCCAGCAGGGCACCGCAGAGCATCAGCGAGTGGGCCACGTTGTTGCCGTCGCCCACGTAGCTGAGAGTGAGACCAGCCAGCGCGCCGAAGGCTTCCTGCAGGGTGAGAAAGTCGGCCAGGGCCTGGCAGGGGTGCTCCAGGTCGGTGAGGGCGTTGATCACGGGGATCGAGGCCCAGTGGGCGTAGTCCGCCAGCTCCTCTTGGGCAAAGGTGCGGATCGCCAGGGCATCCACGTAGCGGCTCAGCACCCGCGCGGTGTCCGCCACCGGCTCACCGCGGCCCACCTGGGTCACCTGAGGGTTGAGGTCGATCGTTTGGCCGCCGAGGCGCGCCATGGCCACCGTGAAGCTCACCCGGGTGCGGGTGGAGGATTTCGAGAAGATCAGGCCGAGGGTCTTGCCACCCAGGTTGATGTGGGTGCGCCCGGACTTGAGGTCGGCGGCCAGCCGCAGCAAGCTCAGCGTCTGGTCGGCGCTCAGGTCGGCGGAGGAGAGGAGATCCCGGCCGCGCAGCCCAGCCAGGGCCGGGTATCCGTTGATGGCAGCCATGGCTCCATCTCTAAAGAACCCTTATCCGCGATCAGGTGCCCCGGCGTCAAGGCCTCATCCCGCCACCCCGGCCTCCTCGGGCAGGATGCTGCTGGCCAGGAGTTCCTTGAGGTTGTCTCCTTCGATCACCTCCTTCTCCAGGATTTGCTGGGAGATGCTCTCCATTAGGTCGCGGTTGTGGCGCAGGATCGCCAGCGCACGCGCGTGGGCGTTGTCCACCAAGGTGCGCACCTCCTTGTCGATCGCCTGGGCCGTGGCGTCGCTAACGGAGCGACGGGGGTTGTTGCCGCCGCCGAGGAAGCGGCTGCCGCCTTGTTTGTCGTAAGCGAGGGGCCCGAGGGTTTCGCTCATGCCGTAGGTGCCCACCATCTGCTCGGCGATGTCGGTAGCCCGCTGCAGGTCGTTGGCGGCACCGGTGGTGACTTCACCAAACACGATCTCCTCGGCACTGCGGCCGCCCAGCAGGGTGGCGATCTGGCCTTCGAGGTCTTCCTTGGAGTTGAGGAAGCGCTCTTCGGTGGGCAGCTGCAGGGTGTAACCCAGTGCACTCATGCCCCGGGGCACGATCGAGATCTTGGCTACCTTGCTGCCGCCCGGCATCAGGTGGCCAACGATGGCGTGCCCCACTTCGTGGTAAGCCACCACTTTTTTCTCGTCGGGCTGGAGCACCCGGCTCTTCTTCTCCAGGCCGGCCACCACGCGCTCAATCGCTTCGTTGAGGTCGGCCTGCTCCACTTCGGTGCGGTAGGCGCGGGCCGCTAGCAGGGCCGCCTCGTTCACCAGGTTGGCCAGGTCGGCGCCGGCGAAGCCACTGGTGGCCTGGGCGATTTTGTCGACGTCGACGCTGCTTGCGAGCTTCACCTTCTTGGCGTAGATCTCCAGGATCAACTTGCGGCCCGAGAGGTCGGGGCGATCCACCAGCACCTGGCGGTCGAAGCGGCCGGGACGCAGCAGCGCGGCATCGAGGGTTTCCGGTTGGTTGGTGGCGGCCAGCACGATCACCGGTTTGTCTTGGCCGGCGAAGCCGTCCATTTCGGTGAGCAGCTGGTTGAGGGTCTGCTCCCGCTCGTCGTTGCCGCCCACCACACCCATCGAGCCGGAACGGCTCTTGCCGATGGCATCGAGTTCGTCGATGAAGATGATGCACGGCGCCTTCTTTTTGGCCTCTTCAAACAGGTCGCGCACCCGGGCCGCGCCGGCGCCGACGAACAGCTCCACGAATTCGGAGCCGGAAATGATGAAGAAGGGCACCTCCGCCTCGCCGGCCACAGCCTTCGAGAGCAGGGTTTTGCCAGTGCCGGGAGGGCCAACCAGCA
>JBIPLV010000248.1:0-4785 GCA_044369475.1 Cyanobium sp. | reverse complement strand
CGTGCCGTGCCAGCCCAAGGAAGAGCTGAACCGGATGCCAGCCCTGCTGGCCAAGTTGCGGGAACAGGCGTCCAAGGCGGGTGGACCAGCACCATCCCCTGACCTTCCGAAGCTCACGGTCATCGCGGCGATTGAGGCCCAGAGCGGCAACGCCCAACTGCTGGAGTTGTTCAACCGGCACGACGAAGTGCTGGCACTGTCGCAGGCCTGGACCAAGACCGCAGCCGAGATTGCCAAGCGGCAGCCTGCTTGGACCAAGCTGAAAGACCTCCTGCGGCATGCCAAAGCCCTTGGCCCCTACGCCAAGCTCAAGGCCGAAGCCGACGCCATCGAAGCCCAGCGCAGCCTGCTTGCCGACCCCGACCCCGTGCGCCCTCTGCTGGATGAAGCGGTTGACCTGCTGCGCCAGGCCTTGAAGGCCAAGCTGGACGCCTTCCAGCAAGGCTTTGCGCAGCAGCAGATGCTGCTGCAGCAGGATGCCGACTGGAAGAAGCTCAGCGATGCGCAGCGCGATGACCTGACGGCCAAGCACCACCTGACGGCGCCCCCCGCCGTAGCTGCCGGCACGCCCGAGCAACTGCAAGACGCGCTGGACGATTGCGACCTGGACCACTGGATATCCAAAACCCAAGCCTTGCCCAGCCGCTTCGAGGCAGCGCGGCATGCCGCGGTTCAGCTGCTGAAGCCGAACGTTGTGTACGTTGCCATTCCCAAGCGCACTTTGAATGACGATGCTGAGTTGAGAGTCTGGCTACGCGAAGTGGAAGAACTCATCAGCTCCAAGTTGAAGCTCGGCCCTGTCAATCTTTGAGCTGAAGTTTGAACGGTCAGATTTAGGGCGGTGTGTCGAAGCAAGTGAGTTGGCGAGGCGATATGAATGAACTATTGAAAGATGAGCAGACTAACGCCTTACAGGCGTTATTGGTGGCCCTAGAAGAGCTTACTGCGCTTACTGAAGACAGGAGCGAGATTCCAAGAGATCAATTGGAAGGCCTGGGCTTGCGCCTCAAGTCAGCCCGTGTGGGCTTTCCACTTGTGATCAATGAGGTTGTGCCACAGCTGGTCGATCGAATGGGCAGTGTACTGCTCGGCCCAATCTTTACGAGTCAACTATTTCCTTGGCCATTTGATCAGTCAGCCAGACCGATGGCTCCTCTTTGTCAGATAAATACAGCGCAGCTTCCAATCCCAATTGGTGACATAAATGGATTGGTTCAGGTTTGGTTGCCTCAATCAGAAGAAAGGCTCGCAGCGCCACTCATTCGCGTGATTCCAGCTGCAGACGCAAACCCTGAATTGATGGCACCAGTTATCACATCCGACCATTCCTTTGACGTGCTTCTTCCAGAGGCTGCCGATTGGCTTGGTGATTTTCACTCGGAGCTAAAGCCCAGCCTGAATCAATACATCACGCAGGCGGCGATTAGGATGGGTCACTCTACAGCAGACCAATTGGCTGATGCGGATTGGGATGAGTGGTGCCGGCTGGCCGATGAGTACACTGAAAAATATGGCGAAGATGTGGTTTCCTGTATGCAGATTGTGGGTTTCGGGGTAAGTCGAATCTATTGCAACATCACTCCCGATCATGAAAAGATATTCCTTAAGCTTGAGAAGCTGCAGAAAAGTTTTCAGAAGTCTAGTAACGCCCGTGATGATCTGATATCCCAAGCAATCCTGAAGACCTGTAGCGCGTTCAAGCACTTTGCAAGATTTTGCGGTGATCAAGAATACCCATGCTTTCTCGGAAGTTTCAAAGAGATTCAGTATCGAGCCGTGGACAGAGATGATCCTTTTCTCTGCTTCGAAGCGATTGGCTTACGCGAGTGGGGTGATGGTGGTAACGCACAGGTTTTCTACAGCCGTGAGCGAGGTTTCTCCTTTGACTGGAGTTGCTTGTAAATGTCGCAGCCGATTGCCAAGCCCCTGCGCAGCCAGCTCGAGAGCACAGTCAAGTCCGCCCGCGACGTGGCCGAAAAGGCTGCGCTGGCCGCCCTGCGGCAGCTGGCCGTCAGCGAGGCAAAGGCCCCAGACTACCTGAGCGAAGAACTCAAGGCCCTGCGCCGGCGCCTGCGCGCCCATGGCCGCGCGCTGGGCGATGTGAAGGCCAAGGACGACACCCAGGGCCTGCAGCACCTGGTGTGGGAGGTGGCCTACGAACACTGGCACCGCATGCTGTTCGCCCGCTTTCTCGCCGAGAACGGGCTGCTGATGTGGGAGCTGGGCGCCCCGGTGTCGCTTGAGGACTGCCAGAACCTGGTTGACCACGAACAGGTCATGTTGGAGGGCGAAAAGCTCGGCTCAAAGACGCAGTGGGAACTTGCCGGCAAGCTGGCTGCCCGCATGCTGCCCCAGGTGTTCAAGCCGCAGAGTCCTGTGTTCGAGCTGGCCTTCGCGCCCGAGCATCAACGCGAGCTGGAGCGCCTGCTGGCGGGGCTGCCGACCGAGGTGTTCAAGGCCAGCGACAGCCTGGGTTGGGTCTACCAGTTCTGGCAGTCGAAGCGCAAAGACGAGGTCAACGCCTCCGAGGTCAAGATTGGCGCCGACGAACTGCCTGCCGTCACCCAGCTCTTCACCGAGCCGTACATGGTGGACTTCCTGCTCCACAACTCGCTGGGGGCTTGGTGGGTGACGCGCCACCCGGACAAGACCTGCCCGGTGCCCCTGACCTACCTGCGCACGCTGGAAGACGGTACGCCCGCGGCAGGCAAGTTCGAAGGCTGGCCCGACAGACTCGACGAGTTCAAGCTGCTGGACCCCTGCTGCGGCTCGGGCCACTTCCTGGTGGCGGCCTTCTTGCTGCTGGTGCCGATGCGCATGGCGGCCGAGGGCCTGAGCGCGATGGACGCGGTGGACGCCGTGCTGGCCTACAACCTGCACGGCCTGGAGCTGGACGCACGCTGCGTGGAAATCGCCGTCTTCGCTCTGGCTTTGGCGGCCTGGCGTTTCCCGGACGAGAACGGTGACGCGCTGGGCGTGCGCGCCGACATGCCCGCGCCGCAGGTGGCCTGCTGCGGCCTAAAGGTGGCCGCCAAGCCTGAGGACTGGATGGCGCTGGTGCCGGACGATGCCGCTAATGCCGCTTACCTGCGGCAGGAGCTGCGCCTGCTGCACACCAGCTTTGCGCAGGCACCGCTGCTGGGCAGCCTGCTGGACCCGGCGCGCAGCCTGAAGAACGACCTGGCCACGTCAAGCTTCGACACGTTGCGCGACCTGCTGGGAAGGGCGCTTGCCACCGAGCGACCTGCCACGCTGTGGGGGCAGGCCAGCGAACTGCAGGACGACAGTTGGGACTTGGCGTTCACAGCCAAGGGTCTGCTGGATGCCGCACGCTTGCTGGATGGCCGCTACCACCTAGTGGTAACGAATGTTCCGTATCTCGGACGAGGCCTGCAGACGGAGCAGTTGAGGGACTATTGCGAAGCACACTATCGGGCAGCCAAAAGCGACTTGGCATGCGTGTTCCTAATGAGATGCCTTGAACTCGCGAAATCTGGTGAGTTAGGGGTGACTCAAGTTGTTCTGCCGCAAAACTGGCTTCATCAAAAGAGCTACGTAGAGCTTCGGAAAGAGGTTCTGTCGCATTACTCAATAAATGTTGTTGCAAAACTCGGCGAGCATGCCTTTGAAAGCGCCGCAGCCGCCGGCGCACTTGCAGCGATGGTGACAATATCCCGTCGAGCTCCGAATTTTGGGGGGCGATTTATCAGCCTCGATGTTTCCGCTCCTCGAGGGAAGCCGCCAATTTATGCCACCGAGAAATCTAGGTTGCTGCGCACAGTTCAAATTCGTGAGTTCAGTCAAAGGCGGCAACTTGACGATTCGACTTGCAGAATATTGGTCGATTTGAATGATGAATTGCGGCCGCTCTCGGCCTATGCCGATGCGCTGCATGGACAGGCTGCGGGTGACAACACGCTATTTAATCGCCAGTTTTGGGAACTCAAGTATATCGGAGAAGACTGGCGGCTATACCAAGGGCCACCCGATTTCACGGCACCCTTCGCTGGAAGAGACTCGGTCGTGTTTTGGCAAAACGAGAGCGGCGTCATGGCTAGACTTGCTGAGTCAGTTAGGCATCTGAATCACAAAGCGCAGCAGTGGCGGAGTGGAAAACCCAACTGGGGAAAGTGGGGGGTAGCTGTAAATCTAGTTGGTCGCATCAATGCCACTCTATACACTGGGGAAATTTACAGCCAGTCTTGCTGCGTCATCGTGCCTAAGGATGCTTCCCATCTCTTGGCGCTTTGGGAGTTTGCTTCCTCCGGCGAGTTGGAAGTGGCACTCAGAGAGGTTGACCCGGGTATTGCGGTGTCTGTAAAGACAGTGATTTCGGTTCCATTCGATGTGGAACGGTGGGAACTTGTGGCTAACAGTTCTGATATTCGAAGTCGCCTCGCACCCTACACGGACGACCCTACTCAGTGGATATTCCATGGTCACCCGCAGCCATCCACTGACCCGCTACAAGTAGCGGTCGCCCGACTTGTTGGCTACCGCTGGCCGGCCGAGACCGACACGGCGATGGAACTGGCCGACGAGGCCTGCAGCTGGATTGGTCGCTGCGAACTGCTGGCCGAGCACACCGACGACGACGGCATCGTTTGCTTGCCCTCGGTGCGCGGCGAGGCGCCCGCGCATGACCGACTGCTCGAGCTTCTGATTGCCGCCTGGGAGACCGTCCAGCCCGGCAGCTGGAAGCCCGCCGTGCTCGACAAGCTGCTGGCCGATGCCGAGTGCGCAGGCAAGGGCTTGGACGTCTGGTTGCGCGACAAGTTCTTTGAG
>JBIPLV010000291.1:0-4792 GCA_044369475.1 Cyanobium sp. | reverse complement strand
AGATCCGTTTTCTAGGTAAATTGCAGCTCTCCCCTCGCTCCTCGCAAAAACTTGGTCGTTGCCAGCTCCGGTCAATAGCTTCGCCCCCCAGGAGATATTTAGAGCAGTAGCAGAAACAGCATTTGCTCTCACCTGATCATTGCCTTCTCCCATATCCGCCAAAGCACCATCTTTAAGCCAAATCCCAAACGCTTGGCGTATTTCGTAAAGAAAAACTTGTATTTGAGACTCTCCAGCCAACAAATCATTTCCCGCTCCCATCTCAAGACGGACAGAGTTCGTGATTAATACTCCTATAGAATCGCGGAATCTATTCAAATAAATATTAGTCGACCGTCCGATAACTTCGTCGCTACCTGCCAAGGTAGAGATATCAGAATCACACAACCAGGCAACATCCAGCTCTTCTGAAAAAGCCTTATCTCTTTTCGAGGTAAAGACAAAATTCCTGAGATTCGCCATGACAAAGCTCCTGAGTAATAGAAAGATGCATCTAGCCGCTCGCCGCCAGCCCCTAGCCTGATCAAGCAAGGTTTCTGTACACATTCATCTTATTAAGAAGGGAAGCTCAAGAACTTATTTCAGCGGATTCAATTCTCTATCAAAGCAACTATGCTGCATGCGCGAGCAAATTACCAAAACCCACTGCCGACCATCACGAAGCGGATTGGCGCTATGGCAACTGAGAATTTTGAAATCATTAGGCCACGTGCTGCTGCAATACCGCTGATCGCGCATGTCCCGCACGCATCAACGGAGATCCCGTCATGGTTGAGGAGTGGACTTCTTCTTGACGAGGCAGAAATTCAGAGCGAATTAATCAAGCTTACTGATTGGCACACACGCGAGCTTTTCTCTTGGGTTGCTGATCTTGGTGGCAGCATTTTTGTCAATAACATTTCGCGATTGGTGTTTGATCCTGAGCGATTCGTCGACGATGAAAAAGAGCCAATGGCGAAGGTGGGGCAAGGGGCTTTTTATGTCCGCACTTCAGATGGCAAGGAGTTAGCAGCCATTAGTGCGGCCGAACGCGCTGAGCGTGTTCGCAGGCTCTACGAGCCTTATCACAAGAGCCTTGCAGATCTTGTGGGCGCGACTCTTCGCGCATCGGGCATTGTGCTCTTGCTGGACTGCCACTCTTTTGCAACGATTCCGCTGCCTAGCGAGCCAAGTCAGGCAGTAGACCGTCCTGACATTTGCATCGGTACAGACCCTTTTCATACACCCGAGAGCCTCGCTCAAGGTTTATGCAAGGCTTTTGAGAAGCATGGGCTGTCTGTGGAGCTTGACAAACCATTTGCGGGCACTTTGGTGCCCATGCAGTTTTTTGGCTCTGATGACCGAGTGGTGTCTGTGATGATTGAGGTCAGGCGAGGCCTCTATTGCGATGAGCGCACCGGGAAACGCAACCCTGGCTTCATGGCTCTACGCGAGACTCTCAAAGAAGCTGTCGAATCAAATCTGCTCGAGATCTTTGGAAGACGCGTCTAACTCGCGAACGCGCTGAGTCACAAAAACTGCTGACTGCCATCGGCACTAGCCCTAAGAGGCTGATGCGATACCTATGGCTTCTAATCAGCATTTGAATAAAAGTCATCATCTATTCATTTGGCGAATAGATATAAGCAAGGGTCCAAGATGAGACAAGGGGACAGCGCTTTTGCGCCTTATTCGCTAGCCATTTCTGCCATGCCTGTTCTATTCCGCAAGCCCCAACGTATCTCGATCACGGTGAGCCATCACCTTTACGAGCTGCTTACACAATGCTCTGACCTATAGGGTCGCTCAGTCTCCAACCTGGCGGCCTTCTTGCTGGAGAGCGCCCTTGATGGCGTTAAGGCGCAACTCGCTGTTGAGCCGGCTCCGGTGGTGGGCTCAAGCGTCAACCGCGGCGTATACCCCCAAGCCGGCTTGCAGCCATTGACGATGCTCCAGCGCTAGTGCGGCTGGGCTCTCAATGCGGATGCCGGCGCCAAAGCCAAAGAGCCAGTTGCGCAGGTCAACGTCACGGGCGATGGTCCAGCTGGGCAGGTCCAGTTCCAGCGGGTAGGGGTGGGTGTCCGATGGGGACCCTGGCTCTAGCACGTGCGGCGCTTTGGGATGGTGCCACCAGGTATCGCCTTGCAGCGGTTTGCTGTAGCGGGTGTGCTCGATCGGGTAGCGCTGCAGGCCCTCGCGAATGAAGGCAAAGCTCCAGCTCTGGCAGCAGACGCGCAGGGTGCCCATCGCCTTGGCACGAACTTTGGGCGTTGGGCTGCACAGCTGCAGTTGAGCGTCGAGGTCATCGCCGAAATAGATGCCACCGCTCAGATCCAGCAGGGTCTCCAGGCGAGCCAAGGCGTCGGCATGGGCCTCATCACTGCGCCGGGTGCCCCGTTCGCTGCGGCGCAACGATGAGGCCTAAAGAGAGGACAAACCCGATTGACCT
Source organism: Cyanobium sp. (assembly GCA_044369475.1). Lineage (GTDB taxonomy): Bacteria > Cyanobacteriota > Cyanobacteriia > PCC-6307 > Cyanobiaceae > Cyanobium_A. The sequence goes on along the minus strand of JBIPLV010000291.1, from coordinate 2,364 downwards.
CATCGTCAAGACAGATCAATAACCTTTTATAGCTGGAGCCGTTACCGTGCCATCTCCAGCAGGTACGCGATCAGTTTCGAGAGGCTTCGGCATTCGTAGCTGGCACGCTCTTCAAGCATGCTGGACTGAAGCCTTCTCCAGTCGGCTGTTTTTCGCCAAGGCGCCGCAATTGTGGATTGAAGGCAGCGACAGCGATCACATCACCGATGGGGCAGAAGAAACCCGTGCCGTGGACTTGAATGGACCGATGGGCGGCAAGGGCAATCCGTTGTCTCCGTGATCGCCACCTAACCGCCATGGGCCAATTTGCCTTCCCAGAGATCAGCGCCGCGCAGCTGCTGCAACTTGAGCAGCAAGCACGCCGCTCAGGCAGTGGCGTGAAGTGTGAGGCGCTGCAGGGCTGCTGGCAGCTTCAGCGGGTGTGGTCAAAGGGCCAGCAGCGCGCGGCTGGATTTAGTGGTTGGCTGTTGCGCGGGCTCGCAGCGCGCCTGGAGATTGGGGCCGATCAGGAGGGCTTGCTGCTCAGCAATGCCGTAAATCTTGGGGTCTTGGAGCTGCGCTTCCGGGGGCGCGGCCGGCTTCAGGGCAAGCGGCCCTTGCTGTTGTTCAGCTTTGATCACCTTCAGCTGAGTCTGGGCGGGTGGCGATTGGTGGAACGCAGGCTGCCAGCGCCTGCTGCTCAGCGGATGCCGTTCTTTGCCCTGATCCATCGGGATGCCTCAGGGTGGTTGGCGGCGCGTGGTCGCGGTGGTGGTTTGGCGCTTTGGAGCCGCGCCGATGACACATTTACCGTTGTCAACATGACGGCAACCGCTCCCTGAGCTCGCTATGGCTTGCCTGCGTTGCGGCAGTTGGTCCGTCCGGTCTGACCGCAGCCTGGCCGGTCGCATGGTGTGTGGCCGTTGCGGCACTCCTTTGCAAGGGGGAAAACGCGGCCGTCAGGGCCTCCTGCCGATCTGGCCTGGGCGCTTCTCCTCGTGTTGGTGGCTTCTTGGCCTGGTGTTAGTCGCGGCGGCCTTGGCGGCTGTTGACCCTGGATCACATCAGCCGTTTAGGCCCCATGGTTTCAGCGATCGCGCTAACGAACGGTGGCAGTGATTTCGGCTGTGGTGCCGGCTGTGTTTACGACTCGCAATTCAACTGACAAATTAGGTAGCAGCTTTTTAGATAGTCCTGCAATTCAACTGCCAATAAATTTATGCCATTTATGCCATGGCTCGCTTGTGTGACGGTCATTCATTTTTCTCGACTAGGAACCGCAGCCGAGAGCCCTGCTCTGCTGTTTCATCGACTTGAGCAGCTCGGTACGTAAGGCACCAGGTTGATCCGCCATCAGGGCCATGGCGAGATTGTCCCGACGCTCTGCCAGGAGCACCTCCAGCCCCTTTTGCCAGCCTTGTTGATCACGGCCGAGCCGCATTGCGAGGGCTTCGTTGGCTGCCATTTCGGCGGCGGACACCCCAATCAGCCTGATAACAACGAAGTCGCCTCCCGCCGCGCCGCGAGCGCGTAGACGGAGCGTCAATTGCTCATCGGGCTGAATGGGAGCTATCGCCCAGTCGATCGGGCTTTCGATGGCCTTGCTAGAAGACGCTTGCAACCGCCACGCGATCTGGCCGCCGCGTTCCACCACGACCTCGTTCAGCGCACCCGACGTCAGGAGCGTGGGTCGAGGCAGGGGCACCATCGCCATGGTTTTACCGTCAGGATCCACTTCGACTCTTGGACTGACCACACACATGGCCGAGACGTCCATGCTGCGACTTCCGCCTGCTGCCAACGGCCGGGTCAAGCCGATCAACTGGCGGATGCGCTGCAAAATTGTTGGTGATGCAGGTTGTGCCAACACAACAGATGGCGTCGCGACGGCTGCAAGCACCGCAGCCGCTACGAGGTTTCCAAGCAAACGGTGGGATAGAAGAGTCATCGCAGATCACTCGCGGCGTGAAAAAGCCGTCAGCGAAAGAGCTGACAGCGGTAGTGCAATCGGCACCAGCAAAAGCCAACCGACTGCCGCCTGCCATAACAGCGGCAGGCTGACCACGGTCAGCAGCACAACCAAACCGACTCGGCGCCGTCGGTCACTCAAACAGGCCGCGATCAGCACCCCGAGACCAGCTGCCAGTGCTGTGGTCATGGTCTGTGACGCTGGCGTCAGCCAATGACGAAGGTTCAGACCCTGGGCTAAAACCGCCTGCACCACAACACCTGGGATGCGGTACTGGTCGCCTTGCCAAACCTTGACCAGTTCAGGATCCATGGCACCAGGGGCCGAGAACAAGTCGTCGTCGTCGCGATCCAGGCTGCCGTCGGTTCCAACGATCAGTGTCTGGGCTTTCAGCGACGGAAGATCTCTGAGCTCAA
>JBIPLV010000045.1:0-16124 GCA_044369475.1 Cyanobium sp. | reverse complement strand
GGTAGGGGAGAGCGGCCACCGCTGCCATCCGGTGGGCGGCCAGGGGCTGAATCTCTGCTGGCGGGATGTGGCCCAGCTGCATCGCCTGGCCCGGCGGGTGCAGTCCGGCCGGTTGGCGGTGGAGCGGCTGCCGGCGGCCTACGGGCGCCGCCGCTGGCCCGATCTATGGCTCACCCTGCTGGCGACCGACCTGCTGGTGCGTGTCTTCTCCAACCGGGCGCCACTGCTTCTGCCCCTGCGCCGGTTTGCCCTGTTCCTGCTGGCCCACCTGGCGCCCCTGCGGCAGCTGAGCCTGGCGGCCATGACCCACGGTCCTTGCCAGCTGCTGCGGCGCTGATCAGCATGGAGGCGTTCCGAGCGTCCGATCCCCCGCTGAGCTGCCCATGGTGATCAGCACCACCTCCCAGCCGGCGCCGTCGCATGCCCTGGTGCGGCTGCTGCGCCACCAGTTCGGCCTAAGTGAGAGCGCCCTGGCCCTGGGCCTGCGCCAGGCCCAACAGGAGCAGGCACCCCTGCCGGTGGTTCTCTGGCGCTTTGGTTTGATCAGTCTCGACCAGTTCGATGCTCTGCTCACCTGGCAGGACAGCAACCCGTAGGGCGAGCCCGACTCACGTGTTCAGCTCAGCTCAGCTGTAGATGATCAGCGACTCCACCGGCTGCTGCTCGGGAAGCTTGCGCCGTCCCTTCAGGGCCGCCAATTCGGCCACAAATCCAAAACCGCACAACTGGCCGCCGGCGGCCTCCACCAGCTCGGCACAGGCCGCCGCGGTGCCACCGGTGGCGAGCAGGTCGTCGATGATCAGCACCTTGGAGCCATCGGCGAGGGCATCGCTGTGGATCTCCAGGCGGTCGCTGCCGTATTCCAGGGCGTAGTCGACGCCGGTGACGGTGCCGGGCAGCTTGCCGGGCTTGCGCACAGGCACAAAGCCCAGCCGCACGGCCGTGGCCAGGGCGGTGCCCACGATGAAGCCGCGCGATTCGATGCCCACGATCAAGTCGGGCTGCAGCCGCTCGCACACAGCGGTGAGCTGGCGGATCACCTCCTGCCAGCCGTCGGGGTCGCGCATCAGCGGTGTGAGGTCGCGAAACAGGATGCCGGGCTTCGGAAAATCAGGCACATCCCGCACAAGTTCCCGCAGGTCTGGAGCCATGGACGTGACGGGTGGGTGCACTTGCTGGCATCATCGCAGCCATGCCCCAGGATCCAACCGCGCCGGAACCACGCACCCTGCTTCCCCGCCGGGGCCTGGAACGCCTCGACCTGCTGTTGCTCAGCGTGGAGGCTCTCGACCTCAATGGCGGTGAGGCGATGGTGTGGATGAGTGAGCAGATGGGCTTCACCAGCCTCTTCCCCAACCGGGTGGAGCTGTGGAAGCGTCGTTGCACCAATCCCTTGCGCCGCACCACCCGCCGCGGTGCGCTGGAGCCAGCCGAAACCGATGCCCTGATCCGCATCCTCTGCGCACTGGCCGATCGCCTTTACCCGTTGCTGCGCGGCCTGCTGTCCACAGCCGAGCCGCCCGAGGTGCTGAGCCAGCGCTGGGCCTTGTTTCGCGGTCGCCTGGCCGAACTGATTCGCGAGCGGATGAACCCCCGCCGCAGCGGCGTGCAACTGTTGCTGGATCCGGAGGCCGGCGCCCGCCAGGCCCGGCTGCTGGTGCAGGCCCTGTCGCTGGGTTCCGGTGTGGGCGGCTTTGAGCGCTTGCGGGCCAGCCTCCTCGATGCCCAGTCATGAAGCAAACCCTGCAGTTCGACCAACTCAGCTGCCGTCTCAAGGTGGAGGGCCTGCCGGATGTGTCGGTGGGCCAGAGCGCTGCTGCGCTCGGCATCATCACGGGCTGGTCCTTGCAGTGGGCGGGCCGCCCCGAGCTGGAGGGCCGTAAGGAGCACCTGCTGGCCCTAATGCAGGTGGTGTTGCCCTACGCCCGCTACCTGATCAGCGGCGTGCCGCGGCGTTTCGGCGCCGAGCCCCAGCCCGTGGAGATCGGCCCTGGCCCCGAGGGGGGCCACAGCCTGCTGTTGCGCAGCAGCCAGCCGGATACACCGCCCCTGCAGCTCGCCCTCGATGACGCCGAGCTGGCCGATCTAGTGCGTGTGCTCGATCAGCTGCGGCTCGACTCGCGCCTGCAGCTGCCCCTGGCGTTGCCCGCCCCGGTGCCCCTGCGGGCCCGCGAGCTGCTCGAGCGGCGCCCCCTCGCCCAGCGCCTGGCGGCGCCGCTGGGCGGCGTGTTGGCCCTGGCTCTGGCCTCGGGTCTGGGCTTGCTGATCCCCGAGCCCAAGCCCGCCGCCGCCCCAGGTGCCCGGCCGGAGTCCAGCCTGCCGGTTCGGGGTGCCACTCCCTCCCCTTGACGTCGCCGGTCGGCTGGCCACACTGAAGCTGGTGACACTGCGCTCGGAGATCTTGCGCCCATGGTGGCGATGACCTGGTCGGAACTTCGGATCCGGGTGGCGCGGCTCGGAGCGGCCCTGGATGTGGTGGTGCGCAGCGATCCGGAGGTTTGTGGCCTCAGCGGTGATGATTTCCGCCTGTCGCTGCACCACGGCGGCCAGGGGGATTGCACCGTGGCTGATCTCTCGTTGATCGATTGCCCCAACGAGCTGGTGTTGATGGAATTTGAGCGCTGGATGCGCGGTGCCGGCTACGCCCTCGAGGTATGACGTCGCCCCGCCGCCGTGCCCTGCAGCTTCCGGCCACCAGCACCTCGACGCGGCGGGTGTTTCGCCGCCGCCGTCGGCCTCTCCGTTGGCAACAGACTGGGATTGCCCTGCTGTTGGGGGCAGCCGGGGCGGGCTTGCTGATCGCCCTCTTGCAGTTGCCCGAGCGGTTCGACACGTTCCTGGTGCTCAGCACCGCCTTGGCCAACCTGATCGGAGGGGTGCAGCAGGCCCTCTGGGGTTTGCTGCAGTTGCTGGCCGTGGTGCTGCTGGTGCTGGTTGCCATCGCGGCCCTCGGCCTGGTGGCGGCGGGGCTGATCCGTCTGGTGCGGGCCTTCTTGCCTCAGCCCTCGCCCCGCCGTTAGGCCTGCAACGCAAAGCCAAAGACGCGAGCAAAGGATGTGAGGCAGGCCAAGGATGGGATGGTTGCCCGCACCATCATCAGCTGTGCAGCCGTTGGAACCAGAGCCCCGCCAACTGGTACGAGCTCCACAGGAAGGCCAGCAGGAACAGCCAGTTCAACCAGGCTGGACGCTGGGGAGACTCGGGGACCATGGGCGGCCAGCGGCGGGGCAGTGGCCTTCCAGATTCGCACCGCTGGGATCCCATAAAAAAGCAGGGATTGCTCCCTGCCTGATCACCATTCCCTTCATGGCGCTCAATGGCACCGTAGGCAGGGGCACCCATGTGGCCTGCGAATCCTCTCCTTTTCCACTGGATCACGCACTGTGAAGGCCGTGGTGGGGCAGGCTTGATCCCCCGTAATCTTTGCCCTCCTGAATGATGCGATCGGGGCCTAGCCATGGGGAACCCAATCAGTCGAGAGCTCTTTCTGGAACGCGCGAGATCCCGCTTTGGCGATCAATACGACTACTCGGCCATCATTTACAAGAGCTACAAGACGCCAATCAAGATTCGCTGCACCAGCCATCCGGTGAAGGAGATTTCCATCACCCCTGAGAAGCATCTTCAAACCACGGGTGGTTGCAAATACTGTCTGCACGAGAAACGCATTGTCAACCTGGAGCGCGAGTTGAACCGGGCCAGCGCCGATCGCTCAGCTGCCTTGCCGGGGCTCATGGTCAAGCAAAGGACCCAGGCCATCTCCTCCGCCCCAGGAGCGGGCTCGTGAGGCGTTCCTGGTCAGAAGCGCGTTGCTTGCAGAGCGTTTTCCAGCAAAAAAGCAGCAAGGTTGCTGATCGAGCGACCCTCCCAGCCACTTTTTTGCACCAACTGCTCGTAGGTGGCGTGGGACAAGGTCACCGAGAGCCGTTTGGGTGCTCTGAAGTGTGCATCGATGGAGCTGTGGCTCGTCTCAATTGTGTGGGAGTGCATGACCATTCGTGACGAAGCTCGCCCCAGTTTGGCTTGATTGATGCCAAGAGGGTTGATGCAGATTGAGGCGGTTGTGCATCAAATGCTGGATACGCATAAACGAGGCTGAAGCGAAGCTCTCAAGCGCGGATGTCGATTGTCATACCCGCCATCTAATCAACAGATTCCCTGCCTGCCGCTTCCCTATCCCGTGCTTCCTGAATCGGTTGTCCTGGGATCCGCAGGGTGCGTCGTTGGGGCAGATTGCCAAATTGCTGCCGTGCCAAGGCCAGCAGGGCGTCATCACTGAGGCTGGTGTCGTTGACCGTGATCGCACGCACCCGCTCCAGCAAGTGGGGCTGGTGCTGGCGCAGATGGTTCTGCAGCACCTCCGCCATGTTGCTCTGACCCTTGCCATGGCCGACCAGCAACACCACCTCCGCCTGCGCGATGGCCTGCTCGATGCGTTCGAGGTAGTCGTGGTCGAGGGGTGCCCGTTGGCCGGCGATGTCGCGGTCATGGCGATGGCTCAACCGTTGGCCCGTGGCCCAGAGCCCATGGGGGTGCAGAACGGCGTGCTCCACATCGGTGCCCATCAGATGAAAGACATCGCTTTGGTGATGGTCCATTCGCACCACCAGCCGGTGGCTCTGGTCGCCCCGCTGGACGTCTTGGAACGGCTCGGGATGGTCGGGGCTGATGCCCTGCTGCTCCAACACGTGCCGCAATCGCATCAACGCCTCGGCATTCAGGGCGTTGTTTCTCGTGCCTGAGCCGCAGTGGAGCCAGGTCTCGTCGCCGTGGGGCCAACGCAGTTTCAAGCGATGTTGGTCGAGTTGGCTGACCTCTGCTCCCAATGCCCGGCAGAGTTCAATCACCCGAGACTGGTGCAGGCCCCGCTGGATCGGATGGGCAAACAGGGCGTGGAGGGTGTCTTGGTGCTGCCTCTGCATGCCTGAAATCTCGATCTGCAGGCAACTTATGCAGGTTGGCTGGCTGCGTTGGCTTCTACAGCAGATGGCCCATTGTTTTGCCGCAGGTCATCGGCCAGCACTGGGCTATTGCTGTTGGGTTGAGACTCTATGGCAGTCAACAAGGCATCGAATACTCTTTTGGTCATATTGGGGTGCCGCGCTATCTGATTTACTTTTTCACCAAGGAGGCTCTGGAAGACCGAGCTCACAACCGCTAAAAAAGCAGGCCAAACCAAATAACGTGGAACCCGACCATCGGTCCAGGGTGAATGAGAGTCCTCATCCGGCCAGACTGGGCCGGGGACTCGACCATGAAACGCACCAGGCACACGGCGGAGCAGATCATCCGCAAGCTGAAACCGCGGAGCAGCTGATCGCCCAGGGCAAGACCGTCGTCGAGGTGTGCCGTGTCATCGAGGTGACGCAGCCGACCTATCACCGCTGGCGGCAGCACTACGGCGGCATGCAGGCCGAGGAAGCCAGACGGCTGACTCAGCTGGAGAAGGAGAACGCTCGACTCAAGAAGCTTCTGGCAGAGGCGGAGCTGGAGAAAGCCATGCTCAAGGACCTTGTTGCGCCGTGAGGCGCACCTTGCGGTGCGACGGGGCCGTCACGGTCCTGCAGGATCGTTACCGGGCTTCTGAACGCTTTGTCTGACGGGTGACGGGGCAGCACCGCAGCACCCAGCGCCACGGGGGCAAGGTTGTCGATATCGAGGAGGCCAAGCTGCGCCAACGCCTCCGGGAGATTGCCGCTTAGCACATCCGCTGGGGCCGGCGGATGGCCTACCGCCTGCTGCGGAGGGAGGGCTGGTCCGTCAATCACCAGCGTCTACCCGGCCCCAGCGTTCATCCGGTCCGACAAAGGGCCGGAATTCATCGCCCAAGCCCTACGAGCCCCAGCACTGCTCCACCTGGCTGCAGCCTCAGGACATCCCTTTCGACGTGGCCCATCAGGTATTGGCGCATCCCAGGTGCGTTTAAGTTTGGTGTGATGTTCTTGCCAGCTGTGCTGGTATTCGGCACACTTAAGGCCCCATTCCTGATTTATGTTGGCTCACTCTGGTATGGCACGGCTGGGTCAAACCTGTTGTTCTCTGGCATTGCTGATGATCAGTGTGCCTGGTGCATCATTGGCCCAGTCCAACCTGCGCAATGCCTTCCCGGGTAGTCGCATGGGCGGGGGGACACGGGGTGAGTGCAGTGCCCGATTGGTTGCTCACCTTGTTCCTGCTAACAGCGTGTATGCCCCTGGTGCCAGTGGGATCATCGGCATTCTGGAGGGGCCGACAGCGAACCCTCGACCTCTGCAAGTCGTGGTTAAAACTGAGGTCCAGCCCTCTGGGAATGCGTTTCAGCGCGATCTGCCGGCGACCGGTCCAGGGGTCACCTTGTTAACCATCGGTGCTGTTCAGGGTGCGAAACTCTGGGAGTCAGCCTATCGCTGTGATCAATCCCAGGTATCTGGAAGTGGTCTTGGCCTCGACTTTGTTGAGTCAGCCTCGCCGCCTGCCATGAGCAGGCTTGTCTCCGATGTGCAATCGTCTGATCAGCGCGTCGCGGCATCGCTCCAAATCTTGAAAACCTCCTGTGGGAAGGCGGTGCCCACAGCCACAGTGGCGAAGGCCTTTGAGCTTGAGGATGCGATTACGGCTGAGTGGCCGCAGCAGTTGCCGGTGCGATGCCTCTGAGTTCCCAGATTCGTAGTGGTTCCTCCCGGCCCTTTACCTTCATCGAACCCCAGTCCACCCAAATCAGGCGACCGATCCACTCCTCGTCAGTGGGGGTCACCTCCTCATGAAGGAGGTCACGCGTTTCCTCGGAGATCAGGATCCTGCATAGATTGTCGTGGCGCTCTTTCTCGATGCTTTCCAGTCTTGATGCACAGTTCACAGTGTCACCGATAACGGCGTACTCCAGGCGCTCACTGCAGCCCATCGAGCCGGCGAGAACAGGGCCAGAATGAATCCCGAGGCGGAGTGCTACGGGTGGTTCACCCAAGACTTCCAATTCTTCATTCAGCTTTGTCATGCCTTGTTGGATCTCTAGGGCTGTTTGTAGGGCCGCGCGTGCATCGCCAGCAGCACCAAGACCGATAGGGGCTCCATAGACGGCCATAAAGCCATCACCGGTGAATTTGTTGACCATCCCCCCACGATTGGTAATTGCTGGAACGCAATACGCCATGCAGCGGTTGAGCCAGTTCAGCAAAGCCGCAGGTGAGAGACCCTCTGAAACAGTTGTGAAGTTGCGCGTGTCCGAGAAAATTACGGTGACTGGCAGCTGGCGACCTTCAAACCGTCCATCACTGAGCAATGTTTCGCGTTGACTCCAGAGTTGATCAGCCACAGCTGGAGAGGTGGTTTGACCCAGGAGCCGTTCCACCTGCTGCCGTTGCACCTGGGCCAAGGCACCTCGTCGGAGCAGGCCAGTGCCGCCGAACAGCAATAGAGCCAGGGCTGGTTCACTCAGTTCAAGCCACACGTGCACTAGGAGGGCCAGGCTGCCAAGCACCAGCCATGATCCGACCAGCAGCATCAGGAGCAGCAGCCCACGCCGAATCGGTGAGATCCGCTCGGCTGCAAGTGCGCTAATTAGCGCCGCGAGCACGATCAGCAGGTTGCTGAACTCCATAGGGGCAGCCCAGATTTTGGGGCGATGGGGCTGTGCCTGGCGATCCATCAAGGCCGCTAGTCGATTGGCATGGATCTCAACACCAGGCATCAATGCCCTCGATGCGCTGGTCTGGAAGCGTGTGTGGGGAACCTGGAACAAATCCCTCAGGGAGGGGGCGGTGCTGCCAATGAGGGCGATGGTGCCTTTCAACGAGCTCGCTGGGATTTTCCCCGTCAACAATTGCTGCAACGTCCAGAGGCGAAAGCTACCTGGTTGGGCGAATGGCAACATCTGCTGGAAGCCAGCAGCATCCAGGGAGAAGTATCCACCTGAATCGCTTTGCAGCCAGTAGTCCTCGCCAATGCCTGACTCCAGCTTGCGCCGTAGGTGGTTGTTAGCAGTGGCGACCTCCAGCAGTCGCATTGGCAGGGTGACGACTTGTTCGTCCTGCCCGCCAACGTGCACGAGATCGCGGCGGACAAAGCCATCCTCATCAACCACAAGGTCGTTATATCCCTGCTGGGTTGTTGGTGCGCCAGGGATCGCTCCGATCCCGTCGGCTACATTGAAAATGGATACCAGAGTTGGATTGTTCAGAATGGTTTCTCGCAAGCAATTCTGCTTCGCACCAATCCCTTTGTCACGGTAGAGATCGAGGCCAATGGCCTTGACGCCTTCGAGGCTTAGCCGATCTATTGCTTCACACAGCAGGCTGTCATCAATTGGCCATCCATAAGTCTGGATATCGCTTTCGCTAATTCCAATGATCACGATCTGCTGCGATTGGCCCGATGGTGCTTTGCTGATCGAAGTAACATAATCGTATACCAGCAGATTCACGCTCTGCAAGATGCGACTCGTCTCCAGTCCCCAGAGGATGAGGGCGGCGACGCCATAGCTTGCCATCACTCTGGCAGCTGCTTTAGTACTTTTCCTGTTGATTAGCGTGGGGGTGAGGGCCAGCCGCGAGATGATGCCCGATAGATACTTGTTAAGCATGTCCAAGGTCAGTGGAAAAAGTCAGAATCGATATTGAATCTTCGTATAGACGCCGCTGCCGAGCAGCCAGTTTTTCCAGTAGGGTCGCTCTCCGGTATCAAATGGACTCACCCAGCCCAGTTCTAAGTTCCAGTGCCGGCCATTTAGCCAGCGCAGTAGTACACCTGCAGAGCCCACCGTATCCGAGAAGGAGGTGTTGTTTCGCACGGAACGAATGCCTCCTGATCCGAGGAATGGTGAGAGTTGGAGAGCCTGTCGAGCGTCGTTCCAGAACGTCCACGAGAGTTCGGTGGTCCATAGATAGCCGCTATCACCACTGATGTACGAACCCGGTAGCCCCTTAAGGCCTGTGTCGCTGCCGATGCTGAAGCCCATGTCAGGCGTGAGTTCGTTGAAGGCGATCTGGCCTGCACCGCGAGCGCTCAAGACCAGTCTGGGAGCGATCGCCCAAACTGCTGTAAGAACTGCGCCTACTGCAGTGGCGCTACCAGGGTCGATACCTGCTAACGCCAGGGTGTTGAGGTGAGCATTGGTGCTGAAACTTGGCATGCCCTGAAGACCGTAGAGGTTTCCGCTCCAGCTCAGACCAGATCGGCTTCCGCTGTTACTGATTCCGAAGCGGGCGTAACCCGTTGTGGCTGTTGGACTGATGCTGACGTCCTTGAGGAAAATGTCGTTTTGGTTACCACTGATACCGGCAAACAGGGTCCAGCGATGCTGCAGCGACTCCTTGAACGTCCATTCCAGTTGTCCATAGCCTTGGAATTGGCGTGTTGCAATGTCCCGCAGAACTCCCGTCGCCTCTACCAGGTTGCGCGAGCTGTAGCCAAATGAACCGGTGAATTTGAGCGATTCCGCTAAGGGTAGGGTGTAACTTAACGAGCCAACGGTGCTTCCGAGCTCGGCTTGCTGGTCCGCGTTCAGTTCGCCCACCACCAAAAAGGTGTCCCCGCGTAGCAGCCAATCGTTCTTCAGGACGATTCCCAGGGCCCGCCATTCCCCGCTACCGGCATTGCCATCGTTGCGTAGGCCGATTTCCCCTTGCCAGGGCAACGTCGCGGCTTCCACCTGCAGATTGAGAACGGCTTTGGCTGGATCCGTGCCCAACATGCCGAGATTGCCTCTGATTTGACCAACTCTCGGCAGTGTGCGCAACTGAACCAGGGTCTGCTCAAGCTTTTGGAGGTTGAGCACCGTTCCCTGCAGGTTGCGCAGGCGTTTGTTCAAGCTGCGCTCGAGCACGGCATCCGCGCTGCTAACACGCACTTCCGCGATGCGCCCTTCAACCACCTCAAGCCGGCCGGGCTTGGGGTCCTCTTGGACGTACACCCTTGAATTCACGAAACCGTCTAGGACCAGGCGTGTGGTGAGGGCTGCTGCGCAGCGCTTGAGGTTGTCGCCGAGCGTTTCATTCGCCTGAACGCAGCCTTTCAGGATTTGGTCCAGCTCAGTGGGCGTGTAGGGAGTACTCCCTTCGATGGCGGGCCGTTGAGTGGCTCCCTCGGGCGGTTGCGTGTCTTCCTGACGGGGTTTTGGTGGTTGAGCCGGCGTCAGGAGCTGAGGCTGCCCCTGCAGGATCGGCACCTCGTCGCGCCTGGGTGCTTGGGATGGCCGTTCGAGCGGAGCCCGTTCTGGTAAACGAATGGGACCGGGCTGCAGGGGCGCCTCGATGAGTTGTGCCAGTATCCACACATGGGGCACCCAAAGGAGCGCTCATTCAAAAGGAACTTGACGCTTTCGTAAAGTGCATAAAAAATGGTTGTGTGCGAAGCCGCAACGACGGATAATCAGGAGTCTGCAGTGCCTAGAGTCGCCCAAGTCATGTCTGACCTTCCGAAGCAGGCATCGCAGCCTTCAAGGCTGATGGGCTCCGTTTGGTTGGTGCCACTGCTTGCAGGTGCTTGGCTCCTTGGCGAACGACCTCTGAGGGCAGAGGTTTCTGCGGCATCCGGTGCCCAGAGCCTTGGATCGGTCGTGAATGGCGTGACGGGCGGTAGCTGCAGCAGCGGCCCCTGCACAGTGAGCGGTGGCACAGCGGCGGGTGCCAATTTATTTCATCGCATGAGCGCGTTTGATACGCGCGGTGCGATTACCGGTGTGCAATTTGTCAACGGTGGCCAGTCCAATGTGATTGTCGGTGTCACGAGTCCATTCGGCACTCATATTGACAAGTTGGTGAGCCTTAGTAATCCAGGCAATTTGTTGTTTTTATCTCCAGGAGGTCTGAGCCTCAGTGGAGCAGCAGGGTTTTTCCAGATTAATCATTTAGGGCTGACCACCGCCAACACAATGGCCTTCGGCGGTGGTGGAGTCTTTGATGTGTTCAATACCTCTGCATCGCAGGCTGCTGGTTTAACGGGGAACCCCCTATTGGGGGCCAGAAATTTGATGGTTGACCCCGCCGCTAGGTTAGCTGCCGGGATTCATGGTGTTCCTGGCATCGTGGCTGATGGCATCAGCATCAGCGTCGATCGGGAGTTGTTGATCGATGCCGTGGATGGTTCCGTGAAGGTGCAGGACTCAACCCTGGCGTTGACTCCCTGGCAAGGTCAAGGCGGCAAGCTCAGTCTCCTTGGCTCCGAGGTGCTTGTTGAGGGCGCATCCCAGCTATTGGCCACGGGGTCAACGGGTGGTGGGTTGATCCAGGTTGGCGGTAGTTGGCAAAACAGCAATCCTGAAGTGCGTCAGGCAGTGCGCACGGCATTCGGCAGTCGTGCTTTGGCCGATGCATCCGCGATTGATGCCGGTAATGGCGGCACGATTGTGCTGTGGAGTGATGTGTTTAATCCCTCCAGCTTCACGACAGCCACGGGAAACTTAAAAGCTGAGGGCGGGCGCCAGGGCGGCGATGGCGGTCGCCTTGAAACCTCGGGATATCGCCTTGATCTGGCTGGCCTGCGTGTGTCCACGATGGCAACGAAGGGCAAGACGGGCGTGTGGTTGTTGGATCCTTCTGATATCACGATTACCAACACGACACCCACAATCCAAGGGGTGGGAACTAATCCGGTCGTCTTCAGTACTGGTGACGATACAGCTCAAGTTAATGTCGTAGATCTTCAGAATGCGCTAGGTGCATCGAATGTTGAGATCACCACCGCAGGCGCCGGCGAAGGTTCTGGCGACATCACGCTTGCGAGTGATGTTGCAGTTAATACCGAAACAACATTAACTCTGAAGGCTGATCGAAATATTGTCCTTAATGCAAATTATTCGCAATCTGGAGTGGGGTGGCTTGAGTTGCTAGCTGGTCAGGGTCAGCAAGTTACAGGCGGAGTTTCGGGCTTCGGAAATGTGAGCCTTAACGGCGGCTCACTCCGTGTTGAAACCGATACTACCAGTCCGTCTAGCTACACAGGGGACATTTCTGGATCGGGTTCATTGATCAAGGGTGGAGCAGGAACACTGGTGCTGGAGGGTGCTAACACCTACTCCGGCGGTACGACCATCAATGCTGGTGCGATTCGTCTCCTCAGTCCTACAGCTCTCGGCTCAGGCCAGATCGCCGTCATGGATGGAGGCATGCTGGATTTGTACGGCACCACTGTTGCTACAAACAATCCTCTAACGCTCAATGGTAACGGCAATGGTCTTGGGGCATTGGTCAACAGCTTCTCAGCACCTGCAACCTACCCAGGTCTTGTGACGCTCGGGAGTGATAGTTGGATTGTTGGTGAGACGGGTTTGATTAATTTGACCAATCCAGGAACAATCACTGGAGATGGTCATACCCTCACCCTGGGTGGAGCCGAGGGCGGTGAAATCTCCAGCATTATTGGTACCGGCAGTGGTGACCTGATCAAGACAGGTGCTGGAACATGGGTGCTCGCTGGCGATAACACCTACACAGGAGCGACAACGGTGAATGCCGGCACGCTCACGGTGAATGGATCTGGGCCCTCAAGTGCCACATGCAATAACGGTGCTACATCCAATGTGTGTACTCCTGGATACGACGATGAGGATGTCGCTTATGAATACGATTATGCTGATTACGATTATGCTGATGACGAGCAGTGGGATTATCTGGTTGATTTATTCGCTGGAGAGTATTCCGAGGAGGATTTAATCTTAATGGATGAATTTTTGGATTCCTTGGTGTCGGGGGACGAGGATTCTCTTTTGATTATTTCAGACACGATTGATTCTGATGGCCTCTCTTATCTTGCGGAAGATGCATTCACATGGGGCGATAGCGATGGCACCACAGACTTTAGCTCCAGTCAAGCGGCAGAATCTGCAACCTCGGATGCCCCCGATTCATTCGAGGGAGCGCTAGCGCTATCGGACGCAGCGGGTGAAACCAGTCTGTCGGCTGAAGGCTTCGAGGTGGATGTCTCGCTGGGAAGTTCCTTTGCAGTGGAGGCTCAGGGTGATGCTGAATCTGCCGAGTCATCTGCCGTGGGCTCCTCCTCGGAGCAATCATCGGCGTCATCGCCAGAGTCTGCCAATGATTCCACCGCATCTCTCGCTGGTGATCCAGCCGAGCCCAGCGCATCGAGTGACAGCTCTTCGGCTCCTGAGAACACCACGCCTGGAGGCACTCCAGTTGCCAATGTGTCGCCTCAACAGGCTGTCGTCGGTCTTGCGCAGTCTGATCAGGCTCAATCTGCGGCCTTGGTCAATGCTCTTCTTCCTGAGCAACGCGGCAGTGCCATTGCCACGCCAAGTGTGACCCAAATGCAATCGGGCCTCTCTAACGCGGCGGCCACCATCCGCTCCGCTGCTGGTGCTGGCGCGCTCGGTAGTGGTCCCCGGGGAGGAACTGGAATAGGCCCCGCAGAAAGGTTGGGTCCGCAAAGCTGGCTGCCGCGGGGCCTGCTGCTGAGCACCGATTCTGATCAGTTGATGGCATCGGCTAATACCCTCATCGCGGCCAGTGATGTAGGTAGGGCGGCTCTGCTGCCCCCAAGCTTCAATCGGGCCGCGTACAACCCGGCGATCCTGCACGTGCGCTTCGCACAGGGGCGTGAAAAGTTGAGCAGTTCCAGCAACGATGCCTTCCTTGACATCACCTTGATCCCTTTGGAGGGTGAGCCAGAGGGTCGACGTGTTGAACTCTCGCAGGTGGCTTTTGCTAATGATCTGCGCACGCTGTATCGCCAGTTGTCGCGGCAGGAGTCGCTTCAGGTGGATGATCCTAAGTCCCCAAGCCGCCGCCTTTATGACCAGCTGTTTGCTGCCATCACACCGGTATTGCAACAGCGAAAAATTACCACGTTGTTGATTTCGGCGGACCGGGGTCTGCAAGCTGTTCCCTTTGCCGCTTTGCACAATGGTGATGGCTATCTCGGTGATCGTTATGCCTTTTCGCTCACCCCGTCGCTTGCATTGACCAACTTGAGCCCGCCAACAGCCGCCGGCGGAAGGTTGCTGGCAATGGGTGCTTCAGAGTTTGTAGGCGTGGCGCCGCTGCCCTTGGTGCCCACTGAGCTCACCATGATGAGCTCGGTCCAGATGAAGGACACTGCGCTGAATCGACAGTTCACCCCCAGCACTTTGTTTGAATTGGCTGCGGATTCTCGCTACAGCCGAGTGCATGTGGCCACCCATGCAGAGTTTCTTCCCGGTGGACCAGCTAAATCGAATCTCTACTCGGGCACTGTGCCCATTGCCCTCTCAGATTTTGTCAAACTTCGGCTGGCACGCCGTGATGCGCCGCTCGATCTGATCACATTCAGTGCATGCCGCACCGCCCTTGGTGATGCCGATAGTGAGCTCGGCTTTGCCGGACTTGCATTGCAGGCGGGAGCTAGAAGTGCTGTAGGGACTCTCTGGTATGTGGATGATGTGGCAACTTCTGCCTACTTCGTCCAGCTCTACCGCTACCTCGAAGCCGGAGTTCCTAAGGCCGAGGCTCTTCAGCTTACGCGACAGGCGTTTGTCCGCGGGCTCGTTCGTCTTCAGGGAGATCAGATAGTGGGTCCCGATGGTGCTGTTCTGACCACAGGGCTGACCACGTCTCAGCAGCGCCGTGCGAGTGGCGGATTCGCAAATCCCTATTTCTGGGCCGGTATCGGGTTGCTCGGCTCCCCCTGGTAGCCGCGTAGGGCTTGGCAGGGCTGGCCAGAGTTTCAAACCCGGCTGCGGTGTATTTGCAGCCCTTTACCCTGTAGCCATTCTGACCGGTTTCCGACATCCTGGGAGGGCCTTCCAGAAGCTGCTGCAGTGGTCATTGATTCCGCCTCAGGTTTGTTGCTTACTCTTGTGATGGGGCACTTTCTTGCCGACTTCGCTTTTCAGAGTGACCGAATGGCGGTGGAGAAGTGCTCCGGTTGCGACCAGACCCTCCCTTGGTACTGGTGGTTAGGAGCACATGCTGCGATCCATGGTTTTCTGGTAACGGTGATCACCGGTCTGCCTTGGTTGGGCTTGGTGGAGTGGATGGTGCACTCGCTGATTGATTTTTGCAAGTGCCGTCGTCTCTATAAACTCGCAACAGATCAGTTCCTGCACCTGCTCTGCAAGGTGGTTTGGGTTCTGATCGCGGCAAAGGTTTTCGATCTGCGCTTGATTTGATAGAGCTATGGCTGGTTTTGTAGCAGACATGCATAAGTGACGTAACCCTCCTCCAGGGCCAGGCTCCCCCCGCGGATCAGATCGCGGTAGAGGCCTGGATCGTGCACCTGCGGATCCCAGGGCTGAGGGCCGTTGCGCTCGATCCCAGCAGCTTCGAAATGGCGAACGATCGTGGGGTGGGCCATCGCGGTGCGAGCAAGGGAGGGATTGCAGCAGGCCAATCACTCCACCGGGATTTGCACCACGCTGGTTTGGGTTTCGCTGGATTTAGGGATCTCCACCTCCAACAGTCCGTCGTGAAAGTGGGCCTTGAGCTGCTGGGCATCCACGTTGTTGGGCAGGGTGAAGCTGCGGATGAAATTGCCGTAGCAGCGCTCGACTCGGTGGAAGCGCAATCCTTGTTCCTCCTGTTCCTGGTGCCGTTCCCCTTGAAGGGTTAATACGCCATTGTCTAGGGTTACTTTAACGTCGTCTTTGCACACACCTGGCACTTCAGCCTTGATCTGAAAAGCTGAGTCCGTCTCGCTGATGTCTACCCGAGGACTCCATTCGCCATTGGCAAGATGTTCCGATGCGCGGTTGAGCTCGGATGAGCGCAAAACAGGGGTGCCCAGCGTTCGGCTGTAGCGCTCAACAATATCTTCGATATCCCGCAGCGGATCCCATTTGATCAGGGCCATTGGACGATGATTGCAAGACGACCCAAGCAAGGTATGGCTGGTTCAGGACTGCCATCTGCGGGAGCTGCAGGAGTGCAGCTCATCAGCGTTGCATTTCATCAGTGGCCTTGATGCTCCGGGCAGGGCTGTTTCGGTGGCCCCTCCGAACGGATTGGCTCTGGGCCACGATTGCTGCAGTCATGCGCCAACTGTGCTGCGTGCCGCTGCTCGCAGCACGCAGGAATGGTCTGCTGATGGCGTTGCCGTGATGTCACCTTTAGCGATGCAATCCTTTCCCGTCACGACCCAGTGCTACGCCAATCGGCTGGCTGTTTTGCACGTTCTGCTGGTTGAAACCCTTGCGCATCGCCAGGATCCCGAATGCACCG
>JBIPLV010000139.1:0-4830 GCA_044369475.1 Cyanobium sp. | reverse complement strand
CCTCGGCCCCGAAGTGGAGGAGCTGGAGCGCACCCTTGCCGCTTATGTGGGCGTGGAGCACTGTATTGCGGTGGCCAGCGGCACGGATGCCCTGTTGATCGCGCTCATGGCACTGGGTGTGCAGGCAGGGGATGAGGTGATCACCACACCCTTTTCATTCATTGCCACATCGGAAACCATCACCCTGTTGGGCGCCATGCCGGTGTATGTGGACATCGATCCGGCCACCTACAACCTAAATCCAGCCAAGCTGGAGTCGGCGATCAGCGAGCGCACCAAGGCGATCATCCCGGTGAGCTTGTACGGCCAGCCGGCTGATTTTCCTGCCATCAATGCGATTGCCGAGCGGCATGGTCTGCCGGTAATCGAAGACGGAGCCCAGAGTTTTGGCAGCCAGCAGCATGGCCGCCGCAGCTGCGGTTTAAGCACGATCGGCACCACCAGCTTTTTCCCCTCCAAGCCCCTTGGGGGCTATGGCGATGGCGGAGCCTGCTTCACCGATGATCCTGATCTGGCCGATCGGATGCGGCGTCTTTCGCGGCATGGCCAAGCCCGGCGCTATTTCCACACCGATCTCGGGGTAAACGGGCGGATCGACACGCTGCAGGCTGCGATTTTGCTGGGCAAGTGGCCCAACTTTGCCCAAGAGGTGGGGGCGCGCGGTCGCATTGCTGCGGCCTACACCCGCAAGCTCCAGGCCGCCGGCATCAACACCACGCCCCAGCTCGCGGCGGGTAATTCGAGCGTGTATGCCCAGTACACCGTGCAGGTGCACCAGCGGGCGGAGGTGCAGGCCGCGCTCAAAGAGCGGGGCATTCCCACGGCCGTGCATTACCCCACCCTGCTCTGCCAACAACCAGCGCTGCGCTGCGAGCACAGCCGCTGTAGCCGGGGCTGTCACACTCCCCTCGCTCAGGCGGCCAGTGAGCGGGTGCTGAGCCTGCCCATGCATCCCTGGCTCAGTGATGACGACCAATACCGGGTGGTGGATGCCCTGGTGAGCGCCCTGCAACACACAACGATTACTACCTCCGCATGACGTCCCTTTCTTCCCACGTGACCCATCAGGCTGAGCTGCTGGAGAAGCTGCGCAGCCGCCAAGCCCTGATCGGCATTGTGGGCTTGGGCTATGTGGGCCTGCCGCTGTCGCTCACCTATGCGGAAGTGGGCTATCGCGTGTTGGGGCTAGATATCGATCAAGCCAAGGCCGATGCAATCAATCAAGGCCAGAGCTACATCCAGCATATTGATGGCGAGCGCGTGGCGCAGGCTCAGCAGCAGCTACGGCTTGAGGCCACCACGGATTTCGCCAGGGCCGCGGAGGCGGATGCGCTGATCCTGTGTGTGCCCACGCCGCTGAATCAATACCGGGAGCCGGATCTGAGCTTCATTTGCGACACGATGGCGGCGCTGCTTCCCTATCTCCGCCCTGGCCAGGTGCTGAGCCTGGAGAGCACCACCTATCCCGGCACCACGGAGGAAGAGCTGCGACCGTTGATCGAGCAGCGCGGGCTCACGGTGGGTGAAGACGTGTTTCTGGTGTATTCACCCGAGCGAGAAGATCCCGGTAATGCTCACTTCAATACGGCCACGATCCCGAAGGTCATGGGCGGCAGCACGGCGGCCTGCGGTGAAGTGGGGGTAGCCCTCTATGAGCAGGCGATCTCGGAGGTGGTGGCGGTCAGCAGCACCCGTGCCGCTGAGATGACCAAGCTGCTGGAGAACATCCACCGGGCGGTGAATATCGGCCTGATGAATGAACTCAAACCCCTGGCCGATCGTATGGGGATTGATCTCTATGAAGTGATCAGGGCTGCGGCCACCAAGCCGTTCGGTTTTGTGCCCTACTACCCGGGGCCTGGCCTGGGCGGTCATTGCATCCCGATCGATCCCTTCTATCTCACCTGGAAGGCGCGCGAATACGGCATGCATACGCGCTTCATTGAGCTGGCCGGTGAGATCAATTCGTCGATGCCGGCCTATGTGATTGAGAAAACGATGGATGCCCTTAACGAGGTGGGAAAGCCGCTTAAGGGCAGCAAGGTGCTGGTGCTGGGGATTGCCTACAAGAAGAATGTGGATGATATGCGCGAGTCACCGTCTGTGGAGGTAATGGAGCTGCTGAAGGCCAAAGGCGCTGATGTGGCATATAGCGATCCCTTCTTCCCCAGTTTTCCGCCGATGCGCAAACATCGGTTTGCGCTGCAGAGCTTGCCACTTACGGCCGACACCCTCTCCTCGTTTGATGCGTTGGTGCTCGCTACCGATCACGACAGCTTTGATTACGAACTGATCCGCACTCATAGCCAGCTTGTGATCGACAGCCGCGGGCGCTTTGCTCCGGGTGACCGGATTGTGCGGGCCTGAACCGTGATGCAAGTTCTCACAGTGGTGGGCGCTCGCCCGCAGTTCATCAAGGCAGCTGCGCTGAGCCGCGCTATTGCCGCAACGGGCGGCGCCATTCAGGAGCAGATCCTGCACACGGGCCAGCACTACGACCCGGCGATGTCGGATCAGTTCTTTGCGGAGCTGGGTATTCCGGCGCCGGCCTTTCATCTCGGGATCGGCGGCGGCAGCCATGGCGCCAACACCGGTCGGATGCTCGAGGCGATTGAGCGGGTGCTGCTGGCCGAACGTCCCGATGCCCTGCTCGTGTATGGCGACACCGATTCCACGCTGGCTGGGGCGCTGGCGGCCAGCAAGCTCAAGATCCCTGTGGTGCATGTGGAGGCCGGCCTGCGTTCCTTCAACCGGCACCAGCCGGAGGAGCAGAACCGGGTGCTCACCGATCACCTGGCAGAGCTGTGCTTCGCGCCCACCGACACGGCGGTGGCCCATCTTCGCCGTGAGGGCATCGCTGCGGAGCGCATTGTGCGCAGCGGTGATGTGATGGCGGATGCCGCGCGGATTTTTGGCGAACAGGCGGAGGCTCAGGCGAGCGAGCTCCTGTCTGCTGCGGGCCTGCAAGCGATGGTCGCCGGCGATCAGCCCTTTGTGCTGGCCACCATCCACAGAGCTGAGAACACCGACGATCCTGCTCGGCTGGAGGCAATCCTTATAGCCCTGGCAGCGGTTGCGACGAACGGAGCCGGCGGCTCTGAGCCCCTACCTGTGCTGCTACCGCTGCATCCACGCACCAAGGCCCGGATTGAGGCGCACCACCTTCAACACCTGCTCAAACCGCTCACGCTCACACCGCCGCTGGGGTTCCTGGCGATGGTGCTGCTCGAGCGGCGGGCAGCCCTGGTTGTCACCGATTCAGGCGGCGTGCAGAAAGAGGCTTTCTTGCATGGCACCCCCTGCGTGACGGTGCGCAGCGAAACTGAGTGGGTGGAGCTGTTGGCGTGCGGCTGGAACCGGTTGGCGGATCCAACCGATCCGGAGGCCATGCTCACGGCGATGGCGCAGCAGCTGGCGCTCGATCCCAGCCAGCCACGCCCGCCGCTGTATGGCGACGGCCATGCGGCCGAGGCGATCGTGGCACGCTTCAAGGCATAAACGGCTTACATTAGTAAGACGTTGGCCTGGATGGTGATGGATGCGCTCTTAACCCTGTCCTCGAAGGGGCAATTGGTGATCCCAGCGCGGCTGCGCCAATTGCTAGGCCTGCAACCCGGTGATCGTCTGGCCCTGAGTCTGGAGGTCGATGGACTGCGCCTGGTTCCTCAAGACCCCTCCAAATCGCGAACCGCTCGTGCAGTGATTGGTTGTGCTGGCTATCAAGGACCCCCCTTGAAGCTTGAGCAAATGGATCCAGCCTTGTTTGCTGAAGCATGACCCTGCCCGTGGCCCTCGACACGAACGTGCTGGTGCGTCTGTTGGTGAACGACGAGCCCGGCCAAGCTTTGCGGGCGGCCGAGCTGATTGATGCCAGTGGTGCCTGCTTTGTGCCGATCACTGTGGTTCTCGAACTCGAGTGGGTGTTGCGTGGCGCTTACAAATTGCCCAGAGAGGCGGTAATCACTGCCTTCGAAGGCTTGTTGACGATCAACCATGTGCATCTCGAACAGGAAGAGCGCGTGAGACAAGCCCTGGAATGGCACCGTCAGGGCCTTGATTTTGCGGATGCTTTGCACCTGGCTCGTAGCGAAGGCTGTGGAGCGCTGATCAGTTTTGATCGTCAGCTGGCCCAAACCGCAACCCAACTGAATTTGCAACCCAGCGTCCAAAGCCCTTAACAAGGTTTGCTGAAAAGCTCAGCAGATTCCACCCCCTCCACAGCCGCCTTCCGGGCGGCTTTTTTGCATGCTCCACCCCATCGCCCCGATCACCGGCCGCCGCATCCGCATCGCCCTGGTTGGTTGCGGAAGGATCAGCCGGAACCACATCAAGGCCA
Source organism: Cyanobium sp. (assembly GCA_044369475.1). Taxonomy (GTDB): domain Bacteria; phylum Cyanobacteriota; class Cyanobacteriia; order PCC-6307; family Cyanobiaceae; genus Cyanobium_A. The sequence continues at coordinate 494 of JBIPLV010000139.1, read as the reverse complement.
TCGCCAGCCACCACGAGCGCGCTGAGTTGGTAGCCCTCTGCGATACTCAGCCGGATCGGCTGGCGCAGGCCCAGCAGCTGGTGGCTGAGGCGGCCCAGGAGCATCCCGGCGCCGCTACCAACCCGGCCCAGTTCCGCACGTACACAGACCTCCTCTCTGCCACCCAGGCCGGCACCACCCCCGTGGATCTGATGGTGCTGGCCACCCCCAGCGGGCTGCATCCGGTTCAGGTGATTGCGGCGGCGGAGGCGGGGCTGCACGTGTGCACCGAAAAGCCGATGGCCACCCGCTGGGCCGATGGGGTGGCGATGGTGAAGGCCTGCGATGAGGCGGGGGTGCGGCTGTTTGTGGTGAAGCAGAACCGCTTCAACAGCACGCTGCAGCTGGTGAAGGGTCAGCTCCAGGCCGGGCGCTTCGGGCAGCTGGCGATGGTGGCAGTGAATGTGTTCTGGCAGCGGCCGCAGAGCTACTACGACCAGGACAGCTGGCGCGGC
>JBIPLV010000138.1:0-4848 GCA_044369475.1 Cyanobium sp. | reverse complement strand
GCAAGGCATCTTCAAATCGACATTCTGGAAAGCACTGGCCTCGCCGGCTTGGTTCTGCGATACGCCTAACGACGACAAGGATCTAAAGCTCGCTATCCAGACCTGCTGGATCTACGAGCTTGCGGAGCTGGAAACCAAGACTGGCAACAAGGAAGCCGGCGCCATCAAGGCCTTGCTCTCTAGCTCGGTGGACAACTACCGCGTTCCATACGGAGCCGGTATCGAGGACCATCCCCGCCCCTCAATCCTGGTTGGTTCCTGCAACCGGGATGACTTCCTGAGGGATTCGACCGGATCACGCCGGTTCTGGGTCGTCGATCTTCCTCAAGATCCCGATCTCGGCCAGCGCATCAACATCACCAAGGTCCGGGATGATCGCGATCCCATCTGGAAGGCCGCGCTGCTGGCCTACCGCGCAGGCCGGCTGCCAATACTTAGCCCCCCCGACCAGCTCGAATCCAACCGCCGCAATCGTGGCTATGAGCCGGAACACATCTGGCTGGCGCCACTGCAGAAGTGGCTGCAGACCTACGCCCCAGCCGAGTTTTCAACGGACGTGGCGCTGATTGGCGCAGGCCTTCGCGATAAGGATCGTCTCGGCTCCCATGACCAGCGGATCGCGGCCGAGCTGCTCCGTGATCTCGGCTACGTCCGCGATGAACACCAGACCAGGCAGGACGGCAAACGGCTACCAAGGATGTGGCGCCGCGCCTCAGATGCCTCAGATCCATCGCCACCATCTGAGACGGGGCAAACCGTCTGCAGCGCAACCGATCAGGGGGTATTGACTCAGATCTCAGATCTATTTCTTGAATCTTCTACTAAGCCAGTAATTGGTAGCAGTGTTGGAAAAACATCTGAGTCATCTGAGACAGCAAGGGCTGAATCGGGAATTGGCAGTGGCGCCGATGCCCTCGCGGATGGTGATGACCCTCACTGGCCACCCCCTGGAACGGGCGATCTGGGCAACGGCCGCCCGCCTGAGTAGCGATGCCTATGGCACCCGAGACCTGAGCTACCCCATTGGTGCGCAAAGGACGAGCCGCGGAGAAGCCCCCGCGGTTTTCTATTGCCCGTGCTGGGCGGGGTGGGATCAACAGCTACCCATGTTGCAACACCAAGCATGACTGAGCCATGCTGTAGGGACTGTCGGGTGAACCAGTGGAATTCCTATTCTTCCTTGTACTTATCTTCTGGATTGCAAGTGGCTTTATTGCCGGCTCAGTAGCGAAAGCCAAGGGATGGAGTGGAGCTAGTTGGTTTTGGGCTGGCTTTCTACTTGGACCGCCAGGACTACTAGGGGCAGTGGGGATGCCAGATCGTTTATTGCGCAAGTATCTTCGTCAAATTGCAGCAAAGCAAGAAGCAATTGGGAACGAGCTGGTGGCAAACAGATTCACCACAAAAGGCTATAAGGGAGATGAGATATGGAATGGGATTGTGACCTGTGTTAATCCTGCAATAGCCTCTTTGCTTAGCCGAGAGAACAGCACGATGTATCCAAGACAAATCGAAATTAGAGATATTGAAGGTTTTGATCTTGGAAGAGCAAATGTGGTGGGAGATGACGAAGGAGAGGAAGTCAATTGGGTTGTGACCTTTGATCGATAAGCCGACCTCTATTGCTCGAATCAGATGGGTACTTCTGGGGTATTTCGCGTTATAGCCGTGCGCCGCCTGCTGCTGCTGGTCATGATTGCTGCACTTCCGGCACAAGCTGGAATGCTAGAGACAACCAAAGAACAAGAAGCGAAATTTGTGCCGTTAACACCACCAGAGCCATATTCATATGAAGCAGGCACGGTTACAAGACACGAGGAAAATGGCAAGCGATACGTAAACTTTGTTGGAACTACCGCAATGCCGCCATACTTCGCTGACAACAAAAATTCGCTTGCATTCGAGCGAGCTGCTTGGCAGAAACAACTTCTGCTTTCGAAAGGCAGGTGGGTCTTTCAGTATTCAATTGATTGCTCTGAGAGCACTTTTGACCGAGACGGCGACATGGTCTGATGGAGAAAGACTTACTTTGATCCAACTGCATTTGTGATGATGCAAAAATTTTGTACGGAGACAGAATGGGCAACTCTGCCGCTGAAAAAACAATAAAAACTAGCCTGATGGGTCCTGCCTACGCACCTAGGCGTAGGTACTTTCGATCCACACGGTGCCACCAGCGCCAGCGCCAATCAGGTCTAAAATGGATCTGCCATTGTCCGATTGGAAGGAAAGTAGATCTCCTACTCCATTGGCGTTCGGGTCCTTCCTGAGTAGGCCTTTGCGGGTTCGTTCGCGCCTCGCGCAATCTCTAGCGTCAGATGCACAAATCGGTTGAGCGAGATCTGATCACCTGCGGGGAAGCCGCCGGGATCCTGGGCATCACGCTGCAGGCGGTGCACCAGGGGTTGCGGCGCGGCACGGTGCGTTTTGAGCTGGTGAACGGCCGGCGAATGATTGAGCGCGACCGGCTGGTGCAGCGGTGGAAGGGCGTGAGCGATGAGGAGGTGCTGGCGGCGCGGTGCAACGCGATGCTCGACTGCAGCGCCTGGGGACCACCCCCTTGGTCAGGGGCGCAGTGGCAGACGCTCAGTGTGGTGGTGGAGATGGCCGGGTGAAGAAATCTCTCTGGCAAATTTCATGTTGCAGGATCATTCGCCCGTGACTCCAACTGCGCCATTATCACTTTGTCTCTTTCCCTGAGCATTTTTATTTCTTTGTTCTTCTTTTTGAGCAGTTCTTTTTTGCGCTCAAGTTCTTTGGTTGTCTTTGCGAGCTCGTATTGAAGGGTGACGCTTGAGGCACTCGAAGATGCGGGATTGGCGTGGCAGACAAAATTCTCAAGATGCTCGCAGGCTTCCTTTAGAGAATGATGATTTTGCCAAGCTATTCCATCGGCTATGTCTTTGTAATGCTCGCGAGCCGCCGAAGTGATTTTTTCGTGTCCAAGAAGGATTATTACTCTTTTAAGGCAGCGTCGCTTTAGGTCAAAACTCTGTTTATCCCACCATTCCAGGCATTCATCCAGCTTTTCTTGAAAGACTGAATCCAAGCCGGTTTCCAGGGACTTCATCCCCATATTTCCTGCCATGCGCATTCGCGCTTCGTGTTCGTCGTCTGTTTCTTCGCTCATCGCGTATTCGAGTTCTATGTCCCACGGTTTTATTTGTCCGTGCATGCGACCACTCATGTCGTCGAATTTTTCCTCCGGTATTTGTTTCTTAAACAACTTTGATTCTTCTTGTTCTCTGAAGAGATCTGGCTTTAGGTATTCATTTCTCCTGATTCCGTCGAGAAATGCGGTGACTGCATCAAGATTGGACATTGGATCCTTGCTGCCTCCAGTTCATGATGGCTTCCGTTGTGCCCTTTGCAATTCTGGCGCCCCGCTAAGGGCTGGCTGAGGGAAGGGGTTGGGGCGACGGTGGTGGATATACGGGAAGGGTTAGCGGCAGGGCTTGAGCAGCATCGCTTTGGCCATTACGCTTAGGTCCAAGCTGCTTATCGGGCTCTCTATGCCCTCGCCAGATATCGTCCTGGCTGCGCTTTCGAGGCTGTAGACCCCCAGTAGGCCATTCCCATAGGCGAGCTTTGCCCAGTGGATGGAAAAGCCTGTCGAGCATGAGACGGCGTAAATGGGACGCCCTCCATCAGTAGCAACGCGTGGGTTGAGTGCTAGCAGAACGCCAACAGTGACTCCGATTGCAATTCCCGCTGATCTTCGATTGTCCATCAGGCTGGTCATCTGCAATTTATCTTTGAAAGCTGAGCGGTCTTATCGTCATCAAACGAGCTGAAGGTCAATACGGCTTTTTGGCCAGGCGCCAGATTGCTTGTGGTGTCATTTGTATAGCCAACGTTTTCGTTGTTTGGACCAAGCCTGGTTAGCTCTACATATAGAGAGCTGCAGCCATTCTTCGAGACAAGCTCCATCTGCCAGCAACTATCTCTATAGCCACAGCTAATCTCTCCGGAATTCCTGAAGCGGTAGGCGACATTGTCGTCATATTGGGTATACCCCTTTGGAACCCATGCTGTGTCAGTGATGCTGCCAGTATTGGTTGTAGTTCCGTCACTGGTGGTTGAGTTCGGCAGCAGGCTGCCAATGACGCCGAGGACTGCGATTAATCCGATCAGCGATGCACAGCCATACAAGCAACCCTTGGCTTTGCCGCCTTGTTTAGCAGTGCTTTCGATTTCTTTTTGCCTAGGGATTGCTTCGACTTGGTTCGGGCGACCGCACTGCGGACATGACGCCGCTTGGTCTGAGTGCTCCTTTCCGCAGTCCTGGCAGGTGATCAGTGCCATTTGTGGTTAGTCCTCGCTCCTCGCTTTCGTTCCTGCTCTGTAGCCCGCAAGAGCCGTGCCGCCAGCCAGAAATAACCCAGCCGCCACCAGGGTCCCGTCCCTAGGAAGCGCGTTCTCTGCTGTCTGCCTGGGACAGCCACCGACCAAGCCATATGCGTAGCCGATGCCTATCAGGATGAGAGCAGCACCTGGTGCAGCCAGAGCCTTGATCGCTGTGTTCTCGTTCATGGCACCAGCATGGCTGAGGCTTCCGAGCGAGGCCACAGCGGGACCCCTGGGCGTTCAACCGAACCCAAGAGCCGCTGCTGGGGCGCTCTTCGTAGCCAGACCGCTCTAGGAGCAGCTGATGGGTATGCCAGCTCATGGTGAGAGTCACCCTGACGGGTTTGCGCTTGGCCACTTCAGAGGCAAACACTGCAGCAGTTGCCTGGGCCGCCACCGGCCTGGAAATGAGTTCATCAGTTCAATCACAAGCTGACTGGCCAGCGGTCGCGTTATTTGAAATCGTCGGATTCAGGTTGTTTAAGGCGTTCAACGGTAACG
>JBIPLV010000137.1:0-4880 GCA_044369475.1 Cyanobium sp. | reverse complement strand
ACTGAATACGGGCGCTGGGTTGTGTTCTACGACCAGCTGTCCTGCCCCAACTGCCGGCCTGCCGGTGCCTGATCAGGCGACATGAACAAGACCCCCCTGCCCTCCATTGATTCCCTCGACCGCCAGTGGTATCTGGTGGACGCTGAGAATCAGACCCTCGGTCGCCTGGCGAGCGAAGTGGCCCAGGTGCTGCGCGGCAAGAACAAGCCCTGCTACACCCCCCACCTCGACACCGGCGACTTCGTGATCGTCATCAACGCCGACAAGGTGAAGGTGAGTGGCAACAAGCCCACCCAGAAGATCTACCGCCGCCACTCCGGTCGCCCGGGCGGCATGAAAACCGAGACCTTCGCCCACCTGCAGGCCCGGATCCCCGAGCGCATCGTGGAGAAGGCCATCAAGGGCATGCTGCCCCACAACGCCCTGGGCCGTCAGCTGTTCCGCAAGCTGAAGGTCTACAAGGGCACCGAGCATCCCCACGCCGCCCAGCAACCCCAGGTTCTCGCCCTCGATCCCGCCACTGCCGCCCAATGAGCACCAACAAAGTCGTCTACTGGGGTACGGGCCGTCGCAAGACTGCCGTCGCCCGCGTGCGTGTGGTGCCCGGCAACGGCACCGTCACCATCAATGGTCGCCCTGGCGACAACTATCTCAACTACAACCCCGTCTACCTGGCAGCCGTCAAAGCTCCTTTGCAGACCCTCGGCTTGGCTGCCGAGTACGACCTGCTGGTGAACGTGCGCGGCGGTGGCCTCACCGGCCAGGCCGATGCCATCAAGCAGGGAGCCGCTCGGGCTCTGTGCGACCTCTCGCCGGACAACCGCAAGCCCCTCAAGACGGAAGGCCACCTCAGCCGCGACCCCCGCGCCAAGGAGCGTCGTAAGTACGGCCTGAAGAAAGCCCGTAAGGCGCCTCAGTTCTCCAAGCGCTGATTTCCTATTCACGCCACAAGCCCCTTTTCGTCATGCCCAAGGCCGACATCCATCCCACCTGGTATCCCGATGCCAAGGTGATCTGCAACGGAGAAGTGGTGATGACCACCGGCTCCACCTCGCCTGAGATCCACGTCGATGTGTGGAGCGGCAACCACCCCTTCTATACCGGCACCCAGAAAATCCTCGACACCGAAGGACGCGTGGATCGCTTCATGCGCAAGTACGGAATGGGCGGTGCCGATGCAGCAGGCTCCAGCTCCGGTGCCAAAAAAGAAGCCAAGAGCGAAGCCGCAGCCCCCGCTCCTGCTGCCGAAGCCACTGCCGTAGGCGCCGAAGCCTGAGCCCAAACCAGGCCTGCGTTGGCTTGAATCCCAATCCCCCGGCCGGGTGCTTTCGGGCATCCGGCTTTCTGTTGTCTGGAGCCCTGCCGGACCCGTTACGCACCGCCGATGGATCTCTCCCTGCTGCATGAGCGCCTGGACACGGCCCGCCGCACCTTCGAGACGCTCGAGCGGCAGCTGGCCGATCCCGCCGTGGCGGCCAACCCCAGCCAGATCCAGGCCATCGCCCGCGAGCGGGCCCGACTGGAACCCCTGGTGCAAGATCACCAGCAACTCCAGAAGCTGGAGCAGGAAGAGCGCGAAGCCCGCGCCCTGCTGAAGCAGCACCGCGGTGATGCCGCCATGGAAGCGCTCGTGACCGAAGAGCTCGCCAGCCTTGGCGAGGCCATTGCAGGCCTCCTCAACAAGCTCACCCTGGCCCTGTTGCCGCGCGATCCCCGCGACGAGCGCAGCGTGATGCTTGAAATCCGTGCCGGGGCCGGCGGCGATGAAGCGGCCATCTGGGCGGGTGATCTGGCCCGCATGTACGAGCGCTACGCCCAGAGCGTGGGCTGGCGCGTGGAGCCCGTGAGTGCCTCGGAGGCCGAACTCGGCGGCTACAAGGAACTGATCCTGGCCATCAAAGGAGAGGGGGTGTTCAGCCAACTCAAATTTGAGGCCGGCGTGCACCGCGTGCAACGGGTGCCCGCCACCGAATCCCAGGGACGGGTGCACACCTCCACCGCCACCGTGGCCGTGATGCCCGAAGCCGATCCAGTGGAGGTGCAGATCGATCCCACCGAGATTGTGATCAGCACCGCCCGCTCCGGTGGGGCCGGCGGCCAAAACGTCAACAAGGTGGAAACGGCGGTGGATCTGCTGCACAAGCCCACCGGCATCCGGGTGTTCTGCACTCAGGAGCGCTCCCAGCTGCAGAACCGCGAACGGGCCCTGGAGATCCTGCGGGCCAAGCTCTACGAGCGCCAGCTGGCCGAGGCCAATGCCCAGGAGCGCTCCGTCCGGTTGGCCCAGGTGGGCAGCGGCGACCGAAGCGAGAAGATTCGCACCTACAACGTCAAAGACAACCGCACCACCGACCACCGCCTCGGCCGCAACTTCTCACTCGAACCGGTGCTCAATGGCCAGCTGCAAGACCTGATCGGGGCCTGCATCGCGGCCGATCAGAGCCGCCAGCTCGAAGAGTTGGCCGAACAGATGGCCCGCTGAGCCAGCTCAGGCGCCGATCACATATTTGGCCCACTCCCCATGTCGACCCGCCGAGATCTGACGCGTCGCTTCAAAGGTGAGGCTGCTCAAGGGGCGATGGGGCTGCCGGATCAGGGGCATGCCAGCTTCCCGGGGAGTGCGGTTGCCCTTGCGGACATTGCAGGGCAGGCAGGCCGTGGTGACGTTCTCCCAGGTGTCGAGACCACCGCGGCTGCGGGGCACCACGTGATCCACCGAGAGCTGCTCGGCGCTCATGCCGCAGTATTGGCAGCGGTGGCCATCGCGGTGGAAGAGGTTGCGGCGGGTGAGCGGCAGTTGCTTGTACGGCACCCGCACATACTGACGCAGCCGGATCACCGTGGGCAACCAGGTATCGTCACGAATCCAGCGAGCGGGATCATGTTCGAGCCCCTCCGCCTTGCCCTTGAGCACCATCACCAGGGCGCGACGCCAGGTGGTGATGTTGAGGGGTTCGTAGGACGCATTCAGAACGAGAACGTGGCCCATGCCAGCACCCGTGTTGGGCGGCATGCTAAGCGCAATCTTCCGTTTCATCCGTGACCCAGGCCACCAGGGCCAACTGGAGCCCCACAGCCCCTGACGCGGGGCTCGCCCGTCAGCGGGCCTGGGTGGAGGTGGACACCGAGGCGATCAGCGCCAACGCCCGCAGCCTCAAACGCTGCCTCGGCGCCAACACCAACCTGATGGCGGTGGTGAAGGCCGATGGCTATGGCCACGGCTCCATCCCAGTGGCCCGGGCCGCCCTGGCCGGCGGCGCCAGCCAATGTGGTGTGGCCACCCTGGCCGAAGGCATCGAACTGCGCCGGGCCGGGATCGAGGCACCGATCCTGGTGATGGGCAACCTCACCCAGGCGGAGGAGCTGCGCAGCTGCCTGCATTGGCAGCTGATGCCCACCATCAGCGGCATGCGCGAGGCCCTGCTCTGCCAAAACCTCGCCAGCGACCAGGGCCAAGCCATGGCCTTGCAGCTCAAGCTCGACACCGGCATGGCGCGCCTGGGGGCCGACTGGCAGGAGGGGCCCAGGCTGGTGGCGGCGATCCATGAGCTGGAGGCGGTGCAACTGGCTGGCCTCTACTCCCACCTCGCCAGTGCCGATGCCGCCCCAGACACCGATGACGGCCTCACCAGCCAGCAGCAGCAGCGCTTCGAGACGGTGCTCGGCGCCTTGCACGAGCAAGGGCTCAGCGTCGGTAGCCGCCACCTCGCCAATTCCGCTGGCACCCTGCGCAGTGCGGGCCTCCATTACGACCTGGTGCGCGTCGGCCTGTCCCTCTATGGCCATAGCCCCGCGCCCCACCTCGCCGGCGTTACCCCGCTGGAGCCCGCCATGACCCTGCACGCGCGGGTGAGCCTGATCCGGGAGGTGGGGGCTGGGGTGGGGGTGAGCTACGGCCACCGCTTCCGCACCAGCCGGCCCAGCCGCCTGGCGGTGGTGGGGATCGGCTATGCCGATGGCGTGCCCCGGCAGCTATCCAACCAACTTGAGGTGCTGTTTGCTGGCCAACGCCTGCCCCAGGTGGGGGCCATCACCATGGACCAACTGGTGCTGGATGCCACCGACTGCCCGGCGCTGGAGGTGGGCTCGGTGGTGACCCTGCTGGGAGAGGACGGCGACCAACAAATCACACCCAGCGACTGGAGCGACCGCTGCCAGACCATTCCCTGGGAGATCCTGTGCGGCTTTAAGCACCGGCTGCCGCGCCTCACCGCGGCTCAGGCCGCCTGGGACAGCCCCAACGACAAGGCTCACTGATAAGCTCGTCGAGCCGCTGGAGAGGTGGCTGAGTGGTTGAAAGCGGCTCCCTGCTAAGGAGTTACAGGAGGCAACTTCTGTCGAGGGTTCGAATCCCTCCCTCTCCGTTGAAAACTGGTTGGAGGAGGGCATGTCCTCTCCCAAAGCCAGCCAGCACCGCGATCCCAAGGGCAGCGGAAGCGATGTCCGTTCGCCGCGCCTAGTCCGGTGCTCCTGTGCCCCAGCGTCCCAGCAGAACACCACCAGATGCTGGGGGCTTGCGACGTCACCTGAATCAGGCACTCCTGCAGAAACTCGCTCCAGAGACTCAGGCGCCTGGACCGTCATGAAGGGAGAAGCAACGCTTGCGTGAGGTGCCCGAGCTCAGTCATCAGCCAATGGCTCTTGCATTCGCAAGCAAGCCGGCTGCGCAAAGCTATTCAGTTAGCGCGCCAAGACCCGAAGTGGGTGGAGAAAACATACCCATCCGAGGGAAAGCGCGACTTGTAACAAAATTTTCAAATGGCCGTGGCGCCATCCGAGTGGATCGCGGCATCAAAGTGCCAGGATCTGCTGGGAGACTTCACTGACGCCGTTGAACTATTGGACCGGGAGGTGGACCCGGAGTTCCCCAGCCGCGTCTC
>JBIPLV010000136.1:0-4886 GCA_044369475.1 Cyanobium sp. | reverse complement strand
GCCGTCCTGTGCCGAATCCCTGGGGAGACCTTCCTGCATGAGCGCTGAAAGCCAAGGTTCCACCAAAGTTCAGGCCGCCTATGGCGCCGAGCAGATCCAGGTTCTGGAAGGCCTGGAGCCGGTGCGCAAGCGGCCCGGCATGTACATCGGCTCCACCGGACCCCGGGGCCTGCACCACCTGGTGTACGAGGTGGTCGATAACGCGGTGGATGAGGCCCTGGCCGGCCACTGCGACCAGATCCTGGTGGTGCTCAACGACGACGGCTCCTGCGCCGTCACCGACAACGGCCGCGGCATCCCCACCGACATCCACCCCCGCACCGGCAAGAGCGCCCTCGAAACCGTGCTCACCGTGCTGCACGCCGGCGGCAAGTTCGGCTCCGGCGGCTACAAGGTGTCCGGCGGCCTGCATGGCGTTGGCGTGTCGGTGGTCAATGCCCTGTCCGAGTGGGTGGAGGTCACCGTCTACCGCCAAGACCAGGTGCACACCCAGCGCTTTGAGCGCGGCGTTCCGATCGGCATCCTGCAATCCGCCCCGGGGGAGAAGGGACGCACCGGCACGTCGGTGTGCTTCAAGCCGGATATCGAGATTTTCTCCACCGGCATCGAGTTCGACTACCAAACCCTCTCCTCGCGCCTGCGCGAGCTGGCCTACCTCAATGGCGGAGTGCGCATCGTCTTCCGCGACGACCGCGCTTCAGCCCGCAATGCCGCCGGCGAGTGCCACGAGGAGATTTATTTCTACGAAGGCGGGATCCGCGAATACGTCGCCTACATGAATGCGGAGAAGGATCCGCTGCATCCGGAAATCATTTATGTGAATTCCGAGAAGGAGGGCGTGCAGGTGGAGGCGGCGCTGCAGTGGTGTGTGGATGCCTACTCCGACAGCATCCTGGGCTTTGCCAACAACATCCGCACCGTCGATGGCGGCACCCACATCGAGGGTCTGAAAACGGTGCTCACCCGCACCCTCAACACCTTTGCCAAGAAGCGCGGCAAGCGCAAAGACGCCGACACCAACCTGGCCGGTGAAAACATTCGTGAGGGTCTCACCGCCGTGCTGTCGGTGAAGGTGCCCGATCCGGAATTCGAAGGGCAAACCAAAACCAAGCTCGGCAACACCGAGGTGCGCGGCATCGTCGACACCCTGGTGGGCGAAGCCCTCAGCGAATACCTGGAGTTCAATCCCTCGGTGATCGACCTGATCCTCGAGAAAGCAATCCAGGCCTTCAATGCCGCCGAAGCTGCCCGCCGCGCCCGCGAGCTGGTGCGCCGCAAGAGCGTGCTCGAGAGTTCCACCCTGCCCGGTAAACTGGCCGACTGCAGCTCCCGCGATCCCTCTGAGTCGGAGATCTACATCGTGGAGGGCGATTCGGCTGGTGGCTCCGCCAAGCAGGGCCGCGACCGACGCTTCCAGGCGATTCTGCCGCTGCGGGGCAAAATCCTCAACATCGAGAAAACCGACGACGCCAAGATCTACAAAAATACCGAGATTCAGGCCCTGATCACGGCCCTTGGCCTAGGGATCAAGGGCGAAGACTTCGATGAAAAGAATCTTCGCTACCACCGGATCGTGATCATGACCGACGCCGACGTCGACGGCGCCCACATCCGCACCCTGATCCTCACCTTCTTCTTCCGCTACCAGAAGGCGCTGGTGGAAGGTGGCTACATCTACATCGCCTGCCCGCCCCTCTACAAAGTGGAGCGCGGCAAAAACCACACCTACTGCTACAACGAAAACGACCTCAAGAAGACCATCGAGGGCTTCGGTGAGAAGGCCAACTACACGATCCAGCGCTTCAAGGGTTTGGGTGAAATGATGCCCCAGCAGCTCTGGGAAACCACCATGGATCCCAGCACCCGCATGATGAAGCGTGTCGAGATCGAAGACGCCCTGGAGGCCGATCGCATCTTCACGATCCTGATGGGCGACAAGGTGGCCCCGCGCCGCGAATTCATCGAAACCCACAGCGCCAGCCTCGACCTGGCCCAGTTGGACATTTGATGCGAGCTCCCCGCATGGCGCAGCCCTCCTCAGCCTGGCGCTGGGCGGCCCTGCTGGGTTTGGCCCTGATCAGCCCCGTGGGCCTGCCCGCCGGCGGTGCTGATCGTCGGCCCCACGAAGTTCGGCGGCGCAGCGCAGACGATCCCTTGCTGTCCACTCGGGCCGTGGCCTTGCGCGCGGCCCCGGAGCAGCGGGCGCCATCTCTGCAGCAGTTGGGCCCTGGCGAGCCCTTGCGGGTGCTGCGCAGTTGGCGGGCCAGCTCCGGACAGCGCTGGCTGCAGGTGCAGGCGGCCGACCGCCGCGGCTGGTTGCCGGCGGGCTGAACGTCCTGTTTGGCTCGGGGATCCCCGTTCAGGCTGCCAGGGCTGTCCCCTGGGGACAGCCTCCTCAATTCCGTACAGGCTGTACAGAATTGAGGAGGGTTCCGAAGCGCAGCCCAGTTCCTCTGGAGACCCGCTCGACGAGCCCCGTTCAGGCTGCCAGAGCGGCCTCGATGGCGCCCTTGAGCTCGGCCGAATCGGGCTCCACGTTGCTCTTGAAGCGGCCCAGCACGGTGCCGTCCTTGCCGATCAGGAACTTCTCGAAGTTCCAGGCCACCGCACCCGCGGGTTCGGCCTGGCTGAGGGTGGTGTAGGGCTCTTCGGCCATGGTCACCTTGTCGAGCAGTGTGAAGTTGGCGCCGTAGGTGGTGGCGCAGAACTGCTGGATTTCCGGCAGGCTGCCTGGCTCCTGGGCGCCGAAGTCGTTGCAGGGGAAGCCCAGCACCGCCAAGCCCTGGGGGCCATAGCTGTCTTGCAGTGCCTGTAGGCCGGCGTACTGGCGGGTGAAGCCACAGCGGCTGGCCACGTTCACGATCAGCAGCACCTGGCCGGCCCATTCGCCCAGGCTGCGCGTGCCGCCCTGGGCATCGCGCACGGTGATGGAGCTGACAGAGATCGCCATGGGTGCGGGAATCAACAAGTGGCCAGACCCTAGCGGCCCATAAACTCGGCACTGCGGCGTCGCGGGGGCCATGAGCGAGGCCAACGGAATCCAGGTGGCCGAGGTGGTGGCCCAGCAGCTGGAATCCATGCTGGATGCCGGCAATTACGACGGCGCCAAGCTGCTGCTTGGGCCCGTTCAGGAGGTGGATGCAGCCGAAGCGATCGGCAGCCTGCCGCGCACCCTGCAGGCCCTGGCCTTCCGGCTTCTGCCCAAAGACGAAGCCATCGAGGTGTACGAGTACCTCGATCCGGCCGTGCAGCAAACGCTGCTGGAGCGGCTGCGCTCCGGCGAGGTGCTGGAGCTGGTGGAGGAGATGTCGCCCGACGACCGGGTGCGCCTGTTTGATGAGCTGCCGGCCAAGGTGGTGCGGCGCCTACTGGCTGAGTTGAGTCCGGCGGAGCGGCGGGTCACGGCCCAGCTGCTCGGCTACGAGGCGGAGACGGCGGGCCGGCTGATGACCACCGAGTTCGTCGATCTCAAGGAGTTCCACAGCGCTGCCCAGGCCCTGGCGATCGTGCGCCGCCGCGCCCGCGACACCGAAACCATCTATTCCCTCTACGTCACCGACGGCTCCCGCCACCTCACCGGCATCCTGTCGCTGCGGGATCTGGTGACGGCCGATCCGGAGGCGCGCATCGGCGATGTGATGACCCGCGAGGTGGTGAGCGTCGGCACCGACACCGACCAGGAGGAGGTGGCCCGCGCCATCCAGCGCTACGACTTTCTGGCGGTGCCGGTGGTGGACCGGGAGCAGCGCCTGGTGGGGATCGTCACCGTGGACGACGTCATCGACGTGATCGAGCAGGAGGCCACCCGCGACCTCTACGCCGCCGGCGCCGTGCAGGCCGGCGATGAAGACGACTACTTCCAGAGCAACCTGTTCACCGTGGCCCGGCGCCGGGTGGTGTGGCTGTTGGTGCTGCTGGTGGCCAACAGCGGCACTGCCGCGGTGATCGCCTCGATGGATGGCGTGCTGAAGCAGGTGGTGGTGCTGGCGGCCTTCATTCCGCTGCTGATCGGCACCGGCGGCAATGTGGGTGCCCAGAGCTCCACCGTGGTGATCCGGGGCTTGAGCACCCAGCGCATCCAGGCGATGGGCCCCTGGCGGGCGATCTGGCGCGAGGCGGTGGCGGGAGCGCTGCTGGGGCTGCTGATGATGCTGGTGGTGATCCCCTGGTCGGGCTATGTGAGCGGTGGCAACTGGCTGGTGGCCACGGCTGCGGGCTTGAGCCTGGTGGCGATCACCACCCTGGCCGCCACAGCCGGTGCGGCCCTGCCGCTGCTGTTTGATCGCCTCGGCCTGGATCCGGCCCTGATGTCGGCCCCCTTCATCGCCACCGCCACCGATGTGGCCGGGGTGTTCATCTACCTGCAGACCGCCTCCTGGCTGCTGCTGCGGGTGGCGCCGGGCTGAGTCTTTGGGATTTCTGAGAGGAGTTCACACTTCTTCAGGTTAGGCTTTACACATCTTCAAGGCCTTGCCGTCGTGGTTGTCGCTACTGCCATCGCCACTACCGCCCCTACAGCCGCTCCGGCGCGCTCGATGCCCCAGGCTGATGGCGATCTGGTGCGCAGCTACCTGCGTGACATCGGGCGTGTGCCGCTGCTGAGCCACGAGCAGGAGATCACGCTGGGGCGGCAGGTGCAGGAGCTGGTGGCGCTGGAGGAGCTGGAGGGTGAGCTGGAGAGCCGGATGGGGAGCAAGCCGAGCCAGGCGGAACTGGCCCAGGCGGCGGGGCTGAGTGCACCGCTGCTGAAAAAGCGTTTGCAGGCGGGTCGGCGGGCCAAGGAGCGGATGGTGGCGGCAAACCTGCGGTTGGTGGTGAGCGTGGCCAAGAAGTACACGCGGCGGAACATGGAGCTGCTGGACCTGATCCAGGAGGGGACCATTGGT
>JBIPLV010000135.1:0-4887 GCA_044369475.1 Cyanobium sp. | reverse complement strand
TCCGGGCTTGCGGGTATGTCTCCAGCAAGAAAGACGGCGGCGAGCGCCTCAATTTCACTGCCTTCTACGAGGCGCTGCTGGAAGCCAAGGGTGTTGAGCTTGGCGGCACTGGCAAGGTTGGCAAGGGCGGTCGCAAGCTCAGCTATGTGGCCACCGTCCAGGGCAACGGCAACCTGTTGATCGGTAAGGCCTACACGGCCCTTCTCGATCTCAAGCCCGGCGATGAATTTGAGATCAAGCTTGGTCGCAAACAGATTCGTCTGATTCCCGCCGGCGCCACCGACGAAGACGAAGAGTGAGCTTTGGCTTCGGCCGATAGGCCTCTTGCCAGATCACTGACGCCAGATCACTGACGACAGATCACCCCGGCTTGTCCGGGGTTTTTTGTTGGACCATCCTTGCCGCCCTAGGCGCACACTGGAACCAGCGATGCCGGAATGAACGTGGTGGTGCAGATCGGATGGCATGGCGGAGCCGAGCGGGCTGTGCTCCGCCCGGATGGGCTGGTGAGCGCGCCTCTCTTGAGGGCGGGGTTATGGGCCGTGCTGCTGGTGCTGCTGGTGCTGCTGGTGCTCATTGGGGCGACGCCAGCCCGGGCAGACCTTGAAGGCCCCGATGGGGGCGAGCTGTTTGCGAATCACTGCGCGGGATGCCATGTGAATGGCGGCAACATCATTCGGCGCGGCAAAACCCTGCGGCTCGCCGCCTTGGAGCGCAATGGCATCCACGATGCCCAGCGGATTGCTGCCATCGCCGCCGCGGGGCTTGGACAGATGTCGGGCTATGGGGGCGTGCTCGGAGACGGCGGACCGGAGGCGGTGGCTGACTACGTGTGGCAGCAGGCCCAGTTGGACTGGCCGCGGGCTTGAAGCCGATTTAGAAGGCCTGAATCCAGGGGTACACCTTCACTTCGGTCCAGATGCCTTGGCGCCAGTAGATGTCACCTTTCACCAAGGTTTCTACCTGTTCCAGGCTGTCGGCTTCGTAGATGCCGAACACGTGGGTGCTGCCTTCCGTGGGGCCCAGGGTCACCAGGGTGCCGGCATCCTTGAGCGTTTGCAGCCCAGCCAGGTGCTCCTCCCGGTAAGGGGTGCGCTTGTCGAGCGCGTTGTCGCAGTAGGTGCCCCAGAGCACAAAGCGCATGGTGGTGGTGATCGGTCGCGCCTGAGGTTACGGGTGCCACGCCACAGGTGTCTTGGCAGTGGTGTTAAGACAGAAGCACCGTTTTGTCGTTGATCATGCTGCGCCGCTCCCTAGGCCTTGGTGTTGTGTTGGTGGTCGCCGGCTTTGGTCTGCCTCCCGCTGGCGCCCTGGCTGGAGACAACATGATGGATCAGATGGTGCGCAAGTACTGCCTCAAGGCCGTCAACGATGAGGTGAAGGCATCCGGTAAGCCGGCTCCCGAGGGCATGCAGGATTTCACCTGCGATTGCGTGGTGCAGCAGATGAAGAAGCGCCAGTCGATTGACGTGGCCAAGACCACCTGCAAAAACCAGGCAGCCGCCAAATACCACCTCTGACCACCTCTGCTGAACACCTCTGATCGGATGGAGAGGCGCCTCAGCGCGGTGATCCCCAGCGCCCCATGAATGGCCAGCGCATCGGCAGCGGAGCCCTGCCGATGTCGGGCCAGAGGGCGGCCAGCTCTGCCTGAAGGGCGGGTAGGAGATCGATGCCGGCTTCCCGGCTGCGCTGCACCGCCGACCAGGTGCCGATATGGGCGATCAGCTCGCTCAGGGTCCAGTAGCGTTCAATCCAGAGCCCTGTAGGAAAGGGCCACTCCTCGCCGGGGAAGGTGAGGCCGGCGTAAGACTGCTCCACCCAGAGCCGCTCGGCGGGCCACCAGGCCGCCAGGGTGCCCTGGTGGAAGGCATCCAGTGGTGTCTGGAGCCGTGCCTCGGGCAACTGCAACGGCAGGTAGCCGATCCAGGCCATCACGGCTCCCGGTTTGCACACCCGCCGCACTTCGGCATTGAAGGGCTCACCGGCGAACCAGTGCACCGCGGCGGCCACCAGCACCCCATCCAGGCTGGCGTCTGCAAGGCCACTGGCGGTGGCGTCGGCCTGTAGATAGCGGATGCGGGGGTGGGGGCTGGCCGCCGCCAGCTGGGCGTCGCTGGCGTCGGTGGCGATCACCCGGGCACCAGCGTCGGCCAGATCCACCGAGGCCTGGCCGCTGCCGCAGCCGCAATCCCACACCAGGGGATTGGTGGGGAGACGGGCCAGGAAGGCGTCGTAGAAGCCTGCCGGGTAGGTAATCCGGTGGCGGGCATAGGCGGCTGCCACGGCACCGAACCAGTTGCTGACCTCACTCATCGCCGCTGCAGCACCAGGATCCGGTTGTTCGCCGGCATGGTCACATCGGCCAGGGGCGCGAGGCCGAGGCCTTGGGCCTGTTCCACCAGCGCTAAGGCATCGCGCACCCCCATGGCCGGATCGAGGCTGCGCAGGTGCTGGTCGAAGGCGGCATTGCTGGCGGCGGTGTGCACGCCTCCGTCGTGGAAGGGGCCATAGAGCAGCAGCAGCCCGCCTTGGCGCAGCAGGCCCGCCGCGCCGGCCAGCAGCTGGGGCACGGCCGCCGCCGGCATGATGTGGCAGGTGTTGGCGCTGAACACCGCATCGAAGCTCTGGCGCGGCCACTGCCCAGCGTTCGTGACATCGAGGGCGAAGGCGGGTGGTAGCCGGGAACCCGCTGCTAGACCGCTGCCGCTTGGGCTCAGGGCCTCCAGCTGGGCCCGCAGATCCATGAGGCTCTCTTGGCGCTCGCTGGCCTGCCAGGTGAGGCCGGTGATCTGTTGGCAGAAGAAGGTGGCGTGCTGGCCGCTGCCTGAGCCGATCTCCAGCACCTGGGCGCTGGGAGGGAGCCAGTCTTGGAGCACCGCCAGGATCGGACCCTTGTTGCGCTCGCAGGCGGGGGAAAACAGCACGCCGTGAGCGCTCAGGCGTCGAGGCCTGCGCGCAGGTCTGCGCAGAAGCGCCCTGCGGCGGCGGCTACGTCGGCCTGCTGCGCGTGGGCGTCGGCCATCACCTTCACCAGGGCGCTGCCCACAATCGCGCCATCGGCTCCCCAGTCGCGCACCTGGCGGGCTTGCTCGGAACCGGAAATGCCAAAGCCCACGGCCACCGGCGTGTCGCCCTGGGCCTTGAGCTGGTCCACCAGAGTGCCCACCCGCGACTCCAGGTTGGTGCGCACGCCCGTCACGCCGGTGACGCTCACCAGATAGGTGAAGCCGCGGCTGGCGTGGTGGATCCGGGCCAACCGTTCGGCAGGGGTGGTGGGGGCCACCAGCAGCACCAGATCCAGGCCCGCAGCGGCCGCGATCGCCGAGAGCTTTTCCGCTTCCTCCAGGGGCAGGTCGGGAACCACCAGCCCGGCGGCTCCCGCGGCGGCGGCGGCGGCGCAGAAGGCCTCCATGCCCCGATTGAGCAGGGGGTTGCTGTAGGTGAACAGCACCACCGGCACGGTGAGCTCACCCTTCAGGGAGCGAAGCATCTCCAGCACTCCGGCTGGGGTGGTGCCGGCCTTGAGGGCGCGGCTGGCTGCGGCCTGAATCACCGGGCCATCGGCGAGGGGGTCGCTGTAGGGGATTCCCAGCTCCACCAGGTCGGCGCCATGGGCCTGCAGGGCCAGCAGGCTGGCGCGGGTGCTCGCCAGATCCGGATCGCCCGCCATCAGAAAGGGCATCAGGGCGCAGCGCCTGTGCTGCCGCAGGGCGGCGAAACGCTGCTGAATCGGAGTGGGGGCGGCAGTCACAGCAGCAGCGGCAGTCAGAGCGGCGGAAGGGGCTTCGACCCGTGAGCCTATGCCTCGCCCTGGGGGGCTTCCGGCAGTTGGCCCGTTTCCCGCAGCAGGCGCTCCTGGTCTTCGGGGCTGAGGGCCTCAAACTTGCGTTGCAGTTCCTCGGTGGTGAAGGCGTCGTAGGCCTCGCGGTACTGCCGGCGTTGCTGGATGAACGTCATCTGACCGGTGACCACCCGGAACAGGTAGCTGCCGGTCCAGGCCAGCACCAGCACCATCAACAGCGCTGAGGCGGCGATGCCAGCTGAGAAGCCCTCAAACCCGCCGAACTGAAACAGCCCATAACCCAGGCCTCCCAGACCGAAGACCCCCAGGGCGAGTAGCAGGGCCTTGCCGTTGGTCATGGGTTCAACCCTCGCCCTGGCCTGCCATGCGCAGATTGATGAACGGGGCGAACAGGATCAGGCCAGGAAAAAACAGAAACACCAGGCCGTAGACCCCGAAGCGCTCCAGCTTGCCCATCGCGGTCCAGCGCTTGATCATCCAGGCGTAGAGCAGCAGGGGGACGGCCACCAGGTAGGTGCCGCCCAGCACGACGTAGGCCGCTAGCACCAGCAGCGTGTCCGGCGAGATGGAGGAGAGCAATCCGGGCAGCGGCACAGCGAGACTGTGGAGTGACTTGAATTTAGGATGCCCAAGCCGGGGGCATGGCGGAATTGGTAGACGCAGCGGACTTAAAATCCGCAGACGGCAACGTTGTGGGGGTTCAAGTCCCCCTGCCCCCATTGCCCCTGCCCCTGAAGCCCCTGCCCCTGAAGCGCAGGCCTTCACCCGAACCATTCTTCGGGTGTTCGGTTGGGATTCGGTCTAAGATCACCTCATCCGGCAGAAGCCGGCGGGCTGCAGAGCCCGCGCAGGCCGGAACCAGCACCATTCATCCCCTGCGCTTCCTGGGGATTGCCGATCAAGACAGGCCCACGCGTCAGATTGTTCAGCCAGACCGCCTTGTGTGATTCCCTGCGGGGGATGGCGGTTCACCGGTGCGAGATCCATATCCGTTCATGTCATTTGTGATGTTTTTTTCGTTTCCGTTTTCAACGCGTTTCAAATCCAGTCGACCCAACCGGGTCAGTTACCCCAGCTGCCCC
>JBIPLV010000134.1:0-4901 GCA_044369475.1 Cyanobium sp. | reverse complement strand
CAATGTGCAGAAGGAACTGGCACGAGACTTTTTCCGAGTGCGGTTATGGAGTCGAAAGGAGCTGCTGGAGAAGCTTTTCGCTCACTATGACAAGCTTCCGGAAGAAATCAGGCTGGCCTTGCCCTTGAAGCGGGTCTGGATGGTGGCCAGCCAGGAGGTTGACTAATTGACTGGTTATTCGTGTTGAGGTGCCCCTTGTTTGTGGACTTCGGAGTACCTCGTTCAGCAGCGATTTCTGTCTTGGGTCTTGATTGCGGCACTTATTTGGCTGGGAGGAATTTAGGATGACTGGAGAGCTTCCCACGCAGAGTCAAGTGAATGAGATCTTTCAAGATCTTGTGGTTTCGGTGCTAGCCGTAAATAATTATTCGCTTAGCAAGGCTTATGGTCTTTGCGGCAAGCTTCGAGAGCAGGGACTATTGGACGTATCTGTTCTTTGCAATGATCCTCCTAGTGCTGCCGACATCCGCCGCAAGTTGATTGCGGCCGGATACATCCGAGGCGAGTATGTAGAAACTCTGATTAGTCAGAGAATTGAAAGAATCCTTGGGGCAATCAAGCAAAGAGGATTGACTGATTATTTGCTATCCCTCGATTGCGATCCGGAACTTCTTGCGCAGAGGCTGCATGGTTTGCATGGCGTCGGCCCGAGAGTTGTCTCGAGCTTTATCCAGCTTCGAGAAGCGGCTAGGCCGCAGGGTGATTGAGTGGTTTTTACGCCCACCCCGACTCCATCAACTCCCGCACGCTGATCGGATTCAGCACTGAGGCGCAGATCTCCCAGGCCGCATCTTCCACCTTGCTGTATTTCTTGTCGAAGGGGTTGCGGGTGGCGGTTGTCTGATCGATCAGTTCGGCGATTTCGGCTTCGTCGTTGAGGGCCACCTTCACCCAAACGTCTTCCAGGGTGTCGGGGATCTGGCCGAAGAGTTCATGGATGGCCTGGAGGCGTTCTGCCAGCACGCGGTGCACCTTGTCTTCCACGGAGTCGCGGTAGCGCAGGTTGGCGATCCACACCTGGTTGCGGGCCTGACCGATGCGTTGAATGCGGCCTTTGCGCTGCTCCAGGCGGGTGGGGTTCCAGGGAAGGTCGATGTTGATCAGGGTCCCGAGCCGCTGCAGGTTGAGACCTTCTGAGGCAGCGTCTGTGCCGAGCAGCAGCTTGATCTCGCCTTTGCGCACACGGTCTTTGAGCAGGGTGCGGTCGCAGCGTTGGAAGCGACCGCCAAGCCAGAAGCCGGAGCGGTTGCTGCCGGCGTAGAGGCCGATCGTCAGATCGCTGGGGATGTCGGGGTGCTTGGCCAGCTCGTCCCCCATCCAGCGCACTGTGTCGTAGTACTGCGAGAAGAGGATGCAGCCCCGGTCCAGCCAGCGTTCGGATGCGTTGGGGTTTGTGCCCAGCAGATAGCCGAGCACGGCTTCGAGTTTGGGGTCGCGGTTGCCGCCTTGCTTGAGCAGGTTCAGGCAGCGCTCCAGTGAGGTGATCTCGTCGGTGGAGAAGTTGCGGAACTCGCTGTAGCCCTTCTCCTGGCCCTCGTTGCCGAAGAGGTCTTCGTCGGCGTCATCCTCGTCTTCATCCTCAACGGATCCGGGGCTGACCCCGAGCAGCTTGCCTACGGTGTTGCGGCCCGCCTCCATGGAGCTCCCGAGGCGCCGCAGCAGCAGCGTTTTGAAGAACCCAGCTCCCCGCATCCGCTTTTGGAGCATCTCGCTGAACTTCTCGGCTTCCTCATACGCCTCCTTGAGGTAGCCGCCGAGGGTGATGGCGTCGTTGTCGTCTTCCCCGAAGAGCTTTACCTCCACCTTGGGCAGGTAGTAGCTGCCGGTGGCGGGGTTGATCTCCTGCTCCAGGTAGCTGCGTGTGCGGCGCACGATGCAGCGCAGTAGCGGGTTGAAGCGCTCGCCGTACTTAGGCAGCAGCTTGTTTTTCAGCTCAACCCGTCGAACCGCGACCGGCAATTTTTCGATGCTTTCGGGAGGGAACTGCCACTGCTTGGCTTTGCCACCCAGCCTTCGGCGGATCTTTTCAATGGCGGGGTCTTCCGTTGCGGCAGGTAGGGGATCGCGCACGAATTCCCAGCCGTCCAGCTCGTCATCAGCGGGAACGGTCTGCTCCCCTGTGGCGATCTGGATTGTGCGGTAGGCGCTGAACCAGCGGCTGGTTTTGGTGACCCCGCCCAACACGCCTTCGTTGCCGTTGGAGAGGATCGAAAGCAGGTCCCAAGCCTCGATCGGATGTAGCTGCACCGGCGTGGCGGTGGCAAGCAGCATGCTTTTGGTCTTGTCGCCGATCTGGCAAAGGAAGGCCATCAGCTTGTTGGGGTCGGCCTTTTCGTCCACCTCCGGCTGGCCGGCGTCCATCTTGGGCCGGTTGCGGCGCCTAGCTCGGTGCGCCTCATCCACGATCACGCAGGTGTAGCGCTGGTTGAGCAGTTGGCGGATCGCTTCCGGCATCCCCCGCACGATCAGCCCCTGCGACACCAGCCCGATGCGCCGAGGGCACTTGCTGAGCGACTTCACCCCTTCAGAGGGGTGCTCCACGTCGTTTTCATCCACCCAGCTGCGGCCGTTCCAATAGGCCGAAGGCAGCTGCAAAAGCTCCATCAGCTCATCGCGCCACTGCTGTAGCAATGGTTTGGGAGCGAGCACCAGGATCGGCCCGCCCTGGGGATCCTCCAGGGCCATCAGCAGGGCAGCCATCGCCAGCTGGATGGTTTTGCCCAGACCCACCTGATCGGCCAGCACCAGGCGGGCGCCGCCGAGGCGATGGCGCTCCAGGGCCAGGCTGGCGAAGTACTTCTGATGGGGCCAGAGACCCTGCTCGCGCCGGTAGATCGGCGTTTCCACCGCGGCGGCGGCGGCAGCCTCCATGACAGTGCTGCTCTGCAGCTTCTCGGGTTCCACCACCTGGCGGTGGATGATCCGTTCCACGTCGTTCTGGATGAACGGGCAGTCCGCCAGGGCGCGAGCGCGGTGATCGTTCCAGAGGGCGTCGAACTCTTCCTGCACCCAGGCGATCGTGTCGGGCTCGTCGCTCTCCCAGAGCAGCTCGTAGTTGAGCTTCCAGGCGCTGGCGCTTTCGTTCACGCTTCCCAGGAACGCGGTGCTGCTGCCGTTGGCGTAGCGGATCACGCCTGCTTTGCCGTGGATCAACCCGAAGGCCGAGTCGGGGAGCACCCGGATCTCGATCTTGTCGCTGAGCAGGGCGTCGTAGAGCGCCCTGTAGCGAGGCAAGGCGCTGGGTAGAGCCAGCTCAGGCTCACCAGCGCACCAGCTACGGCGCAGTGCAGCCTGGGCTGCGGTGGCGGTGGCCAAATCGTCAGGATCGAGGTCGGAGTTGCAGATGATCCGCACCTTGCCGCTCACCCCAGTGATCGCTTCTCCGGCCACCTCCAGCAGGCTGGAGCGGAAGTAGCCCGCGATGCGGTCGTAGCTCACTGCTCCCTGCAGGCGTTCGTTGAGAACGCCCCGGTCGAGCCGGCTGCGCCTACTGGAGTGGTGCTTGAGCATCAGGCGTCATCGTTCCTCAGGCGGCCGGCCAGGATTCGCGCGGCTTCTGAGTCCTTGGCCCAGTCAGCGGTGTCTTCCGAGTTGCCGAGGGCAGCGAGCCAATCGAGCAGACGCACCATCGACTCCCGGCGGCCCCAGTAGGTCTGCCCGAAGGTGTCGCGCAGGTACTGGCGGCCTTGATTGGGATCGTTGTCAGCTGCCGCTGTTTCGCAGATGGCGAAGAGCAGATGGCGAAGTGGGCTGGCGGCGAAGGGGTGGGGGCCACTCGCGCTGGCGCGGCCACGGCGAGGCAGAGCAGCTGTTGATTCCACCGCGCCGTCTATCGGTGCGAGCAGGCTGGTGCCAAACCCTGACGGCGTGTGCACGCGGGTGCCGTTGGCCGTATCGCTCTTAAGCAGGGGTTTGATCTCTGAAACACCAAAGCCCCGGGCAAGTTCTTCGTACATGCCCTTGCGGCGTTCACCGCGGGATTCGATATCAACGGCGCGGAGGTAGTAGCGCTCGATCAAACTGAGATCGCGCCAGGAGTCGTTCAAGCCCTTGGGGATGAGTGCATCGCAGGCGATCGTGATGGCGCGTTCGATGACTTCTTCAAAGTCGCTTTTCTGGTTTTTGGCGCGAACAGCGAAAACCTCATCAACAACGCTCTTTCCGTCAAGACTGGAGTATCGCGTTAGTACCTTGAGGGCTGCTGCGTAGGCAGCTAGTTGATAGTCGGAATCGTTGAAGTTTGGTTCGGCGCCGTCGTCTAGCGCTTGCATCGAAGCAATTTGGCTGCGCACCTCGTCTTCCACCATGGGATATATATCAAACAGGAATCCGGGTTCTTCTGCTGTGCGCTTGCGGAGGACAAGGCAGACGGTTCCTTGTACGTAGTTCCCTTTTTTTAGGCCCGATGCAGCTGTCTCTGTGCTAATCGTCCAGGCTGCAGTGGCCTTTAGGCCGGCTGCCCATAAGATCATGCCAAGGTCGGCCCATACTGCAGGATTCTGATGTGTAAACATGACGACCTGGCCGCCATCATTGGACATGTTTCGAGAAAGGTTCCTATATATTTCAACCATTGATCTTCGGAAGTCTTCGCCATTGCCTCGCACGGCCAGTTCCGCTCGGGAATCGGCTTTCCATTCGGAGAAGTCTGTAGCCAGTTTCTTCTCATGCCACGACAAGAAGAAGTCGCCCAGCTCGTGATAGTTAATCGCGTCTGCATAAGGAGGGTCTGTGATCCAAAGGTCACAGGTTTCGTCTATGTCCCGAGCATCGCTCAATAAGACACTATGAGCGTCGCCGGTATGGGCAGCTTTCAGTCTGAGGTTCCATGAGTCCTGAAGACCCGAGAGGGAGCGGCAGCAATAGTTAAAAAGAGGGTTTAGAGCCTGATTGCTAAATAC